>JAILBN010000054.1 GCA_024680915.1 Treponemataceae bacterium | reverse complement strand
GTGCGTTTCGCGCTTCCTGTTCTTGGGGCTCTTTTTCTTCAATCATTTTACGGAGCGGTGGATCTGCTGGTGGTCGGCCAGTTCGGAACTGCCGCTGATGTCTCCGCAGTTGCCACCGGCACCATGATGATGCATACGATTACCTTTATCATAACCGGGCTTGCCATGGGAACTACAATTCAGATGGCTCAGGCCCTGGGAGCCGAAAAGAAAGACAAAGCTGCGGACATAGTGGGAACGAGCGTTATTTTTTTCGTGATACTGGCACTTGGGGTGACTTTGCTGATGGTTTTCCTGACACGGCCCTTTGCCCGCCTTATGCAGACTCCTACAGAAGCTTTTGATAAAACTCTCGCTTATGTACATATCTGTTCTGCCGGAACAATTTTTATAACCGGCTACAATGTACTGGGCTCTGTTTTCCGGGGGATGGGAGACTCAAAGACTCCGCTCCTTACGGTGCTGGTAGCCTGCATAATAAACATTTTCGGTGATCTGCTTTTCGTGGCGGTCTTCAAAATGGAGGCTGCAGGGGCTGCCCTTGCCACAATCATAGCCCAAGCCCTGAGCGTAGTCTTCTGTCTGCTGACTGCAAAAAAACGGGGACTCCCCTTCTCTTTCTCGAAGCGGAACATACGCTGGAACAGCTCATTGATAACGCTGGTAATAAGAACAGGAGCTCCCATCTCCCTTCAGGACGGACTTGTGACAGTATCCTTTCTTGTAATCGCGGCCATCATAAACAGGCTGGGGCTTATTGCATCCGCCGGTGTAGGAGTGGCAGAGAGAGTATGCGGCTTTATAATGCTGGTGCCATCGGCTTTCTCCCAATCCCTGTCTGCCTTCGTGGCCCAGAATATCGGTGCACAGAAGTACGACCGGGCGAAAAAGGCTCTTGTTTATTCCATTGCGGCATCTTTGGCCTGCGGTATATTGATGGCCTATACAGCTTTTTTCCACGGAGACCTGCTCTCGGCTATCTTCTCAAAGGATGAGGCCGTTATAGAGGCAGCCCACAGCTATCTCAAGGCTTATGCCATAGACACTCTTTTCGTGTCCTTTCTTTTCTGCACTATCGGATACTTCAATGGCTGGGGCAGGACCACCTTCGTCATGCTGCAGGGAATTATCGGTGCCTTCTGTGTCAGGATTCCCGTCTCCTATGCCATGAGCCTGACCGCAAACCCCAGTCTTTTCAGAATCGGGCTGGCCACCCCCTGCTCCACCGTGGTACAGATTATTCTGTGCACCGTCGCCTTTATAATCTATGAGAGGAAAAGAAAGAAAGCCCAGCTTCCTCAGGGCTGGGCACCCTCCGAAAAAGCCCCTGGTGACGCGGAATCAAGTTAGCAGATTTTTGGACTTTTGTATATTTTAATGATATAATTATTCCATGACAAAAAAAAAGTTATTCCCCAGAGCTCTGCTCATTTTTATCATCTGTCTTATTCATGTTTGCTGGGCTGCCTTTTGGATCTATAAGTGGAAGGAAAGCGGACAGCTTATCTCCGCCAGCAAGGCTTCCAGCAATATTCCAGGAATCTTTTTTCAGAACCTGATCACCTGCGCTCCTTTTATCCTTCTTTTTATAGTGGCGGCCATCAAAATCCGCCCCTTTGCGACTGAGCTTTATTTTACCATCAAGGGAAAAGTTCAGTGGACTCTTACCCTAATCCTTGCAGCTGCCCTATTGGCCCTGACTACTTATTGCCTTATCACAAAGGCAGACAAGGTCACAATCCTTTATAATATTTTTTACTATCTGGTCTTTATTGCCTTTGTGGAGGAAGTCCTGGACAGAGATTTTTGCACCTGGCTCCTAAAAGACGAAAAAACCTGGATCCGCTATCTGCTGCCCAATCTTATGTTCGCAGCCATGCACATTTTCAGCTATTCCAGCTGGCAGAGCCTTACCTGGCCTATGGTTGGCAGCTTCATGAGCACTCAGTTTATCGGCTTACTTCTTTCAGGTCTTGTCTTTCAACTCCTAAAGGAGAAGACCGGTACAATCTGGGTTCCTGTTCTGCTTCATGCCATCTTGGATTTTTCCAGTGTATTGAAGCTAGCATAAAAAAACCTCAACTCTTGACAGGCTAATAATCATTAGCTACCATTTGGCTAATAGTTGTTAACCAACAGGAGACTTCATGTCAACAAAAGAAAATATTCTTGAAGCCGCATTAACATTATTCTCAGAGCGGGGTTACGACGGAACCAGCGTTGAGCAGATTGCCCAGGCCGTAGGAATCAAAGCACCATCCCTTTACAAACACTTCAAAGGTAAAGAAGAAATCCTGAATGCAATTATAGATAGTGCCGAGGCCCGCTATGAAGAAAGCTTCGGTTCTGAACCGTCATGTGGCTAATTATCAGGCGCTCTACAATCGTGTCTCACTCAATATGGGTGAGCGAACCAGGAATTATGGGCTGGAGACCGACCGTCGCTTAGCATCGTTCTACAGCAGCCTTGATTCGGTGCCCGACCT
>JAILBN010000009.1 GCA_024680915.1 Treponemataceae bacterium | reverse complement strand
GCGAAGGACAGCAGCAAGCTCTCTTGTTGTAAGAACCTTGTCTATGTCCTGTGCCCCGGATGATTTCATGTGCTCATCGCGGCGTGCCTCGTAAGCCTTTGCTGTACATGGCATTATTGAAACATGGTAGATTTTGTCAGCCTTTGTGTTGACCTTCTCTGCCCAGTAAGTCTTGGTGATAGCACCTTGCATCTGCTGAGGTGACTTAGCTGATGAAAGGTTAGGCAGGAAGTCGTGATAGTTCTTCTCTGCATAGTCTACCCAACCAGGGCAGCAGCTTGTGAACATCGGGAGTGCACCGCCCTTTGTAAGGCGGGTAACAAGCTCTGTTCCCTCTTCCATGATGGTGAGGTCAGCTGCAAAGTTGGTATCGAAGATATACTTGAAGCCAAGCATACGGAGAGCTGTGTAAAGCTTTCCTGTGCAGAGTGTTCCGGCTGGAAGACCGAATTCCTCGCCGATAGCGGCACGTACAGAAGGAGCAATTGATACAACAGGAGTAAGCTCTGGATCTGCGATCTTCTCGAAAACTTCCTCAAGCTTATTGTGGGTTGTGATAGCTCCTGTAGGACAGTGAGCAGCGCACTGACCACAGCGGATACATGGGCTATGTGCAAGATCTACACCAGCAACTGGTCCGATAACTGTTTTGTCACCGCGTCCTGTGTACTCAAGAGCCCATACGTTCTGCATAATCTGACAAGCCTCAACACAACGACCACAGTTAATACACTTGTCGCGGTCAAGAACTATTTCTTCATATGATTCGTCTACTGGCTGGTTCTTAAGGATTCTCTTGAAGCGAGGAGCCTGGCGGAGGCCGAAATCAGCAGCAAGGTCCTGAAGCTCACACTGGCCGCTTCTGTTACACTGCAGACAGTCTGCAGGGTGATTTGAAAGAATCAGCTCAAGAACTGTACGGCGTGCCTTGGTAAGGTCAAGATCGTTTGTAACGATGTTCATGCCTGGCGTACATTCTGTACAGCAAGCACGTGCCATACGAGCACGACCAGTACGCGGATCCACGTTCTTTATAACGCAAATACCGCATGAAGCCCAGGCCGGCAGGTCTTTGTTATAGCACAGAGAAGGAATCTTAATATTCATCTGCTGTGCAGCCTGCAGAATGGTGGTACCTGGTTCTACAGATACTTCTTTTCCATTTATTGTTAGAGTAATCATTCTCTGCACCTCGTTAATTCTTGTAAATTGCTTTAAACTTACAGTTAGTCATACATGCACCGCACTTAACACACTTGCTCTGGTCAATTGTCTTCCATGCCAGCTTCCTGCCTTCCTTAATCTCGTTCTTCGGATTATTGACGATAGCATTTGCAGGACAATTTTTAACACAAAGACCACAACCGATACACTTATTCTCATCGATGATGAACTGCATCAGTTTCTTACACTTACCAGCGGCACACTTCTTGCTTTCAATATGATCAATGTATTCCTGGCGGAACTTCTTGATTGTAGAAAGGGTCGGGTTAGGAGCTGACTGTCCAAGAGCACAAAGAGAGCAAGACTTCATAGCCTGTCCAATGTCCTCGAGTTTCTGAAGATCAGCCATCTCTCCGTTTCCAGAAGCAATCTTATCAAGGATTGTGTACATCTGACGTGTTCCGATACGACATGGAGAACACTTACCACAAGATTCATCAACACAGAATTCCATGTAGAACTTAGCGACGTCAACAACACAGTCATCTTCGTCCATAACGATCATACCACCAGAACCCATCATTGAGCCGAGGCGGGTAAGAGCACCGAAGTCTATAGGAGTATCCAGGTTTTCTTCTGTGATGATACCACCGGAAGGTCCACCTGTCTGAACACCCTTGAATTTCTTTCCGTTCTTGATTCCGCCACCAATCTCAAAGATGATTTCGCGAAGTGTTGTTCCCATAGGAACTTCAACAAGACCAGAGTTCTGAACTTTACCTGTAAGGGCAAAAACCTTTGTTCCCTTTGAATCATCTGTACCGATTTTGTTGAACCAGTCTGCACCCTTTGTAAGGATAACAGGAATGTTTGCCCATGTCTCAACATTGTTGATTACAGTAGGCTTGTTCCAAAGACCGCACTGGGCTGGGAACGGAGGCTTAGGAGTAGGCATACCGCGTTTTCCTTCGATAGAACGCAGAAGAGCTGTCTCCTCACCACATACGAAAGCACCTGCACCAAGACGAATCTCAATATCAAAATCGAATCCGGAACCCAGGATGTCTTTACCAAGAAGACCTGCCTCACGGGACTGAGCCATAGCAATCTTAAGACGGTCAACTGCAAGAGGATACTCTGCGCGGATGTAGATGAAGCCTTTGTGAGCTCCGATAGCTTTACCGCATATTGTCATTGCCTCAAGAACTGAGTGAGGGTCACCTTCGATTGTGGAGCGGTCCATGTAAGCTCCAGGGTCACCTTCGTCAGCGTTACAAACGACGAATTTCTCATCGCCGACAGCCTTCATACCAGCTTCCCACTTGAAACCTGTGGGGAATCCTGCACCACCGCGGCCACGGAGTCCGGATTTTTTGATTTCCTCAATGATTTCTTCAGGCTTCATGTCGAAAAGAGCTTTTTCGAGAGCCAGATAACCATCGCGGGCTATGTATTCTTCGATGTTCTCAGGGTTGATAACACCGCAGTTACGCAGAACGATACGGAGCTGTTTCTGGTAGAACTGAATGTCCTCTACAGAATCCATGCTCTTCTTTTCCTTGTTGTAAAGAAGGCGCTTTACCTCACGACCTTTTACAACCTGTTCTGCGATGATTTCTTTCGCATCTTCCGGTTTTACTTCAACATAGAAGGAATCTTCCGGAAGAACCTTAACAATCGGTCCCTTCTCACAGAAACCGAAACAACCTGTCTTTACTATCTGAACCTTATCTGCTACGCCGAAGTTCTTAGCTTCCTCCAGCAGGTTCTTGAATATAAGGTCTGAATTACTTGATTCGCAGCCTGTTCCGCCGCAGACAAGAATATAATGGGTATATGCCATTGTTTTCTCCTGAAATTACTTTGTTATATCAATCGACGGGCGGTCGAGGATAAGGTTGTCCAGTAATTTCTTGCCGATGATGTGGTCATTGACAATAGACTGAACAACGTCTGCTTTTACATTACCGTAAATAACTTTCGGCATATCAGGAACGACAACTTCAACAGTCGGCTCGTTCGCACACATACCCATGCATCCTGTCTGACGGATGATAGCATTGTCTGACAGCTTCTTCTCATCAAGGATCTTTATGAAAGCATCGAGAGTTTCTTTGGCACCGGCAGCTATACCGCATGTACCCATACCAACGATAATCTGAATGCTTTTTCCGTCTGTATCGCGTCTTGTAAGATCGCTTTTGACGTTATTGCGGAGTTTCCGCAGTTCTTCAAGGGACATCTTAGCCATAAATGTGGTCTCCTTATAGCAAAAATTGTTAATCCGTGGTTTCCTGGCTATAAAGAAAATCTCCAAGCAGAGCAAGGGATTTTCCGTTCTCTAAATCGCCGAGGGCGTCTACCAGCTCAGAGCGTAAAATCGAATAATCAAGAGAAACTGAAGTTGTCTCTTTTTTCCTGTTGATTTCCATCTCATAGCCGGGAACTGTGTTTTGCAACAACAGTATCTGCCGGAATAACCCGGGTACGTCTCCAACCGGAGGCGTATCAATATTCGTAAGGTCAAACTGCATATAAACAGTGGTACCTTTTCCAAGCTCGGAATTGATATTCCATGTACCGCCTGTTTCCGAAATCGTCTGAATAAGGAAGGGAATTCCTAACCCGACTTTTCTTTTCGGATGCTTGACTCCATCGGTGTAGAAGGGATCCTGTATTTTTTTCAGGGTCTCAGGACTCATGCCTTTTCCGTTGTCACGGACATACACCGTAAGTTTTTTTTCAGTCTCAGCAAAATCTACACAAACTTTCGCAGCAGCGGCTTCTATTCCGTTCTGGGTAATATCAGCTACCATGTCGCAAAGCGTGTAATGCATGAGTCTTAGCCTCTGTATTTATCAAGGATGCCAGAAATCTGCGCTTTAGTAAGTTTTCCGTAAACATCTCCGTTAACGGACATAACTGGCGCAAGACCACAACAACCGATACAGCGGACCGGCTCCACTGAGAAAAGACCATCATCTGTAGAAATCTTATCTGCTGTAAGCCCAAGAATACTTCTGGCCTCATCAATAAGATCCTGACCACCTTTCAAATAACAGGCGGTACCAAGACAGACGCTTATCTTGTTTTTTCCAGGACGCTGAGTCTTGAAGAAATGATAGAACGTCATAACACCATATACGCGGGCAAGATGAGATCCTGTCCGTTCTGCTACTGCTGCAGCAGCTTCTTTGGAAATGTAGCCCTGCTCTTCCTGAACCTTATGAAGGATCATTATAAGATTGCCTGGCTTATTCTTCCATTCGTCAATAAATGCTTCAAGTTCTTTAGAGAACCCTGCATTCGTAACACTAGCCATGTAGACCCCCAAGTCTATCTATAAATTTTGTACTAATTAGTATATCTTTTATTAGTAAAAAATACAAGGATATCTTTATTTCAAAACGCAAGAAATCCATATTTGCTTTTAAATTTGAAAAGTCCGCTTGCGACAGGATAAATTCATTGATATAATTTTTTAGAAAGACAAATACAGTTTTTTTGTCTAGACATGACTTCAAAGGCTGCTTAAATCTTAAAGGATTCAGGAAATGACTCTTACAATAGCACTTTTAAAAACAGCGATATATCTTTTAAAACATCAAAAAGAAAAAAGGCATTGCTTCCGACTTGAAAAAGAAGGAAAAATTGCAGAAAGAGATGCACTTGTAGAAAAACATGTTCCAGCCTGGGCAACTTACATGATTGATATGGTAGGAAACAAGCAGAATGTCATCAATGTAAAGGGCAAAGAAAACATACCTCAGGACGGTTCTGTTGTTTTTGTCGCAAACCACCAGAGTTACCTTGACATTCCTCTCCTTATATCGACCTCGAAAAAACCCGTGGGTTTTATCGCAAAATACGAGATACTTAAGATTCCGCTTCTTTCGGACTGGATGAAGCTGATGCAATGTGTTTTCCTAAAAAGACAGAGTCCTAGACAATCAGTTCAGGCAATGAGCAAAGCAGTTGAGACAATAAAAAAGGGTTATTCGCTTGTAATATTCCCGGAAGGGCACAGAAGCAAATGTAATGAGATAAAAGCCTTTCATCCTGGCAGCTTCAAGCTTGCCTTCAGGTCAGAAGTACCTATCATTCCTGTTACTATAGACGGATCTTACCATTTATATGAAGAAAATAAAAAACCAATGCCCGGAAACGTAAATATAACCTTCCATCCTGCAGTAGCCACTGCAGGACTTACGAAAGAAGAACAGAATGGTGTCATTGATAAGGTTTTCGAAGTAATAAAAGCAGAACTTCCACAAGCAACCCTTTGATTTTCTACCCGTATTCTGGTCGGCAGGACGGCTTGCAGCGAAAAGTTATAGTTTACTGACCATATTCATGACTATATACGCATTCTCTAGGGCAGCTTCTTTTTCAAGGTATACTTGGTCCGTATTCTCCGCAAGATCTGAAATGCTTCTAAGAATGACGCAGGGAACCTTGTTCAAGTAACATACCTGTGCTATTGCCGCACCTTCCATCTCAACACAAGCAGGATTACATATGCTCTTTATTTCTGCCTTTTTGCTGCTGCTGTTCACAAAAATATCCCCTGTTGCGACACGTCCTCTTACAATCTTATAATGAAGCTTTCCTGTTTCAATTCCTTCTGCATAAGCCTGCTCTGCTACACTTATAAGATTATCATCAGCAGGAAAAGATACTGTTCCCAAACCAGGGACTTCGCTGCGCTTATAACCGAAATCTGAAGCATCAAAGTCATGGTAAATGGCATCCGTTGAGACGACAGTATCCATTACAGAGAGTTCCTTAGCTAACCCACCTGCGATTCCTGTATTAATCACATGTGTCACATTAAAGTTTAATATAAGCGTCTGAGTACATATTCCTGCATTTACCTTTCCCACCCCACATTTTACTACAACTACAGGGATTCCTGAGATAAGTCCTTCCACAAATTTCAGATGCCCGGTTTCTGTTACTTTCTTTCCGGCCATATTATTGACGATTTCAGCGACCTCTATATCCATCGCACCGATTATACCTATTTTCATATTTTTATCCTTGTACTAAGTTATTCTTTTGGCTGTATTGCGAACACATGTTATTCTATCATATAGCAAGAAAAAAACAATCCAGATTCATTCAACGTAAAAAATTATCATTCTTTGTAAAATAATACTACAGACTTCCCAAAAATGAAAAGAAAAGAAAAATAATGCGAAAAAATGCATTATATGCGAAAAAATGCATTGACTTTTTCTTTCGATAGAATTATATTTACAGCATAGCAGCAACGCACAGAAAAGACCGCTTTTCTCCTCCTTTGGCGGTCTTTTTTATTTTTAAATCGATCATCACTGAATAAATCCACATCTTGTTTTATCCTTTGTTGATAAAACAGAAAATGCTTTTCATATATGTCTCCGGAGAAGAATAAAAAGCTCCCCCATGAGAGGCTTCTGAATAAAGCGCTTTTTTGTTACCTCTTTCTTCACCTCCTGCAGCCTCAAACAGCTCATTTGACATTTCATAGCGGCAGATGGAATCTTTTTTTCCATGGGCGAAAAGGATAGGCACAGAGCTTCCTTTGAATTTTTTTATATAGGAGTTTCCTTTTCTAAGTGCCATCAAAGGTGAATTATTCATGAAGAAATGCCGGCCAGAAAGAAAGGACAAAAAAGACATACAATGAGCAAGACCCTTAAAATATAGGCCTTGGAATCGGCTTTTCTTCGTGAAATTACCATAATAATCAGAAAAGAGCTTTGATAGTGAAGAATAAGGACTATCTACAATGACAGCCTCTACTTTTTTGAAAAGTCCGGATTTATAGAAGCTTCTGGATGAAATACACATAAGAAGCGCAGAAGCCCCGAAGGAAAAACCGTGAAGGATAAATCTATTTTCTGGAAAGCTGATTGACAAATACTTTAGCCACAAAAGCAAAGCCTTGCTGTCTTTACAGCCTAGCCCATAATACTTTCCGTCACTTTTTCCTACCCCTTGCGGATGAACTATGAAAACTCCAAAACCTTGCCTTAAATATTCTGAGGCGGGTCCATAAAGGGTATTCAAGCTATCGGCGTAGCCAGGCACAAGAAGGACTATCTGAGGAAAAGAGCCTGGATAATACTCAGCTTTAAGCAGTTTTCCGCCACTGCAGAAAATTGTATGTTCTTCAGCTACAAAATCTAGGTCACATTGTTTGAAATCTTCTATATATTTTGTATAAGCAAAAAAAGAACTATTCCTGGAAAAATAACTCCTGAATAAAAAAAGCGCAGATGAAAAGAAGACCAGAAGGATTCCTGCAGCGGCGAGAAAGGTGAAATATATCAAAGCTTTACCAGTTCATACCGCATAGTACCCAGTCCGATTTTCTCCGCATGCTCCACCTGGCTGTGCCAGTCCGTCTCAGGATGTATGTTCTTGAAATGATCATGGAAAGAGTCCTGTACTCCATCAAGACATGAGCCTTTTAGCACCGGCTGTTCGTTCACTGCATCAGCACAGGCCTGATCAAGGGCAACTGGATCAAAAGAGGCGAATATTCCTACATCCGGTGCAAAGGGAGCATCATTCTCGGAGTGACAGTCACAGTTCGGAGACAAGTCCATTACGACTGAAATATGAAAAGAAGGCTTGTCTTGAACGACAGCCGCCGCATATTCAGCAATTTTCTTATTAAGGACTTCGTTTGAGTTATCAAATCCAGCTTCCATAGCATCTGTAGGACATGCACCTATACAACGGCCACATCCTACGCATTTCAAATGATTTACAGAAGCTGTCTTGCCTTTTTTGTTACCTGTACAGGGAATTATCGAGATCGCGCTGTGGGCACAATTCCTTTGGCAGGCTCCACATGCAATACATAGGTCTGGGCGGGCATTAGGTTTACCTTCGCTATGCATCTCCATTTTTCCAGCTCTTGAACCTCCTCCCATTCCCAAATTCTTCAGCGCACCGCCAAAACCAGTAGATTCATGGCCCTTAAAATGGTTCAAGGAAATTATGATATCTGCATCAGCAATAGCATGACCGATCTTCGCCTCTTTTACCAATTCTCCGTTTTTCACAGGAATATAAGCTTCATCCAATCCTTTTAACCCATCCGCAATGATTATATGACAACCTGTGGAAAAATGACTGAACCCATTTGTGAATGCAGCATCAAGGTGATCAAGACCATTCTTTCTGCCCCCCACGTACAGGGTATTACAGTCAGTAAGGAAAGGCCGGCCTCCACATTCCTTGACCATATCAGCGACTACTTTCGCAAAGTTAGGACGAAGAAAGGCAATGTTCCCAGGCTCTCCGAAATGAATTTTAATTGCCGTGAATTTATCAGTGAAGTCGATTTTCTTCATGCCCGCATTAATCAAAAGCCGTCTCATTTTCTGCAGAATGTTTTCTGTCATAGACGTCCTGAAGTTAATGAAATATACCTTAGACGATTCCATAAATACCCCTTTGAACAGTCTTTTTAAAACAAGAACCCAAGCAAAAAAAACGGCTGCTCATAAAACTCATTAAAAAATTATACTATAGGGAGCTGATAAATGGATAGCAAAAAACTCTACATCTTCATGAAAAAAAAATCTTATTTTTCTTTTGTTTTTCAAAATAACCTGTACAATATCAAAAAAAAATGATATAGTAAGTACGCTATGCAAGAAATTGAGAAAATACTTATAATTGACCCCATTAGGGAAATAGATAAAATTAAAGCTTTGTCATCGGAAACCAGGGTAGATATCCTCAATCTCCTTAGGCAGCATAAAATGAATGTGAACGAAATAGCCGAGACACTTAATATTCCCCAATCCACGGCAGCTACACATATTTCAATACTTGAGAAGGCTGAGCTAATCGCCACAGAAACAATAAAAGCAAAAAAAGGAAACCAGAAAATCTGCTATCCTGCATTCAGAGAAATACTTATTCAGTTTCCTGAAAAACATAAACAGGAAGACAATTTCATTGACGTGGAAATGCCTATTGGTATTTTCAATGATTGTTACGCCACAGCTCCGTGCGGAATGTGTTCCCCGGAGCATATCATAGGATACCTCGATATAGCGGATTCCTTCCTTAATCCAGAAAGAATGAAAGCCGGACTCCTTTGGTGCGGAACAGGCTGGTTCGAATATAAATTTCCCAATAACGCAAAATCTGAAGCCAGAAAGGTAAAAAAACTGGAGATATCGCTTGAATTGAGTTCTGAAACACCAGGAACAAACAAGAACTGGCCTTCTGATATTACCATGTGGATTAATAATGTCGAAATAGGAACTTGGGTCTCTCCCGGGGATTTCGGTGATAAGCGGGGAAAATTCACTCCATCCTGGTGGAAGCTTGAAGGTTCTCAGTATGGCTTGCTTAAGCATTGGAGCATTACAGACACAGGCAGCTTCATTGACGGGGTTAAAATATCTGATGTCAAACTTTCAGATCTGAACATTTCAAAGCATCATTCTATCAGGATGAAAATAGGTGTAAAGGAAGATGCAGAACATCTTGGAGGAATGAATATCTTTGGTCGTAATTTTGGAAACTACGACCAAGGAATTATTCTACGGACATATTTTTAATTCATATCAACATAAGAGTCACTTGCTTTATTACCGAACAGATACTCTCCGTTTGTTCCCATAGTTGTTATCGTTATTACGTCCTTATTAGCGAACATATCATGTCCTGGGGTGATTATTCCATAATAAGTCCACGTCTCCGCTGTTCCAGTCTCTTCATCATCTAGATTCAGTACAATAGTTATGTTGCTTCCCTCAAGACTCCATGTACCATCACCATAAGGAGAAATGACCTTTCCATCCTCTGTCAGCGTACAGGCTTTAGAAATAGCCTCTTGTGCGTCAGCGAGATAAATTCCATTCACACGTTTTTTCTCAAAATTCTTGAAGGCACCCTTTCTAGCTGATCTTTCTGTTTGTATAAACTGCCATTCTCCCGCCACATCACTCTCTTTAAGGATAAGACTTCCATCTTCCCTGTAAAGAGACTCTCCGGCAAATTCGTTAGGATTAAGCACCGGCCAGCCTTCTTCATTGAAGTACATTTGTCTTACCTGAAGATAGAAATAATAGCTTTCCCTGAAGTTTGTACGTGTATGGCTGGCCATGTAATATCTACCGTCTTTATCCTGGTATACATGCTGGCCTCCTGGACTTCTGATACCGAATTCTCCATCAAAGGCAAAGGAGCCTAATATCTTATTACCCAAAAGGCGAACAGGATTAACAAGAACATCATTCATGTCCTTTCCAGCATAATCTCGATAAGTACCGTCTATTCCCTCGGAGACAGGGCATCTAGCAACACGAACTGAGTAATCATAATTCAAATCACCCATAGAAATGAAAAGGTAATAATAGTCTTCATGCTGTATGATACAAGGACCTTCTATAGCAGCATGTCCTCCTCCGGCAAGCTTCTTCCCCCAGCCGGTGTCACCTTCCAGTCTAAGTCCTGTTTTAGGATCTAACTTTATTATATAAATACCACCGAAAAAGGAACCATATACCATCCAAAGCTCCCCATTGTTATCATACATTACGTTAGGGTCTATAGTATTTACAGGATCAGAGGGACTACATGAAAGTATCTTCCCCGCAGGAACGAAAGGTCCTTCCGGCTTATCAGCAATAGCGAGTCCTATATATGACAGCTTTTTTCCGAAGGCAGAGGTACAGTAATACATGTAATATTTTCCATTTAGATAAATTACCTGAGGTGCCCAGACATAGTCAGCCTTATTTATGGCAATAGCTTCCTCTGGTACCTCAGAAAGAGCTTTCCCAACAAAAGTCCAGTTGACAAGGTCTGGAGATTTACGAACATGAACACCCTTTTCGACAAGACTTCCTTTTTGTGCATCTGTGGAATAGGAATAATAATACCCATCTTCCGCATGTATAATGGAAGGATCATGGGTATTAGCTTTTTTCCAATTCTCCGGATTTGTATCTGAAACTGATTTTGTGTAATCATCTTTAAGTGCAGCTAGTAATTCAGGGGTTAATTCCGGTTTTACAGCGGCTGTTGTGCAGCCGAACAAAAATACTGTTATAAATCCTATACATAATAGAAAAAAAACACCTTTTATGTGTTTCATTGTTATTTCTCCTAAAAGCTTTAAACTATACGCAAGCGTATTACTCAATTTATATGAATATGAAAAATCAGGCTGTCCAAAAAAAAATGAAAATAGATTCTTACTACCGGAACCCGGTAATTTTTCTTTGCAATATAACAGGCTTTTTTTTGGACAGCCTGAAAAAGAGAAGGAAGGAAAGAATATCATGATATATCCCTGAACACCACCTCAGGAATATATCCCCGTAATATTGCAATTGAAAATTTCGTTGTTACAAAATCAACCTTTTACAGCTCCTGCTGTCAAACCATCAATGAAGTACCTCTGGAAAAATATGAAAAGTATGAATATCGGCAGAATTGAGAAAACAGAACCTGCGATAAGAACATCATAATCGTTTCCATAAGGAGTAAGCAGTGTGTTCAATCCTATAGGAAGTGTAAACTTAGATGCTTCCCTGTAGATGAGCATAGGCCACAACATATTATTCCAAGCACCCATCGCACAGAGGATAGACATCGCTGCAAAAGCTGGTTTAGTGAGGGGGAGCATTATCGTAAAACATATACGATATTCATTAGCTCCATCTATTCGTCCTGCATCAAGCAGAGAACGAGGAAGACCTCTCATATATTGCCGGAAGAAAAATATCGTAGATGCACCGCAAAGACCTGGCAGAATAACACCTGTGGTTGTGTTAGTAAGATTCAACGCGATTATTTCCTTATAAAGAGGCAAGAGAAGTATTTCAAAAGGAACCATCATTGTCGCGATTACAAGGAAGAAAGCTATATTCTTCAGCTTGAAATCGTACATAGAGATACCATATGCCACGATATAACACACAAAAAGCGTTGATACGACAGAAACTACCGTAAGGAATATACTATTTCTGAACCACATGAAATAACGGCTGTCCTGGAACAAATGTATGTAATTCTGAAAGGTCATTACATCCGGCTCTATCTTCAGATTCATTCCCTGCCTGATCAGTAACAGACCTGGTCTGAAAGACGCCAGGAAAACAGCAAGGAAAGGAATAAACACAAGAGTTCCTAAACAAATAAAGAATAAAATTGACAGACTGCTTAATGTTATATTCTGTCGACGTATACTTTTTTGTCCATGAAAATGCAGAGCTTTTGTCATTTTTTCCATTTAGTCCTCCTTCCTCTTGAATGTTCCGGTCAGACCAAGCTGGGTAAAATTGATGATCAAAGCTATAACAAGAAGAACAAGTCCAACGGCAGAAGCATAACCCATTTCATTTTTCTCGATACCACGGCGATACAAATATCCGATAATTGTGAGTCCAATATTTCTCGGAGATGAATTTCCGTTCCACAGCATATAACTTTCAAGGAACATCGCCAAACCAGCATATATACTTATTGTAAGAACATAAATCGTTGTGGGCTTGAGCAAAGGAAACGTAATTCTCGTAAATCTTTGCCACCGAGATGCCCCGTCAATTTCTGCCGCTTCATATAATTCTGTATCAATTGACTTTAATCCCGCTAAGAAATAAAGCATATTAACGCCTGTCCAGCGCCAACAACAAAGAATAACCATTGTCGCCATAGCAGTTCCTGCGTTCTTAAGCCATGCATAAGGCTCAAAGCCCAAAGAGACCATGAATTGGTTCATAAGAGAACCATCGATCTCACTGAACATCATACGGAAAATGGTACCTGCTACTACTACAGAAGTAAGAGCCGGAAGATAAAGAATGGCCTTGAAAAACCCCTTAGCCTTCATCATGTTGCTGTTCATAATACAAGCGAAAGCCATAGGAAAAGGAATAAGCAAGGCACATGTAAGTACCATATAAGTAAAACTATTTTTTATAGCTATATGAAAGGTCTTATCCTTCAGTAACTTCGTGTAATTTGCTAGTCCGACCCACGTAGTAATTCCCGGTTGAATATTCTGAAAGCTCATAACAACAGTACTTACAAGAGGATAAACCCAAAAAACAAGAAAACTGATTAAAAGGGGAAGGATAAAAACATAAGGCGCAACTTTCCATGAATACAGAAAACTACCTGTTTTCTTTTTTTTCATTTTTTTTCTCCCTAAAAAAAACTGCCCGAACCCGTGTTTACGAATCCGGGCAGTTCTGCCAGCATTTTTCACGGATGATATCAATAAAACATGATATCATTCATAGATTCTTATTGTTCAAGATCAATTTCTGCCTGAGCAGCAGCAAGTTCTTCATCAACATCAGCGTTAGACTCAAGACAGTTAACAAGAACGTTAAGGTTAACCTGCTCGTTGATTACTGGTGACATTGATGTAACACCAATCTTACCGATCTCATTCTTAATCTCGTTCAATGCTTCGAAAGGATTAGTTCTGAAGAATGCTATGTATTTATTTGTCGTATCCCCAGTGATTTTTGGATCTGACCAAATTGTTGTATTACATGTATCGAATCCGAGAATCTCCCAAATCTTTACGTTTCCTTCATATGAAAGCTTTGCCCAAGAAATGAATTCAGCAGCAAGTTCAGGATTCTTTGACTGATTAGAAACAACTGTTCCTGTTCCACCAATACCTACTGATCTAGGCTGTCCCTGCTCGAAAACAGGACATGCTGTGATAGCAATCTTACCAGCCATATCAGGCATATAGTTAAGGAAGCGGCTCATGTACCACATTGCTTTCGGGAAAGCTGCAATCTTACCAGCTGTGATGTTGGCAAAACCAGCTTCAAGGTCAACGTGTCCATCTGGAGATACGATAGCAATACCCTCATCCAGCCATTTCTGCTGCATTTTGATCATCTTCTTTACAGAATCAAGCTCAATATTTGCTTTTCCGTTTACGTTTGTCCAGTCCTCACCGTATTCTGACATAGCAAGCCAGAGCCAGTCTGTTCCACCTGTATCAACAGATGTGATGTAAACTGTTCCGCCTGATGCTTCCTTAAGCTTAAGACCAGCTTTCTCGAAATCGTCCCATGTCTTGATTGTACGATAATCAATACCATAAGAAGAAAGAAGCTCATCATTATAGAACATTGTAGTGGCACCTACGTGTGTAGGCATACCATAGTACTTTCCGTCTTTTCCATAGATATCAAGACGAGCAGGAACAATTTCATTCTTGTATGGCTCAACATATTTGTTCATCTCAACGAAAGGAACAACACCCTTCATGAAGTTGGGGAACTGTCCGATCTCGATGTCACACAGGTCAGGAGCACCTTTTCCTGTCTGAACGGCCATTGTCATCTTGTTATGCATGTCAGCATAAGGATAGTTGACGAATGTAATCTGAATCTGCTTGTCAGGATGATTTGCATTCCATTTGTTAAGCATTTCAGCATAGAACTGTGCATGCAGATCAACGAATGTCCACATTTCCATTTTTGCACCAGAATCTGGTCCTACAGTAGAGATACCATCTGCACCGTCATAGGTGTTCTCTTCAGCTGTTGCTGCTGGCTCTTCTTTTTTTCCGCCGGCAAAAATCATGCCACAAGCGAGAACTGCAAAAAGACATACCATTAGTACTTTTTTTGAAAGACTCATAATTTCCTCCTGTTTAATCTTTCAAGTACCGGTGTTTCTCCCTTTTTTCCGGTACTCATTTTAGAGGGTAACTCCAAAAATCAAACCTGTCAAGTTTTTTTGATAATAAACGAAAAAAATTGATACAGTTACTTGCAAATATACAAATCTAGTGCTATATTCGATAAAGGAGTTTAATTAAAGAGAGGTTTTTATGTTAGAATCAATCAAAATCAATACCAATAAATTCTTATCTACCATAAATAGAGATATTTATGGACATTTCGCCGAACACCTTGGCCGTTGTATTTATGGAGGATTTTGGGTAGGAAAAGATTCCCCCATCGAAAATATCGAAGGTTATAGAAAAGATGTCGTGGAAGCATTCAAAAAAATTCGCATACCTAACCTTCGTTGGCCAGGAGGATGTTTCGCCGATGAATATCATTGGAAAGACGGAATCGGTCCTCAGGCCCAAAGAAAAAGAATGATCAACACGAACTGGGGTGGTGTCGTAGAAGACAACAGCTTCGGAACGCATGAATTCATGCGTCTGTGTGAGATACTTGACTGTAAGCCTTATATCTGCGGTAACGTAGGTAGTGGAACTGTACAGGAAATGTCTGAATGGGTGGAGTATATCACCTTTTCAGGAGAATCTCCCATGTCCAAGCTCCGTGAGGAAAACGGGCACAAAGAGGCATGGAAGCTTCCTATGTTCGGTGTAGGAAATGAAAACTGGGGTTGCGGCGGAAACATGAGGGCAGAATTCTACGCTGACCAATACCGTCGTTATCAGACCTTCGTCCGCCAGTATGGAAAAGATAAAATATACAAGATTGCCGGAGGAGCAAACTCAAATGATTACAATTGGACAGAAGTCCTTATGCGTGAAGCAGCCCGTTTCATGGATGGTCTGAGCGTACATAATTATACATTCGAATATGATTGGGATCACAAGGGGGCAGCCACAGAATTCGACGAGAAAGCTTGGTACAGCACCTTGAAGAATGCATTCGGAATGGACGAGCTCGTAAGACGCCATGCAGAGATAATGGATAAATATGACCCTGCCAAACGTGTCGGTCTTATCGTGGATGAATGGGGTACCTGGCATAAGGTTGAGCCAGGAACAAATCCAGGCTTCCTATATCAGCAGAATACGGTACGTGATGCGCTTGTTGCCGGTATTGTCCTCAATATATTCAATAATCATAGTGACCGTGTACAGGGAGCTAACCTTGCTCAGGCTGTCAACGTTCTTATGTCCCCTGTCCTTACGGAAGGAGATAAAATCGTTCTTACTCCTACTTGGCATGTCCTTGATATGTATAAGGATCACCAGGGAGCAGATCTGCTTGAGACTTCGTACACATCCTCTACCCTAGATGCTGAAGGATTCTCTATCCCAGGTCTGAGCGTATCCGCTTCCGTTGCTCAAGGAACTCAGGACTATACGGTAACTGTATGTAATCCTGATTTACATCAGGAAAAAACGATAGTAATGACTTTTGATAATTTGAAGGGTTCTGTGAAAAAGGCCGAGGGAAAAATCCTCGCAGGTGAAAGCATGAATTCATATAACTCTTTCGAGAATCCGGAAAAAGTTGTCGCTAAAGACATAACTGTTAAAATCACAGGAAAAGACAGTCTGGAAGTAATTCTCCCTGCTGCGTCTGTCTTATCTGTAACAGTAAATGCCTGAAAATAAAATGCGGCCCTGTCCGCGTTGCGAGCGAGAAAGACAGGCCGCGGAAATGACCCCTGAACGTATCGCACAAATTGTCGCAGAGTTGCCCGGAGATGCCAGCACGCTGGTCAACGCTACGAAATACGAAGCTCGGATAAAAATTTGTTCGGGCTGCGATGCTCTTCGGGAAGGGGTTTTGTGTTCTTGGTGTGGTTGTTATGTAGCACTGAGAGCACGACCTCAAAAAAGCTATTGTCCCTATCCGGGCAATAATAAATGGGGGAATTTGTGAAAAAAACGAAAATCGTCGTTGAAAAAGATTTCACACTTGCACAAGTAGATAAACGACTTTTCAGTTCATTTATAGAACATTTGGGGAGAGCTGTTTATACAGGCATCTATGAACCGGATCATCCCGATGCTGATGAGCAGGGATTCCGGAAAGATGTCATAAAGCTGGTGCGTAATCTTAATATACCGCTTGTCCGTTATCCGGGTGGAAATTATCTTTCCGGATACAGATGGACAGACGGAATAGGTCCTGTAAAAGACAGACCCACAAGACTAGATCTTGCATGGCACTCAATCGAACCAAACACCATTGGGATTCATGAATTCTACGATTGGGCAAAGAAAGCAGGAACAGGAATCATGGGTGCCGTAAACATGGGAACAGGCACACCTCAGGAAGCGGCGGATCTTGTTGAATACAGTAACTTCCCTGGCGGAACATACTGGAGCGATCTTCGCAAGAAAAATGGTCATTCTGACCCATTCGCAATAAAAACATGGTGTGTCGGAAACGAAATGGACGGAAATTGGCAGATCTGCCATCTTGATGCTGATGATTATGGTAAAAAAGCACGGGAAACTGCAAAGATGATGAAATGGATAGATCCCGAGATTGAGCTTGTAGTTTGCGGAAGCGCAACTTCAAACCAGCCGACCTATCCTTCCTGGGACAGAACAGTCCTTGAGTATACCTATGAAAACGTGGATTTCATATCTCTGCACCGCTACTATGAGGACAAAGGAAACAAAGATGATTTCCTTGCTTCCCATGTAGACATGAATCGTTTCATCAAGACAGTCTGTGGCACTGCTGATTATGTAAAAGCCTTGAAGCGAAGCAAGAAAACCATGTACTTGTCTTTCGATGAGTGGAACGTATGGTATCAGTCAAAGCAAGAGCCCCATCCTTGGCAGACGGCTCCTAGGATTCTTGAGGATAATTACTCTCTTCTTGATGCTCTTGTTTTCGGTGGTCTTGCGATTACATTGCTCAACAATTCTGACAGAATAAAAATTGCGTGTCTTGCTCAGCTCGTTAACGTAATAGCTCCTATTTTTACAGAACCAGGAGGGAAAGCCTTCTGCCAGACTATTTACTATCCATTCCAGGATATATCGCTTTATGGACGGGGTACTGTTCTTTCAACCGTAAATAAGACTACCTTCAAGGAAACTGTCTACGGTGACGCACCTGATATAGTTTCATCCGTGGTCTACAACGAGGAGAAAGGAGAGATCACAGCTTTCATACTCAATACGAATCTTTCTTCTGCGGAAGAGATTCAGCTTGATATGGCATCATTCGGAAAAACTACTATGATTTCTCGGACAGAGTTGTGCGGAAGTGATCTTAATCTGAAAAATTCTTTCGCAGAACCTGACGCTGTCCATCCTGCTCCAGTAGAAACTACGGATAGTGATGGAGGAGTATTCTCTGTCGCATTAAAAGCAGCATCCTGGAACGTAATACGTTTCAAAATCTAATGTAGGAGACTATTACCCAGGGATTGCCTATGAGGTATATGAAATCATAGCAGGAGCCTTGCTATGATTCTATAGTTCAATAAAAAGCCTTTGAAAACTGAAGAGGACTTCTAAAGCAGAGCAGATAAACTTCAGTTTTTCGGAGGCTTTTTATTTTCTATAGTCATAAACCTTATTGAGAAAGAGCTGATAGAGTGCTATAATGAAGCGATGAATAATACTGTCCTTATCGTGGGAGGATCTTCCCCTATAAATACATCTTTAGCAGAAGCTGGAGAACGGACCGATAATAAAGTCCTTTGTGCCGATAGCTCCCGTTCCAAGAATTCCTCTTTCGCATGGAACCCTCCGTCTCCTATATCCGCACGGTCTTTGATCCTTCAGGCAGAGAATACTTTTGAGACGATAGGAACTGTTTTATTACCTTTTGATGCCGATTCCTACGAGGATTATTATGCAAAACTGTCAGTAGAGACAATCTCAAAGGGTGTTGATAATATGTTCCTCGGATATTTCTATATAGTCTCAGAGCTTTTAACACGATTTGAGAAATATGGGGAAGGAAACCTTGTTTTCTTTTACAATGATGACCCAGGGAAGGACAAAGGTATACTTACATCTTCTGCAGCAGCTTCTTTCTGTGCTTTGGCAAAAAAAACAGCGACCCTGCATGCAGGCAAACCTATGGGTATAGTTCTAGTAAAAAGTGAGACAAACTCCTTTCAAGAATCTTCGGACTGGTTATTCCAATATCTTATGCAACCAGGAGCACAAAAGGCATCATTAAATGCGAAATATGCATCCCATTGGTTAAAACCCGGCTCAAAACCACCGGTGATGATTCCATTTCTTTCTAGATGATAAAGTTGCAGATCAAAAATCCATAGTCCCTGAAGTTTTCATTAATTCAGAGGATATCTGATATGTAAAGAGTTTAGGATAAAAAACGACCGAGCATACAGGCAGAGAGCTCTAAGTCAGTTTATATCTCTAAAATAGAAAATAGGATGCCTGAAAAATATCACGGTAAAAACAATGCTTCTTAAACTTGCCTTGAAGAATGTGATCTCGCGGAAAAGTTCCTACGCAATAGTTTTTTTCATAACATTGGCAATTATGTTGTTTTGTATTGCCAACGCTGTTTTTGACAGTACAGAACAAGGTATACAAAGCTGTTATATATCGAGCTTTACAGGTGATGTATTGATACGGGCGAAAGCAGATACTCAGATAAGCCTGTTCGGAGATGATACTCCTGTTACAGGACAAATGACGAGAATTGACACCTTAATCCCATACGATGAAATAAAGAAAACAGTCGAGGCTCTTCCTGAATTCAAAGGAGCTGTCAGCCAGGTAACAGGCGCGGCTCTTACGAATTCCCGGCTTTTATACCTTTTCGGCGTAGACGCAGATGAATACATGAAGCTGATGGATGCCGCACATGTAACAGAAGGAGCGATATACAATCCTGGGGAAAAGGGAGCCATGGTCTGCAGTAGCCTTGCGAAAACCCTGGGACTGAAGCTGGGCAGCAAACTTCAGTTTACTGTACCTACAGGAGTTTCTTTTCGTATAAGGTCAGCAACTGTAACTGCTATCATTGATTATGACACATACAACAGTGTATTTGAGACTTTCGTTCTCGTCGATCCTGAAGTGGTAAGAGACGTCATGGAAATAGACAGCGGAATCGATTATTCAGAAATTGATATTTCAGAAGACAAGACAGACCTTCTTGAGATAGACATGGATATTGATTCTCTTTTTGATGATGCAGCTGATGTGGACGCTGTGTGGGAGGATATTGAGACTACGGAAGCTGTCATTGATGACTCCGTGTTTACCGATCAAGAATCTGTCGGAGAAAACCTGTCCTGGCATTTTATAATCACCAAGTTAGAAAAAGCTTCCGACGCACCTTCCGTTATAAAAAGACTTAACAGGATTTTTAAGGACAAAGGCTGGCCTGTGGAAGCCACAGACTGGCGTCATGCGGCAGGAAGCACATCTTTATATTTATACTGGATGCGTGTAATTTTCAATATAGGTATTATAATAATACTTGTGGCCGGCTTTATAATTATAAACAACACCTTGATAATAAACATTCTTGACCAAACGAAAGAAATCGGGACATTACGGGCTATAGGCGCAAAAAAACGTTTTATTTCCTTACAATATATGATAGAGACCTTTACTATGACTATCACAAGCGGTGTTTTAGGTTCCATCGCCGGCATCATATGCTCAAAGTTCATAACAAAAGCTCATATAACCTTTACGAATTCCTTTCTTATACAGCTTTTCGGATCAGATGCCTTGACTCTGACAGTCACCAAAAGTAATATCATGTCCCTTTTCCTGCTTTCCATCGTATTGGGGCTTATAGGTTGGCTGTATCCAGTAATAACGGCTCTTAAAATTTATCCTGTGAAAGCAATGGCAGGTGAAAAATGAACGATACATTGAAAATGAGTATGCGCTCAATCATATACCGGAAAAAACAATATGTTTCTCTTTTCTTGGTTTGCTTATTTGGTATAGGGGTTTCGATTTTTTCGATTTTCACTATAAATGGTATGTTAGCGTCCCTTAAGAACAAAGCAAAGATATATTACGGTGGTGATTATCAGTTTATGGGCGGCACTTATGACTACGAACTTTTTGATTACCAAAAATACATAGATGATCTGAAAGGAATTTTTCCAGAAGATACTATAATAGCCCCCCGCTTTGACTATAATGAAGGCTATGTCTCACTTTATTTTGAGGGCGTAGGGGTAAGGCAACGTGTAATCAAGGGCGTTGATTTCAACCTAGAGAAAGAGCTTTTCAGCAACTTGAATTTTAAGTCAGGTTCTATAGAGGATATGGCTGGTTCTGACGGGATACTTCTTTCTGCGGCCATTGCAGATATTCTTGAGGTAAGTACAGGTGATTCAATAACAATGATGATCCGTACAAAAAAAGAAGGGATAAACACAGCAGAGCTTGTAGTAAAAGGAATTTTCACTGACTCATCACTGTTTGGT
The DNA here is from genome assembly GCA_024680915.1 of Treponemataceae bacterium. Taxonomy (GTDB): domain Bacteria; phylum Spirochaetota; class Spirochaetia; order Treponematales; family Treponemataceae; genus Treponema_I. The sequence continues at coordinate 12,616 of JAILBN010000009.1, read as the reverse complement.
ATGTATACATCTTATATGGATATAGATTGTCTAAAAAACGCATACAGATTTCCAGAAAATTGCATAAATCGTATATGTATAACCCTTCCAAAGGAATACGACGTGGAAAAAATGACACCCCACTATCAGTCCCTTTTGGAAAGCAAATACCCCATGTATAAGCAAGTGAACAATAAACAGCTTTTTTATGACCACAGAGCAGATTTGGGATTCCCTAATTATGGCCTGATCACATTGGAAGCAAACTTGAATGACGTTCAAATTCTTATAAACGCCATGAATCTTATATCCAGCTTCGTGATTATAATTCTTATGCTGATTGTTATAATAGGTGTAAGCAGTACCTTCAGGGTTATTGTAATAAAAAGGATAAATGAAATCGGCATATATAAAGCAATAGGTATGCGATACGGAAAGATAATGGGAACCTTACTTACCGAAACAGGGATTCTTCTTGCTGTCGGCTGTATCAGCGGCTTAATTTTCGCATTAATTCTATGTTTTTTTGCCCGCTTTATAAAGCTGTCTTTCATTCCGGCTTTCGATATTTTCCTTACCAACGGGGTACTCGCTCCCAGTATTAATATTTTTTATTTTTTAATCCTTTCAGCTGCAATAATTGTAACCACATTGATAGCAGTGTTTTTTAGAATTAGAAAATCAGTTGCAATTCCTCCATGTGAAGCGCTTGCTACTACAGAATAAATAATTATTAAGGACTACTGAATGAAAAAGATATTTTTATGCGGTCTTTTATTGTTAGTTTCTCTCTCATACCTTTCAGCATTGAATTACTCTGAGCTTTTGAAGAAAGCAGAGGATACCACAGCATTTTATGGAACGGATTTCAGTGCCAACTACACATTGGTACAAGATAAGCCAGGAGAGGGAAAATCCATAACGGAAGCTATTATGTATCGCCGTGATAATGAAGGGAAATGGACAATATTAGTTACAGGTCCAGCAGGAGAAAAAGGCAAAGGATATTTACAATACGATAATAACATATGGTTTTATGATCCTGCCGATAACTGCTTCACCTTCACAAGCGCAAAAGATAAATTCCAGAACACGAATGCGACAAATGCTGATTTTGCTCCTCAGAAATATTATCAGAACTACTCAATAGATGAAGCTGTTGAAGTGAAATTGGGTAAACTGGATTGTGTCCGTTTCACTTTGAAAGCAAAGGTGGATGATGTGGAGTATCCCATGTTAAAGCTGTGGGTCACAAAAGCAGATGGCCTTGTAAGAAAAAAAGAAGATTATTCCCTTAGCGGAAGAAAAATGAGAACGACAGCGGTTCCTTCCTATCAGCTGGTCCAAAGCAACGGAAAAAAATATTCCATTCCTGTGAGTATGCTTATTCAAGACAATCTGAGGGGTAAAAAGATAGGGAATGAAATGCAGTATGAAAAAACACAGATAACTATAAAGAACGCTTCCTTCCAAAGTGTAAGCGATTCTGTATATACAAAACCATACTTGGAACTTATGGGGAAAAAATGAGAAAGTTTATTTTATCAGTATTTGTGGTTACCTTGTTATTCTCACCTCTTTTTTCAGAAGAAGAGGAAGAATATGATGATTTTGATGCTCTCTTTGAGGAAGCAGCTGAGGATATTGTCGTTGAAGAAGCTCCTGTCCCTACTGTAGTAAAAGAAGAAACAAAGTCCCTTTTGAAGTTAACAGGAAGCTTCTCAGGAAAAGTCGGAGCGGCGTGTGTATATGATGATACGATTGAAGAAACAGAAACAGAATCTAAATTCACTCCTGGCGGATTGATAGATTTAAGCAACACTCTGTCTCTAAGCGTAAATCCTTCTGCTGCCTTCGGTCTTTATGGATCTGTCAATACAGCTTTTTCAAGTAAATTCTCCTTGTCTGTATCTTCACTATATTTCAACTCACTTCTTTTTGATTCTGTTTTTTTATCCGCAGGAAAAAAGGGTATTTCCTGGGGAAACCTGAAGATTTTCCCGAATACAGTCTTATCTGATTCAGGATCTGGTGTTTCCTGTGAAATACGATACCCATGGAAGCTTGGAACAATAACAGGTGTTATGCTGTATAATTACAACACATATGGAACTTCAGCCTCTAATTTTACCTGGAGGAATATGAATTTTGCCGGAGCCTGTGATATTACGATTTTTAATACAAACATAAACGCTTTCGTAAGAAAATATCCAGAACCGGATCCAAAAACAAAACAAGAAAAAGCAGATATTATAACCGGACTTGAGTTAAAACGTACTATTTTAGGATTCGACACCTATGCTCAAGGCGTAGTTCTTTTCAAGGATGAATTTTCCAAAGTCACAGCAACCGGTGGTTTCTATAAATTATGGGATAGTATCACTCCGAATATAGGTATAAATATTGAATATCAATATGTATTCAGGATGGAACCTGCAAAAACTGAAAACCAGCATGATCATTTTATCAAAGTTGATTTTGGTATCAAAAAAATAGGTCCGTCCCAAAATATGAAAACAGGCATAAAATGGAGCCATGACTTCTTAAAAGAAAGCGGCAATGTTGATGTGGCTTATATAATATCTTCGATTATTCCATATACAGAGTGGACTAACGGATTGAAAATCACTTATGGTGGTGACAGAGAGAGCCCAAAATTTGACTTCGGAACAGCGCTTTCTTTCAGTTTAAGCTACTAGTTTTTTATCTCTTGAATTATATGGCCATCAGATATCTTTATGACATGATTAGCCATGCTGACAATCTTTTGGTCATGAGTAGAAAAAACAAAAGTGGTTTTCAACTCTTTATTCAATTTTTGCATAAGCTCAAGAATCTGATCACCGTTTTTTGAATCAAGATTCGCCGTAGGCTCATCCGCAAGAATCACAGGACATTTGGTGGCAAGAGCCCTTGCTATCGCCACTCTTTGCCTCTGACCTCCCGAAAGCTCTGCGGGCTTATGCTTTTTCCATTCAGAAAGGCCTACCGTATCTATAAGATAATCTATCCATTCACTCTTCTCCTTGCCTTTAAGGGAAACACTGGCTGGAGAATTACCTAAATGCAGGGGGATTTCTATGTTTTCACGAACATTAAGAACAGGGATCAAATTAAATGTCTGAAATACAAAACCTATAAGGTTACGGCGTAAATCCGTAAGTCGGCCATCCAGTCTTAAAGGAATCGTATGCCTTGCAGAAAGCTTGACATCTTTATAAATATCCTTTCCATCAAGAACCACTGTTCCTTCTGACGGTAAATCAATAAGCCCCATTATATTGAGCATTGTGGATTTTCCAGAACCGGAGGGTCCAGATATCGCTGCAAATTCACCTTCTTCGATCGAAAGACTCACGTCATCCACCGCGCGAACCTGAACCTCTTCCATTTTATATATTTTACTGATATTCCTGAATTCAACTAAAGCCATATTTAAAATTATATAGTAGATAGAATATGTTTTCAATAATCATAAAAAGATAAGACACAAAAACTTTCCTTTACAAGAATAATAGTTTTTTGCATAATAGCCTTAGTATGTTATCTGAACAAAAATAGTATAAATGTTTTAGCAGGAGAATAAAATGCGAAGTTTACATAATATTTTAGTTACGGGTGGAGCAGGTTTTATCGGAAGTAATTTTATCCACTATCTTTTTAACATGCCATGTTCTGGGAACAAGGCTTTTATGGATTCGAATTTCCAAGGAAAAATCGTGAACGTTGACTGCCTGACATATGCAGGTAATTTGGAATCCTTGAAAGACATAGATGAAAAATTTGGTAGTGGCAGCGAAGAAAATAATCGCCGTTATTTTTTTGAAAAGGTCGATATATGTGACAAAAGTGAAATTGATCGTATTTTCCGCCAATATGATATAGATACTGTCATCCATTTCGCCGCCGAATCCCATGTAGACCGTTCTGTCCTCGGGCCTGGAGAATTCGTAAGGACAAACATAACCGGAACCTTTACACTCCTCGATGCAGCCAGAAACTTCTGGAAAGACTCAGAAGGAAAAATACGGGAGGATGTATTATTCCACCATATTTCCACAGATGAAGTATACGGTTCTTTAGGCGAGACCGGCTATTTCACAGAAACAACCCCCTATGACCCAAGAAGTCCTTATTCCGCCAGCAAAGCTTCAAGTGATCATCTTGTAATGGCTTATTTTCATACATTCGGATTACCCATAACCCTTTCAAACTGTTCCAATAACTATGGCCCATGTCAGTTTCCAGAAAAGCTCATACCCTTGATGATATCAAATATGAGCGATGGAAAAGCCCTCCCTGTATACGGCGATGGGAAAAATATCCGTGACTGGATTTATGTGGAAGATCATAACAGAGCTGTATGGCAAATTATCAACTCCGGTCGTATTGGAGAGAAATATAATATCGGAGGAGAGAATGAATGGGAGAATATTCTTATCCTGAATAAGCTGATAGAACTTGTGGGGAATGAATTGACTCTAGCAAATGTAAAAGATAGAACTCCTGCTGATATAAAAAAGAGCATAACCTATGTAAAAGACAGACCCGGTCACGATAGACGTTACGCCATTGATTGCTCCAAAATAAAGAAAGAGCTTGGTTGGGAAAGGAAAATGACCTTTGAGGAAGGTCTTTTATCCACTGTCAAATGGTATTTGGGCAACACAAAATGGATTGAAGGTATAAAAAGCGGAGACTATAAAAACTGGATTGAAAAAAATTATAGCAACAGGACATAAAGGGACGCTCTGTGTCACTCTTCCTGTGGTATCCTCCTTTTATAAAGTGAAACCACAGGAGGCACTATATGAGTTTTTCAGGCGAAACAAAAAAGAAATCGGATTTTGAGGTATTACACGGGAAAATATTAAAACCCTTTTCCTACATTCTTACTGTTGAGGAACTGAAAGAAACCCCGGAATTCAAAGCTGCAAGGAATCATGCTTTTATTGCTTCTATCGGATTATCGGCTACAGGCTTCTTTTTGCCGGCTATTATTGGATTCTGCCTGTCCCTTCCATGCGCAGGAACGGACTTTTTCGGCATTGACTTTATATCGAACACTATACTTTCCACGATTTTTTGTCTGCCACTCTCTCTTGCTATGATTGCAGGAGCTCTTCCATTGTACAAAAAACTGGTAGATCGGTTTTATAAAAAATTCGGGTTTATAAAATTAGAAAAAAAATTAAAGATAGCCTGAGACTTAAAAAAACTGACAACCTTTTTCAGAAATAATGCGCTGCAAGAAGGTTGCCAGTTCTAAAATATTATTAAATCTTTCGGAGGAAAAACCTATTCAAAACGGCGGTCTTCTATTCGTTTTGTTTTTTTCTCGCTGCGGGGAAGTTCCCCTTCTCCCACAACTTTTACTTCAGGTGTCATGTTGTATTTCTGCTTGAAATTATAAGTCATCGTTAGGGCAGCTTCCGTCCTATCCGTACCACCTTCAACCTCTACGAAAATCGTCATCTTGTCCTTACCGTCAACATGTTCTATTACAGCCCTGTACTCGCTGGAAGTTCCAGGGACAGAACGAATAACATCTTCTATCGTACTGGGGAAAATAATATTCCCTTTTACTTTAACCATATCATCACTACGACCCATAATCGGGGTAATACGAGGATACTTAGAACCACACTTGCATTCACCAGGAACAAAAGCGGCAAGGTCATGGGTACGGAAACGGAACAAGGGAGCTCCTTCCTTAACGAGAGTCGTGAGTGTCACCTCTCCCAACTGACCTTCTGGAACAGGTTCTCCTGTAAGAGGATCAAGAATCTCGATGTAGACATAATCATCAAAAATATGGATTCCCTCTTCTCCTGGACAATTTATACCGATTCCTGGACCATAGCATTCCGTAAGCCCATAAATATCAAAGAGTTCTATACCAAGAATATTCTTTATTCGGTTACGCATTTTCTCGCCCCATCTTTCAGAACCGATAATTCCTTTTGTAAGAAAAATCTTGTCCTTTAAGTTACGAGCTTCAACCTGTTCGGCAAGAAGCAATGCATAAGAAGAAGTCGCGCAGATTACCGTGGATTTTAAATCCTGCATCATCTGGAGCTGTTTCTCAGTATTTCCCGGACCCATAGGAATTGCCATGGCACCAAGCTTTTCACAGCCAGCTTGAAAACCAATACCTGCAGTCCACAAACCATATCCTGGAGTTATATGAAGTCTGTCTTTTTTTGTTATACCCGCCATTTCATAGCAGCGCGCAAACATAGTAGCCCAATCATCAACATCTTTCTGTGTATAAGGTATAATTACAGGAGAACCTGTCGTTCCGCTGGAAGAATGTATACGCACGATTTCTTCTTCAGGAACAGCAGCTAGTCCTAGGGGATATGCATCACGAAGATCCTGTTTTGAACAGAATGGCACTAATTTTTCAAAATCTTCCTGAGTCTTTATATCTTCTGGATTAATATTCTTAAAACGCTCAGTATAAAAAGGGTTTCCACATTTCTTGACACGACATATTTGATTACGTATCTGCTCAAGCTGTAATTCTGTAAGTTTCATAAAATCCTCCAGGAAGACAAAAGTTGTCCTCTCACATTGATACTATATATAGTAACAACACGAGAGAACCTTGTCAACTGTTTCTTTTTATAGAATCGCTTTTTTTTAACATTTTTCTGCTATATCATAAATCAATTTTTCGGTTTTTTCCCAACCAAGACATGGATCTGTTATAGACTTTCCATATATATTTCCATCCGTCTTCTGACATCCATCCTCAATATAACTTTCAATCATAAAGCCTTTCACAAGCTTATTTATCCGCTCATTGTGACGGCAGGAATTTAGCACATCCATGACAATACGAGGCTGCTCAAAAGGATTCTTCTTTGAATTGGAATGATTCGTATCAATAATCACTGCGGGGTTTTTCAATTCCATCTCATCATAGGCATCACATAATCTTATTAAATCCTCATAATGGTAATTCTGCTGATTATTTCCGTGCTTGTTGGTTGAGCCCCGGAGTATCGCATGACAATGCTTGTTTCCTTCGGAATGGACTTCCCAGCCCCGGTAAATGAAGGTATGAGGATGTTGTGCTGCAAGAATAGCATTCATCATAACGGCATAGTCACCACTGGTGGGGTTTTTCATTCCTACTGGAACTTCTATTCCGCTTGCTGTAAGTCTGTGCTGCTGGTCCTCTACAGATCGGGCTCCTACGGCCACATAGCCCAGAATATCATCAAGATACTGGTAATTTTCTGGATAAAGCATCTCATCCGCAAAAATAAATCCCGTTTCCGCCACTGCCCTCATGTGCATATGGCGGCAGGCTACAATTCCCTTGTATAAATCTGGTTTTGCGTTAGGATCAGGCTGATGGAGCATTCCTTTATAGCCTTCTCCTGTCGTACGGGGTTTGTTCGTATAGATTCTTGGTACCATGAGGATTTTATCGCGGACTTTTTCCTGAATAGGAGCCAGCCTGTTCATATAGTCAAGCACGGCATCCTCCCTGTCAGCGGAACAAGGTCCTATTATAAGGAGAAGCTTGTCCTGCCGACCTTCAAAAACTGCTTTAAGCTCCGCTCTTTTTTCTTCAACTATTTTGCTTACTTTACCTGTAAGTGGAAATTGCTCCTTCACCTCTGCAGGAATTGCCAACCGTCTTTCGAATTCCATATTCATCCTAGAACCTCCCTAAAACCTTTAGTTTGTCACATCTATATTTCATTTCCAAAAGCATCTGCTCACAAGCAGGTGTTCCGTATTCACCTTCTGCTTCCACATAGAAATAATATGTCCATGCCAAGCCCTTCAAAGGCCGGCTGTGGATTACGCTCATATTGAAACCGAACTCACCCAGTTTATTCAGGACCTTAACAAGAGCTCCGGCCTCATTCTTCACCGCAAACATAAGAATGAAGGTCCTGTCGTCTGATAAGCCCAGACTCTCTTCATTCTTAGAAAGAATGGCAAAACGTGTGGAATTATCCTGTTTACCATTGATTCCAGAAGCAAGAATTTCCAGACCATACAAAGAAGCTGTTTCTTCACTGGCGATTGCAGCAGTAGTAATATCCCCCATTTCCGAAACCTGCTTAGCCGCCCGGGCCGTATTCATAGCCTCCTCCGTCTTAAAACCATATCTCTGTATAAAATCTGCACTCTGCTCCAATGCCTGGGGATGACTGATTACCTTTTTTATGTTTTCCAAGGAAGCACCTTTCACTCCCAGAAGGTTCTGGACCACATTAAGGGTATAAACACTGTTTACCCAAAGCGAACCCTGAAACATCAGATCTGTAACCTGCCCTACTTCCCCTGCATAACTATTTTCTATAGGAAGAACAGCGTAATCGCATTCGCCCACTTCAACGGCTTCATAAGCAGAACGAAAGTCCGGGAAAGAAATCAACTTATCATTAGGAAAAACCCTTTTTGCGGCAATATTCGCGAATGCTCCTTCAATTCCACTATAGGCTATTTTCATATGAAACTCCTCTTATCTCTTATCTTGTCAGCAAGAAATCGAGCAAATAAGCATGACAGCAAAAAAAAACGGTCCTATCCGAAAGGATAGAACCGCTCTTTATAAGCCGCATTTCTTACATTCTACGCTTTCAGAAAAATTCGTCCCTTGCCCCAAAAGTAAAAGGCAAAAAATGAAAAGAAAGCAAATGTAAAAAAAGAATATGCAAAAATCATTGAGTGAATAATAGCGACTTGTAATTATCGCGTCAATAGGATTTTGTCAATAGAAACAAAAGAATGATTTTTTCTAATTTTTTTTCGTGTTTCTATTGACAGTAACAACTCTATATGTTACTATCCGTAGTAACGTTGCGTTTCTATTAACAGAATCGCCAGGAATAACTCAGAACATTCAAAGTACTAGGAGTAATACTATGGAAAAGAGAGAAATTGTACAGAAAGAAAAAAAAGGACTTCAACTTCGTGATCTTCTACTTACAGCAGTCCTTCTTGCAGCAGGTGCAGTATTAAAGTTCTTTGTGGGAACTTTCATCAATTTATTTGGGATGAAACCGAATTTCATTATCGCGATGTATTGTCTGGTTATCGTACTTCTTCGTCCAAAGCTTTGGTATAGCCTTATAGTTGGAATTCTGGCTGGAGCTATCTGTCAGTTTTTTCCAGGAACTGCCGGACTCAATTTTGCTTCTGAGTTTGCTGGAGCCCTTTGTATGGGACTTTTGATATTGATTCCAGCAAAAAACAGACCAATGGAAATTGGCCTTGCTGCTGTAAATACATTCATAAGCACCGTAGTCTCAGGCGGACTTTTCACAGTCTTGCTTTTTGTCGTAATCCAATCCGACCCAAGTGCAATGGCGGCTTATGTGCCTATCGTACTTGGAACAGCTGCCTTGAACGCGGTTATCGTGGCACTTTTGTACGTACCTTTGATGAAAGCAATTAAAAAACCCTTTGTCTGTGAAGCAGCAAAGGCATGATGAAACTTCGGCATACTCTGGAATAGGAGTATTATTGCCGCAAAGTTTTACAGAGGTGAAAATGATTGAAATACAAGAACTGACTTTTAAGTATACAGATTCCCAACAAAATGCTCTTGAGAATATTTCACTTGAAATTCAAAAGGGTGATTTTGTCGGAATAATCGGTGAATCGGGGGCTGGAAAAACCACCTTCTGCAATTGTTTGAACGGACTCATTCCACATCATCATACCGGTGATTTTTACGGCTCAGTAAAAATCGAAGGTCAGGATACTTTTGAAATTAAACCCGATAAACTCGCACTTAAGGTCGGTTCTGTATTTCAGGATATTGAAAGCCAGATTGTAAGTTACTTTGTAGAGGACGAAATTCTTTTTGGCCTTGAGAACTTTGGTATTCCGGCAGAACAAATAGAAGGCCGCATAACAAATGCTCTTGAAGCTTTGGATATCAGTGAGCTTCGCCACCGCGAAATAAACACTTTAAGCGGAGGACAGAAACAAAAGGTTGTATTTGCGGCCATACTAGCCCTTCAACCAGATTATCTTGTCTTGGATGAACCTACAGGTGAGCTTGATCCGGCTTCCTCTCTTCAGATATTCAAGCTCCTTAAAAAGTTGAATGAAGAAAAGGGAATAACAATCATTATTGCAGAACAAAAAATTATGCTTTTGTGCGAGTTTGTAAAAAAGCTGATCGTTCTTGAAAAAGGGCAGATTGTTCATTACGGCGAAATAAGAAGTACTCTGACCCATCAAAAAGAAATGGAGGAGGCAGGAATAAACTGTCCGAGAGTGCTTACTTTGACAGGAAAAATGATGGATGAAGGGCTTACTCCTGTTGGAATGAAAAAGGAAGAGAGGATTTGCCTTAACACACAGGAAGCTGCGGATTTTGTGAAGAAATGCATCGGAGGCGTGAAATGAAAGAGGAAATGACTGTCCTTGAATTACATAACGTCTCTTTTTCTTACAACGAAACTGCAAACGTTCATAATCTTAATGTAAATATCGAAAAAGGTGATTTCAGGGCTATCATCGGTTCGAATGGTGCGGGGAAATCGACTTTCTCAAAGCTATGCAACGGTCTTTTACAACCAAGTGAAGGAGATGTTTTTGTCCTCGGTGAGAACACCCGGCGTAAAAAAGTAAGTGACCTTGCAAAGCATATAGGTTTTTTGTTCCAAAACCCTGACCGACAGATATGCTGCAATACAGTAGAAGAAGAGATTGCTTTCAGCCTTAAGAATAACGGATTTGAAAAATCGGAGATTGAAAAGAAAGTACAAGCGACTATAAAAGAATTCGGCTTTGACCCGAAAGTTGAGCCTTATAACATGAGCCGGGGGCAGCGTCAACGCCTTTGTCTTGCCTGTCTTATAGCACTTGATCCAGAAATCCTGATTCTTGACGAACCGACCACCGGTCTTGATTACCGGGAATGCATGGAGATTATGGGCAGAATCCAAAAACTGAACGAAAAGGGAACCACAGTAATAATGGTTTGCCATGACATGGAAGTAGTACTGGATTTTGCGAAATCCGTTATCGTAATGAACCGGGGAGAAATTCTTGCCCAGGGAAAAACACGGGAGCTTCTTTCAGACAAAGAACTTCTTCAAAAAGCACGTCTGCTTCAACCTCAGATTGCGGCAACCTGTTCTCTTTTAGGCGATGAATACAAGGATATTTTTACTGTTGACGAGATGGTAAATAAAATAAAAGAGCTAAAAAAGGCGGTAGAATAAAATGAAAGGCTTTTTAGATTATTTAGAGGGCGATTCCATTCTTCATAAAATGCATCCGCTTACAAAGATATTCGTGGCGGCATTGCTTTGTGCTTCAGCATTCGTTACTTCCAATTTTTTCTATCTGTTTGGAATAATTGTTATTGATGTTCTTCTTGGATTTATTGGAGAAGGAAAAAAAGGCTCCGGTCTATTTAAAAGAACTCTTGGTATTTTCAGAGGTCTTTTCAAAATGTCTATTTTCCTCTTTGTGCTTCAGATTCTTGTTATCCAGACTGGCAATATTGTTATTCCACTTGGGAAAAGCTTCGGTATCACTGATACAGGAATCCGTAACGGCTTGCTGCTTGTTATGAGACTAACCGCTGCCACCTTACCCCTTTCCGTTTTGATTTCTGTAATCAACCTGAATGATCTTTCGAACACAATGGTCAAAGAACTACATATTCCATATAAATATGCCTTTACCTTTACTTCTGCTATCCGCTTTATTCCTGTTTTTTCTTCAGAAATGTCCGGGATTATAGAAAGTCAGAAAGCCCGTGGTGTTGACTTTGAAATAAAAAATCCTTTCAAAAAACTGGGAATGATACTTCCCCTTTGCTTTCCTCTTCTTATGAGTGCGGTGCGAAAGATTGAGTTCACAGCAAAAGCCGCCGAACTAAGGGGCTTTTATTTCAGGACACGACAAAGCTGCACTAAAGTTTACAAGCACCATTTACGTGATTATGTTTTTACTCTTATTGGCCTGGGTATTCTTGCAGGAGCTATTGTCCTGAATGTGCTTATATAGCGAGAATGTATATAGTTTTTTGCTATTTATTAAGCTTCATGCCGGTAATTGTTATGAAAGCGACTTTTGTCCCCAGCTCGTCACTTATATCTATACCATAAAGACATGTGGAGCGACCATCTTTTATCAGCGTTGATTTGGAGATAAGTCTTTTTCCTTTTGCCATACCAATAAAATTTATCTGGCTTGTGACAGATACGGTTTTTGGCTGATTAAAGTTTGAAGATACTGCGAAAGTGTAATCAGCCAGAGTAAAGACCACACCTCCCATCACCCCGCCATAAGCGTTCTGATGGTTTCTTGTAATTTCCAAAGAACAGCAAGCGTAATGCTCCCCTATTTCATCAATCTGTATTCCAGTCATTTTTGTGGCATACAAATCACCACCAAAAAATTCTCTGGCTTTTTCTAAATCTGTCATATCAATAATACTCCACTGCACGGACGTTAAGCTCGTAAAACTCTGGCTTTACCAGCATCTTGAGTGCTCCCTTCAGCTCTTCTTTTGAGATAAGTCCCGAACGGCATGCCGCCCCAAGAAGCACCATATTCACGACCTTGCTGCTGCCCAGCTTTTTACAAGCCTGATCCGTATCAACAGCAACCACCTTACCTGATTTTTTCTCAAGAAAAG
>JAILBN010000108.1 GCA_024680915.1 Treponemataceae bacterium | reverse complement strand
CATGATTACTAAACATTCTTTAAAAATAACACAGAATAATTTTGACTCATCAAAGCGCATGCCGCTTAATCAATCAATAATAGTATACTTTTCATTTTTTAAGGAAATTATGCCCGCAGTGTAGTTTTTATGCACATGCGGTTTTTTTATGCTCCGCGCACTATGGTGCGGGGTAATTTTATTTTAAACGGAGGATTCTATGAAGAATCTTAAGAAATGGCTTGCCGTGCTTGCAGCCTTTGGAATTGTGCTCTTGTTGGCAGGATGTCCCACGGGAAATGGTCCTCAGCCGGGAAATATTGTTCCTGACCAGAATGATCCAAATAATCAAAATAATCCCAGTAATTCGGGTACACCAAGTACTAATCAGCAATATACGGTGACTTTCAGGCTTCCTGCTGAGGCAGATTTAATGTCTGGACCCGGAGGCGGTGGTTTTTACTCTGAAAGTACAGTAAATAACGGCGAAAGAGTATCAAGACCCGTAGACCCGAATGTAGCAGGTTTTATTTTTGAAAATTGGTATGCGGACAGTAATTATACTACTTTGTTTGATTTTAACACCCCAATCAGTGGAAACACGGATGTTTATGCAAAAATGAGAAGAGGTGTTAAGGTTACGTTTGATGCAAATGACAGTACTGCAAATTTTGAAGCAGATCAAGCTGCTGGTTATAGGGGTGGACGCACATTAGTAAAGACTATTGAGATAGGTGGCACTGTTACAAGGCCAGCTAATACGCCTTTACGCGGAGGCTATGCATTCATGGGTTGGTATAGTGATCAAGTTTGTTCTGATGGTAATGAGTTCGATTTCAATACTACACTAAACTCAGATAAAACTATTTATGCGAAGTGGGTTGTTGGACATCTTGTCACATTCGAGACTAACGGAGGAAGCGCTATTGATTCTCGGATTGTTTCGGATAGAGCGACTACTGCTACGCCTAATGAGCCGACAAAAGACGGATATAACTTTGATGGCTGGTACAGCGACAGAGACTTTACAAGACCATTCTCTTTCACTACTCCTATTCGAAGCTCAATTACAATCTACGCAAAGTGGAAGCTTGCACCGCTGACGGTTGGAAATGGCCTTGTAGTTATTAATGCCGATTCTGCAAATAATATTTCTGCTATGTATGCTTGTGACCATGAAGTTACAATGGAAGAGTTCAAGAATGTATTCAGTGATTTTTCTTACTCTCGTGGTAAGGAAAAACGACCTTTTGATAAAGGATGTCTTTATACAGCTATAGCTTACTGCAACAAGCTCAGCCTTATGGAGGGTAAGGATCCGTGCTACACAGTTAGTCAAGTAAGTAACTGGCAGAATATTGCATATAACGCCATACCGACAACAGACAATGAGTGGACTAACATAACATACGATTCTTATGCAAACGGCTACCGCTTGCCGACTAAGGAAGAATGGATATATTTGGCTAAAGGCGGCGAGAATTATACATACAGCGGCAGTGAAAATTGGCGGGATGTTGGATGGTTTAGTGGTAACAGCGGTGGAAATACTCATGATGTAAAGACAAAGGCTGCTAACCGATACGGCATTTATGATATGTCCGGTAACCTTGGTGAAATTGTATGGACATGGAACGTTGATCACCAGGTATGGTCTTTCGGCGGTGATTACAATCATACTTATCAGGGAATAAGCTCATATAGTGGAATCGAGTATCAAGCTCGCCCTAGGTCAGAAGCGACTTTCCGGGTAGTACTCAACAAGCCAGAATAAGGACAGAATGGTTAGACAAAATGGGAACAGCTTTGATTAGTACCGAGAGGCGTTTCAAATCTATTCCTAGCTTTTAAGGGGCTTGGAAAGCTTTCAGCAGTTTTCCAAGCCTTTTTTGCGACGGGATGCCGCTCGCACTCTTCTTTCGTGGAATCTACCCTAGAACATCGGGACTTCTGTGTCGTCCTTGTCTATCGCCTCTGCTGGGTGGTCATTGTCCTTGCCTGTTAGGTCAGTCAGGAAGTACGTGTAAAGCTCCCTTTCTGTGTCGCCGTACTCGCTCACTGGGTCATCCCAGGTTACGTCCACCAGGTGCCAGTTGCCCTTGAAGAAGGTGTTGTTCCAGGCATGGTTCATGCTGGTCGAGCCTATTGACCTCCCCTCTATGCCCATAAAGCGTTCCAAGGCGATGAAGGTGTTCGTGTATCCCTCGCACACAGCTTTTTTTACCTTAAGGACAGAAAGGACGTCCTGCTTCAGCCTTCTGGAATAGTCATCCCTGCTTACAGCATCGTAAGTATAGTTACTTGTGATCCAGTTATGGATAGCCCTGAGCTTTTCTGATTCCGGGGCATCGTAGCCTATTTCTTCAAGGATCGCATTCCCGATGTTTGTCACTAGGAAGTCATCACTCTGACACTCGTATGACGGAAATAACCACCGTGGGTCTGCCACGGATTCTCCCCGGGTATCAGCAGTATTGTAAACTTCGAATGTCATAGCTTTGTTGGTAGTCGTTTTGAATCCGTTTATATTGGCGTTCTCTCCGCCATAGTCGGCAATGTCAACTGAAAGGAAGTCCCTTACGGACACAGTATACTGACCGGGACCGAAGCGGAGCCATATCCTCTGACTGAACTGACCTTGTATTATGTAGTGGGTGTACAAGGCGGGCTGGTCCTTTTTTGTGACCAGTACGTATGCATAATCCTTTGCCGTGGGATTTATGACTTCCCCTGAGACTATGAAAAATCCTTTCGCATCGAAGGAATTTCCCCAGGGTGTGTAGCTGTCGAATATGACTGTATTCGTGTTGTGCCTTTCTCCTGAAAGATTGCTAAGCTCTCCGTAGGTCACACCGTTGTATGTGCAGGTCCTGTTTATGTAATCCTCTGGATGGACAAGGACTTTCTCGTTGTATGCCGTCTTTCCGTCAATCGTAGCGGATATGGTGTAAAGCCCGGCTTTTTCCGGCGTAAACACACCGTCCTTAGAGATTTTTCCTCCCTTGTCCACCTTCCATGTTACAGGAAGTCCCTCTTTTATGGAGTCATCCGCCCGCCGGGCTGCCGCTGTGAAGGTCAGCGGAAATCCGCCCTCATATGTTTCTTGAAGTCCTTTGGGGTATATCGTCACTTGGGTAGTCACATCCGGAACCAGGGCTATGTTGTCTATCAGTATGCAGTTTTTTGCCTCTCCGGAAATTGCCGTTCCCTCTTCACTTACTGCCCCTATTTTTATGGAATGCTCTCCTGCCGGTACAGGAACCCTGACTTTTTTCCAAGGGGTTGGAGAGAAATCCTCCGGGTTTATCCGAAGAACCTCTTTTTCGTCAATGAAGACAGCGGCGTATACAGAAGGTGTGGGGGCAAGCTGCATTTTATAGTCGAAGCTTAAGGATGAAGATTCTTCCGGAGAGACTTTGGGAAGAGTCAAATAGGAAGAAGCCACTGTTTGGAGTATGTCATTTTTTGTGGAAAGCTTTGCCACGTAACCATGGTCATCGGCATACATCAAGCCAACGGAGCCGTTATCTACCCAGTCTTGAAGGAATTCATCCCAGGTGACCTGGACACCGAGTCCGCTTGCAGACCAGTTGAAGGCCGACAAATCACCGGAATCGAAGGTCTCCATCATAGTTACTATCTCTGGGGCGGTAAGGAAATATACCTGATCAAGACAGACTGAATTAGAAATGCCCAGAGTGTAGGATTCTGAGCTGCCCTCCGCCCTCCATTCGAAAGTGTGGGAGCCTTCCTCCAAAGGAATTGAGTACTTTGCCCATTCTCCCTTTGGACCTGTCTCAGAAAGCTTTTTTTCGCCATCCACATAGAAGGCCAGGTTTCCGTCATATTCGCTTAGAATATCAGTTTTCAGAGAGAAATTTATATAAGTGTTTTTGGGGACATACGCAGAGAATAGGACAGAGGAGGTGTAGAGTCCCAGATACTTGAAGTCAAAGGAGACTCCGTATGAATCCGGAGCTTTCCCGGCTTCCTTTGTGAGCTTCGGAAGGGCATTCTCCTTGTAACGGGAGTATTGGGAGCTTGTGCTTACCGCCCATTCTTTGCCAAAGCTTGCTCCCCTGCCGAAGCTGACCTCCTGAGTCTCCTGCTGGATTGAGCGGGTTATCTCCAGCTCTATGTCCTGACTGGGGATGACTGGCTCTGTTCCTTCTATGACAGAGGGCTTGTCTATGGTCTCCGTGACGGGTGGGACCATACATCCTGTTATTATACAAATAATCACTGTAAGTAAAGCGGATACTGTGAAAAAACGCATATTTTTGCTGGTAATGAAAAAAACTGAATTCATAAAAACAGGATATTTCAAAAATCTCTATAAAGCAAGAAAATACTTTTTTATGCCCTGTCATAATGACAAAAAATGAAAAAATGTATATCATAAGCTATGATATTTGAAGCGAATTATACACCATCAATTGAAGATTACGGCAGGAATGGAAGACTGAGCCCCACAGCCATCCTTAAGATACTTGAGAATGCAGGCAGCCTTCATTCCGACAATGCAGGCGACAGTATACTTGCCGGCTGCAAGGACGGCATGGGCTGGGTTCTTACTGACTGGCGGCTTGAGATTCTTGAGTATCCCTTGTACGGAAGCTCCATAAAGACCGAGACTTGGGCTGTGGCCGGCAAGGTAGTCTTGTCCACCAACCGTAATTTCCTTATGTATGATCAGTACGGAACTGTCCTTGTCAAAGCCTCCAGCAAATGGGTGCGTTTCGACCTTAATGCCGGCCGGCCTGTGAAAATTGCTCCGGAGCTTATGGAAAGATATCATCCAGATGAGAAAAGAGTCTTTGAGGATGATAAGATGCCTAAAATCGCCGAGCCGGAAAGCTGGTCAGCAGAAAAAGAAATACAGCTCCGCCGCAGCGATATAGACTTCAACAATCATCTGCACAATCTATGCTATCTTGATTTCGCCCTGGAGATGCTGCCGGAGTCTGTATATTTACGGGGTGGTTACAAAGGCATCCGTATAGCTTATAAGACAGCCGTGAAAGAAGGAGAGTCTCTCATAGCCCGCTATAGAACCACAGATGCAGGACATCTCGTGGGAATATACGGCAGTGACGGCAGTCTTCGGACTCTTATCGAGCTTTACGAATAATAATTTGCTTTTTCACCTTACACCCTGTATAATCCCACTATGCGGATGAAAAAAGTTTTATTCATATTTTTTGCTTCTTCTGTACTTATTTTTTCGGGATTATTCTCGGTCGTATATTTTGATTGGTATTTCATCGTAAACGAGTCCATCGTAGAAGAACCCCCGCTTTTCGAAGAGACTATTATCGTCGTAGCCGATTATGACTACAGCCCCTATTCTTTTTTTGACGAAGAAGGTAAAGCCACTGGATACGATATAGATTTTATGAAGGCTGTATCATCTAAGATCAAAAAAAATATTGAGATTTGTCTTTTGCCCTGGAATGAAGCGGAATATGCTCTGGAAAGCGGCAGCGCCGATGTTTTGCTGGGCTTGGAAGTCGCCTCCGGTATATCGGATAATACCGCACAATTCAAGAATTACCGGTTTTCCATACCCACCGGTAATGATTCCTTCATGCTTTTCGGTAAAAAGCCTGTGGAGAATTTCGGGCTCTTGTATTCAAGCAGGATAGCTGTGATCCGTGACGCAGGCCTGGGAGAAACCTTCCTTTATGATTATAAACTGATAGATAATGCCGTGTTTTTCTCCAATTACACGGAGGTTTTTCAAGCTGTTTCCGAAGGAAGCTGTGATTTCGCCCTTTGCCGTTATTCTGTGGGCAAGCTTCTGGCGGATTCGGTGGATACCAGCATAAAGGTCGCTTTCTCGCCTCTCATCAACGTCTCCAACTCATATGCCGTATTAGCGGGAAATGAGGAGCTTCTTACGGAAATAAACGATGCCATAATTGAACTTGCTAAAGATGGCACCATGAATAGGATAGAGACGAAATGGATGGACAACTATGTCAGATTCTCCAACCTGTGGGAGTTGATAGAAGGATACAGCGTCTTCATAATCTGTTTCTTTTCGATTATGGTCCTCTGCCTTTTGTTTATTATACTGTATTACGGAACAAGGAATGTCCGTCAGCAGGATGAGAAAAATTTCCGTATCAGAATCGAGGAAAAAGATGTTTTCCTGGATATTTATAACAGGAGAGGTGTAGAGCAGCGGATGAAAGAGGAATTCCGCTCCGAAGGAAGCTCGCTTATACATGCTGTTTTTATCGTCAATATAAACAATTTCAGGACAATAAACGATAAATACGGTTACGAGAAGGGGAACGACGTGCTGCGGAATATGGGCCAGCTTTTGAAGTCCAGCTTCCGTGAGAAAGACTGCATAGGCCGGCTCCGCTCCGATGAGTTCATCGTCCTTATGGTAGATGCCAGGAGTGAAGTTACTGTCATGGCAAAGGCTGAAAGATTATATCAAGCGATTTTGGACTTTTATAATTTCACTGAGCTGCAGGGAGCTGTCTCCGCAAGTATAGGAGTCGCCATATACCCCCAGCACGGAAACAGTCCTGATATCCTTATAAAGAACGCAGCCAAGGCTCTCAGCATCGCTAAGCGCAGGAACAGGGAGAAGGGAGACTGTGTCCTTTACGGAGTGGAAGCTACTTCCTCAGATTCCTGATTGAGTTAAGTACGGCTATGACGGTCACGCCCACATCGGCGAAAATGGCCATCCACATGTTTGCAAGCCCGAAAGCTCCGAGCCCCAGACATATAACCTTTATTCCAATGGCAAAGATTATGTTCTCATATACGATGTGAAGGCACTTCTTGGCGATTTTCATAGCCTTTGCTATCTTCAGGGGATTGTCGTCCATAAGGACCACGTCGGCGGCTTCTATGGCAGCGTCTGAACCCAGGGCTCCCATGGCGATCCCCACGTCAGAGCGTGAAAGCACCGGAGCGTCGTTAATACCGTCACCCACAAAGGCCAGGTTCTCCTTCTCGCCCTTCTGGTTCAGAAGCTCCTCCACCTTGGTCACCTTCTCGTCAGGCAGCAGATTACAGTGAACCTCGTCAATATTAAGGATGTGGGCTGTCTCCTCTCCGGTTTTCTGATTGTCGCCGGTGAGCATTACAGTCTTCTTTATTCCCAGCTTCTTAAGCTTGCTTATGGCCTCCGCGGAGTCTGGCTTTATCACGTCCGAAATGACGATATGCCCTGCGTATTTACCATCCACCGCAACATGAACTATGGTCCCCGTGCTGTGGCAGGAACAATATTCAATACCGAAATGAGCCATGAGTTTCTCATTTCCCACCAGAACCTTTTTTCCGTCCACCAGGGCCTCAATACCGTGGCCGCTTATCTCCTTCACGTCCTTGACCCGGTTCTTGTCCAGGTCCTCTCCGTAGGCCCTCTGCAGACTCAGGCTTATGGGGTGGTTGGAGTAGGATTCAGCCAGAGCCGCTATCTCTAGAAGCTCCTTGTCCTCCATGGGACTGTGGTGGATGCCGCTCACCTCGAAAACACCCTTGGTCATGGTTCCGGTCTTGTCGAAGACTATGTATTTGACCTTCGACAAAGCCTCAAGATAGTTGGAGCCCTTCACCAGAACACCGTTACGGCTGGCGGAGCCAATACCTGCGAAAAAGCTCAAGGGAATACTGATGACCAGAGCGCAGGGACAGCTGATTACAAGGAAGGTCAGGGCCCGGTATACCCAGTCGCCGAAGTCTGCGTCCAGACCAAGGACAAGCATACGGAAGAGGGGAGGGACGATTGCGAGTACAAGGGCGCACAGACATACCGTTGGAGTGTAGACCTTGGCAAACTTGGATATGAAATTCTCCTGCCTGGCCTTTTTTGAGGAGGCGTTCTCCACCAGATTCAGGATGCGGGAAGCCGTAGACTCACCGAAGGGCTTTGTGGTGCGGATTTTTATAAAGCCCGTCAGATTTATACAGCCGCTGGAAACCTCGTCGTTGACGGTGACCTCCCGGGGAATGCTCTCACCGGTAAGGGCAGATGTATCAAGGGTCGTGGTTCCATCCTCTATTATACCGTCAAGGGGAATCCTCTCTCCGGCTTTCACTGAGATTATGGTTCCCGGCATGACCTCATCAGGGGAGACCTGCACAAGCTCTCCCCTCTCGTTCTCTATGTTGGCGTAGTCAGGCCTTATATCCATCAGATTGGAGATATTACGGCGGCTCTTTCCCACGGCAATGGACTCAAAAAGCTCACCCACCTGGTAGAAGAGCATGACGAATACGCTCTCATCCCAGCTGCCCAGGATTATACCGCCCACCGAGGCAACCGTCATAAGGAAGTTCTCGTCGAAGGGCTGAAGCTTTATTATGCCCTTTATGGCTTTAAGCAGGATGCCGCTGCCTATGACAAAAAATGGAATCAGATAGATCGCCATCTCCGTATATCTGACCCGGAGGTCGCCAATGTCACAGCCATAGGCTTGGGACAGAAGACTTTCCAGCGGTAGTATTTTGATTATGGCAAGCAAGACAGCAGTAATAATTATACGGACCAGATTTTTTTTCTGTTTTTTGTTCATGGCATTTTCCTTATGAGATTTTTAAGGGGGCGTGGCGGCAGACTGTCAGGTCGCGAAGGCTCCCTGACCGCCTGCCGCCACCGGGGCTTGCAGGGCTACGGCCTTCGCCTCCGACCACGCTGACGCGTGTTTGCGCTTCGCAGTCAGGCTCCAGCCAGCCTGCTCGCGCACCCTTACACCCCCTCGCCCGATTATGAGTCAGAATTCAATCTCGCAGTCGTCCTCTACCTTCTTGCAGTTCTTAAGGACATCCTTCATAACCTTTTTCTCATCAGCACCGTCCTCAAAGTCAACGGTCATCTTGAGCATCATGAAATTTACATTGGCGTTCTTAACGCCGGCTGTCTTTTTTGTAGCCTCTTCCATTTTTGCCGCACAGTTAGCGCAGTCCACATCGATTTTGTAAGTTTTAGTCATAGCTTCCTCCAACTGCGCTTGCGGGGTTTGCGGGGCTTTTCGACCTTTTTCTTTCCCAGCGCAGGATAATTTGTAAGTTTGTACAATTGAATAACTATTCAAATGATGTCTAAACTATAGCCCTTATGATATGAATTGTCAAGCTGTGGGAAGGTCTTTTTTAGGATATATAGTATATTATCACTTTATTATCACTTTGCCGGCTTTCTCTGCGTATTCAATTTCAAACCTTGTGCTTTGCCGATATACTTGTCTCCGATGAGCGATCATTCCCCATGCCCGTCGTGGTTATGATCCTCCTTCAAGTGGGAAAGACCGCACTCTATTATCATCATGACGTGGTTGTCATCCAGGGAGTATTTGACTTCCTTGCCCTCTTTTGTTCCTCGCACAAGCTTGGCATTCCTCAGGACACGCAGCTGATGGGATACAGCCGATATGCTCATGTTGAGGATCTCGGCAATCTCGCCCACATACAAGTCTTTTACTTCCAGGCAACTGAGGATTTTTGTCCTTGTGGAGTCTCCGAAAACCTTGAAAAGCTCAGCCAGATCATAAATCGTCTCTTCATCAGGGATTTTATTCCGTACAAAATCGGCCAATGACTCCTGTCCCATGGTATCAAAATCCTTTTCTTCTTCTTTCATGACGGCTTGCTCCTCATATAGACTTTACATAAAGAATACACCCTTTCTAAGTAGTGGTGCAAGTTACCGTAAGCTATTTCCCGCTGGCTTTCAAGTTGTTTCTCGCTGATTTGCTGCTGGGGTGGTCTGGCCGCCCTCCTTTCAAAAAATCTTTCCTGATGACTTCTATTGACATTTTTTTTCCTTTCAGCTATTATTCCTTTCGTTGCAGCGAAAGCTGATGACATTCCCCTGTAGCTCAGTCGGTAGAGCAACAGACGGTTAATCTGTGGGTCCCTGGTTCAAGCCCTGGCGGGGGAGCGAGCACTTCTCAAACGAGAAGTGCTTTTTTTTGTTTAAATGATTTTACGAAAACTTGAGTAGAGACAGGGCTTGAACGTGAGAAACCGTCACGAGCAGTGCGCAGTGTGTGCCGCATGGACGCGGCACAAGGTTTCGAGCGCGGCCAGGAGCGAGTACACAGGAAGTGGACGAGCGTATGGCAAGCCCTGGCGGGGGGAGCATAAGGCTAAATCTTTGAAAAACAAAGGTTTAGCCTTTTTTTTGTTTTAAACCAAAAACAGCCTAAAAAAGCCCCTGTTAGAGACTGTTAGAAAAGTAGTCTGTGGGTCTGAGAGTCTGTTAGAAAAATGTTTGAAAAAATCTGTGGGTCTGAATCTGGTACAAGCTGGGAAGCTATAAATTACAGTGACTTTTTGGAAAAGCGTCGTTCATTAATGTCAGCAAAAATCAGGAAATATTATGAGAGTTTGTAATTTCTGAGTGAAAATATAACAAAAAAGCCGTTCATAGGGACAACATACGTCCTCTTTTCTATGATAAAGTAAAAAAAGAAACAAATGACAGAGAGACTGGAAAAAGCTCAATGAAAAACATTAAGATAATGTGATTTTTCGGCTCTGAATATGCTAGAATATAATCCGTAAAAATAAAGAGGAACGAATTACATGATTACTGGCGAGATTAAGAACAAGATAGATTCAATTTGGGATGACTTTTTCAGCGCAGGAATGAGCGAATACCTGA
>JAILBN010000107.1 GCA_024680915.1 Treponemataceae bacterium | reverse complement strand
TATAACAGCAAGGATATCCGGTGGGTTGATCTGGTCTGAAGAAATACAGGTAGGAACTATCTGAATCTCACGACCAAAGGCAACGTCGAAAAGAGGACGCATAGGGCGGTCGATAAGGCGGGAAACAAGAATCTCCTTGTCCTTTGGACGGCCTTCCCTCTTAATGAAACCGCCAGGAATCTTACCTGCGGCATAATATTTCTCGTTGTAATCAACTGTAACAGGAACGAAATCAAGTCCTTCCTGGGCAGTTCCTGACGCACATGCGGTGGCAATTACAGCTGAACCGCCGAATTGGGCGTACACAGCACCATTAGCCTGTTTTGCAAGGCGACCGGTCTCAAGGATAAGCTCCTGATCCCCGATTTTGTAGGTAACTCTTTGTACCATTGTTAAATCCTTTTCCCAAAATGGGAGCCGTATAAAACGGAATAGAGTACTTACTGCATCGAGACAGAATTCACTGCAAGAAAAGAATCTTAGGGAGAGGCGCCCCCTGCAACGAAAGGAGTTTTTTAATTAAAAGGGCTTTTTTCTTCCAGCAAATTCTGTCCATCTGACAATGCAGCAAGGATATTTCTGACAGGCAGAAACATAAAAGTGTCTCAAGCCGACTATAAGTGGATGAAACACACAAAAAAAACTACACACTATACCGCGACGCGGTCAGCGTGTAGTTTTGCAGAAAAGGCTTTACTTTCTGAGTCCCAGCTCTTTGATAAGAGCACGGTAAACCTCAAGGTCATTATTCTGAAGGTATTTCAGGAAATTCCTGCGCTGACCGACAAGAATATTAAGGCTTCTCTTTGCATGAGCATCCTTGGGGAATGTCTTGCAGTGCTCTGTAAGCTGCTTGATACGCTCTGTAAGAAGAGCAATCTGAACTTTAGTATTACCAGTGTCTTTTTCGTTTGCTCCGAACTGGGCAACGACAGAGGCTGTCTTTTCTTTTGAAAGTGCCATTATATGCTCCTTGTAAGTATACACCCGCATACTTATATTTTCTTTATAAAATCTATTCTATCCAAAACAGAAGAACCATATTCAGGCGGAATATCCAGGCGAAGGAAATGTGACTCCGCAAACAGCACACTTGAAAAATGAACTGAGTCGGCAGTATGAAGGGTTACAGAAAAAGAGCCCTCGACAGGCAAAACCTGCACCAAACTGCCACGAGCAATTAACAGAGAACCGGATTCAGAATCTCTGGCACTTACATCAGCTCCTTCACAGTCAATTGTGTAAGGCCGCCCCAGAAGCTTTGATGCTTCCTGTACAAAACCGTCACAAATCAACTTTCTGACAAGACTGGAGCTGATACGTTCGCCTTCTCTAAGAACATCATCCACGATGACGAACGAAAAGCCATTCTGCGCGGCATAAGCGGCCATTTCAGCGACGCCGGTGTCCAGCTTATACCCGCAGCGGAAATCTGATCCCGCCGCCACAAATTGCATAGAACATGAATCTTTCAGTATTGAAAGAAAATCCTTTCCCTTTATTTTACTAAAATCATCGGAAAAGTCAATTACCACAGCAAAATCCAGTCCCCAATCAGCAAAAGTCGCATTTTTCAGCCTTAAGGTGGATAAATCGCCGGAATAGGAGACTCTTCCGAAAGCAGACTTAGGGGGATGGCGGAAGGTAACCACACCGGCGGCAACAGCAGGAGAAGCTGAACGAAAGGCCAGGACCTTGTCTATGATAGCCCTGTGACCTATATGAAGTCCGTCGAAGCCTCCGGTGGCCACAGCGGAACAGGAGAAGCCTTGTTCTTGAAGTTTTTTTCTAAGCCTGCCAGAAATGACATCTTCCCAGGAGAATATAATCAAATCATCTCTCCCTTAAACAGTAAGGCCTTTTACGCCAGAAGCAGAAAGCAGGTTCCTGAGTCCCTTATTCTCACGTAATTCAAAGGAGAAAAAGATAAGGGACTCTGTTATGCCCATCAAGATACCTATGGCATACAACAAGGAATCTGCCCCTATCATGCCTCCTATCATACGGCCAAGGCAGGCCTGGATGACAGTCAGGGATGCGAAGATCAAAATATTGTTGACTATATAATAGGTGCGGCTCTCCACTTCCACAGCCCCGCCCTTCCTTGAGAAGAAAACGGAGTGAAGCCTTTTTCTCTTTCTGGAGGCATTGACCACAGTCCTCTTCTTGCTGTCCTGATATATCTCCACAGAGTAGCCCCTGCCAAGATAAAAATCCCGGACAGAACAGGACAGAGACTTTATATCCGCATCGTCCCCAAGGAAAATTGATTTGTATCTCATTACTTAAGGTTTTCCGGATTCAGGCAGTCCAATTCAGGAAGAACGAAACGTCCATCCTTACGAATAAGGATGTCATCGAACCAGATCTCGCCGCCACCGTACTCAGGACGCTGAATAAGGACAAGATCCCAGTGCAAAGATGATTTATTACCGTTATCGCAGTCATCATAGGAATTGCCAGGAGTAAAATGGATTGAGCCAGCTATCTTCTCATCAAAGAGAGTCTCCTTCATGGGCTCCAGGACATAAGGGTTCACACCTATGGCGAATTCACCCACATAACGGGCACCCTCATCCGCATCAAGCACCTTGTTGATACGGGTTGTATCATTGGCGGTGGCTTTTATTATCTTGCCATCCTTGAACTGGAAGGAGATATTCTCGAAGACGAAACCATCCTCAAGGCTGGGGGTATTGTAGGTGATCACACCGTTAACGGAATCCTTGACTGGAGCAGTATAGACCTCTCCGTCAGGAATGTTCATCTGACCGTCACATTTTATGGCAGGAAGACCTTTAATGCTGAAGGAAAGGTCAGTTCCCGGGGCCACAAGGCGAACCCTGTCCGTCTTCTCCATAAGCTCCTTGAGGGGATCCATAGCCCGGCTCATCTTTGAGTAATCCAGGTTACAGACATTGAAATAGAAATCCTCGAAGGCTTCCTCGCTCATGTCAGAAAGCTGAGCCATGGCGGCGGTAGGATACCGGAGGACCACCCAGCGGGTGTAATTAAGACGACGCTGCATCTGGACAGGGAATACACAAAGTCTCTTGTAAATCTCCATTTTCTCCTGGGGAACATCATTCAACTCACTCAGATTACGGAGAGAGGTGAAGCCTATATAGCAGTCCATACGCTCCATCTCGGCCATCTCGATTTCCTCACGGATGCGCATCTGCTCTTCGCTGGCTCCCATCAGCAGCTCCCTCTCTACGGACATATCCCTCAGAGAGACATAGGGGTAACCGCCCACCTTGTATATTTCCCTTATAAGGGCATTTATGAAATCTTTCTCAGTATTCCTGCACTGGATAAGAACCTTCTCACCTTTTTTTACTTTGATTGAATAATTGATAAGGTTATATGCTAATTTCTCGATTCTAGGATCTTTCATTCTAATATAATAATAAGGAAATGCATTAAAGACAATAGACAGCCGACACAAAGGGAAAAGCAAAAAAAGGACGGGAGGAAACTTTGAAGCGCACCCGGCTATGGGACACTTCATTTCCACCCGTCCTTCATAAAAGCTGCGTCTCAGGTCAGCCTAAAAATGTCTGATCAAAGACCCTTGATATAATCAAGAGCTGTATCAGCAGCAATTTTTCCGTAGATAGTGATATCTGCCACAGCGTTACCACCAAGGCGGTTACCACCATGAACACCACCAGTAACCTCACCGGCAGCGAAAAGTCCTGGGATTACCTTATCAGAAGTATCGATAACCTCAGCCTTTGTGTTGATCTTTATACCACCCATTGTGTGGTGGACTGCAGGACCGACCTCAACTGCGTAATAAGGACCTGTCGCTATGGCACGAGGCATATCACTGGCGGCACGACCGAATTCGGTGTCATTTCCGGCAGCCTGCATCTTGTTGTAAGAAGCTACAGTTGCCTCAAGGTCTGCGGCTGGCATACCAAGCTTTTCTGCAAGACCTGCCAGAGTATCAGCCTGGGTAAGGAGACCCTTGTTAGCATAGCCCTCGATAGCCTTGAGAGACTCACGGACACCCTGATCGAAGAGCAGGTAAGATGTCTTACCAGTCTGATTAAGGATAGCAGCTGACATTACGTCACGGGTAGCCATCTCGTTGTTGAAGCGTTTTCCCTCACGGTTGACCATGATAGCTCCGTTTCCGCGGACAGCCTCTGTGATCATAACACCGTTGCTGGGAACTACTGTAGGATGAGTCTGGATCTGCTCCATCTGAACCAGAGCTGCATTGAATTTCTCTACCCAAGCGAAAGCATCACCTGTGGCTCCCTTATGGTTTGTTGTTCCGAAGCCGACGAGCTCTGGCTTATACTGAACCACCATATCTGAATTAGCACCGAAACCACCGGTTGCGATGATGACAGCCTTTGCGCGGACAGCGTAGTTTCCGTTCTCTGTAGAGACAGAAACAACGAACTGAGAACCATCGCGGGCTACGTCAGTAACCTTTGAGTTGAAGCGGATTTCAGCACCAGCCTTCTCTGTAGCTGTCTGAAGCACAGGAACCAGGTGGGCTCCGATAGCAGAACCACCCTGAGGACGGTGGGTTCTCTTGTTTGTGGAACCTGCCATCTTACCTACATCACTAAGGTCTGCGCCCAGAGTGATGAGCCAGTCAACAGTCTCTGCTGACTTCTCTACCATGTTGCGGACAAGATCTGGATCGTTCAGGTTGTAACCACCCTTCATTGTGTCCTCATAGTACTGGTCGTTTGTATCCTCTATACCAAGCTTCTTCTGGACAGATGTCTCAGAAGCGTTAAGACCGCCTGTAGCTGAGTTGGTGTTACCTCCGGCAATACCCATCTTCTCAAGGACAATAACCTTTACACCCTTGCTAGCAGCTTCTGTAGCAGCTGTAAGTCCAGCTCCACCAGCGCCGATAACTGCTATGTCACAGGTAGCATCCTCAACCTTCTTTGCAGAAGCTGTCTCGGTTGCTTTTCCCTGAGCCTTGAGTACTGCGTCAGCAAGAGCAGCCATCGTGGCATTGGAAGTGATAGTAGCACCAGAAACAACATCAAGCCCCTCGGCACTGTTCTTCTTAACAGCCTGGGCGATGATATTCTCTTCCGCAGGCTTTGCGAAATCAGTCTCGCTTTCAGAAACAATACGTGCTCCTGAAATCTTTCCGTCTTTTACAGAAAGCACAAGTTCAATAGGTCCGTTCCTACCAGCTGCCTTACCAGTCCATTCTCCATCTTTGAGAGGCTCTTTTTTGGACGCGTTGCAAGATATAACCATAGCAAGAGCAGAAAGGATCAAAAAGGCCGCTGTAATAAACAGGAACTTTTTCTTTGTCATGTATAACCTCCTGACGACGCGGATGTATACGACATCCGATAATGCCGTCGTCTGCATTTCGATAATAATTTAACGTATTTTCATTTAAAGGGGAAGCCCCTTACAAAAATCCCGGGAAAAGCACAGACAGAGGGTTCTGGAAAGAGCTACCTGAAATAGGATATAATGACTTCATGAGCATAAGACACCTTCTTTTCGACCTGGACAACACCCTTTATCCTTCAAGCTCAGCAATAGACGCTGGAATCACCAGGCGGATGATGGAATTCGTGGCCAGCTTCCTTGCTTTGCCTATGGATGCGGCGGCCGACCTTAGAAAGAAAAGAATGCCTTTATACGGGACCACCCTGGAGTGGCTTCGCATAGAGCATAAGCTGACGGACGTGGAGGAATATTTCAGTTACGTGCATCCAGTGACAGAAGCTTCGGAGCTCACCCCGGACAAAAAGCTCCGCCCCTTTCTTATCTCCCTGGGGCTGCCCATGACCATACTGACAAATGCTCCCCGGGTCCATGCTGATACTGTTTTAGACTTTTTTGACATAAAAGACTTATTCGAGTCTATCCACGATATAGAAACAAACAAGCTGATAGGAAAACCCCACGAGGAAGCCTATATGAATGCTGTGAAATGGGGCGGGCACTCCCTTGAGGACACTCTTTTCTTCGATGACCATGCGAAATATACCAAAGGCTATACTGCCATAGGGGGAAAGTCGGTGCTGGTGGGTGACACAGGAGCTGGCTACGGAGAGCCGAAAACAAAAGACAAGGCAGGATCCAAAACAGCGGACGGATGGGACAGGTCAGACCCGGAGGCAGTGGCCCACATCAAGAGCATATACGAGATACCGGAGTTATTGGACAGGCTGGAATAATCGCCTGAAAGACAATCCGCAAGGTCTGGAAAGGGTGCGCGCGGGAAAACCTATCCAGAGGTTTGCCTGCGCCTATCTTAATAGTCCCCTTTATTCGCCGTGAACCTCATCTATAAGTGCTTCATATATGACCATGAGATCTTTGTTTGACCTGCGAAGAGCAGAGGCGATACGTCTTGATATGCGATACATGACGTAGTAGCCCAATACCGGCTCCTCCTCGCAAAGAGCCTTGAAGCGGTCACCGTCAAGCTTGAGAGTATTGCATTTCGTCAAGGCATAAACAGAGGCAGACCGGGTATCCTTATCCACCAGAGCCACCTCTCCGAAAAAAACATTCTGTTCCGCAGAAAGGTTTGCCACGGCGAACTGCTCGTTATTGGGAGTCATACGGCGGACCTGGACACTTCCCTCATAAAGGATGAAAAGAGAGTTTCCTATGTCCCCCTCCTTTATTATGACAGCTCCGGCCTCGAAGGGCGTAGGAGTAAGAATCTCACACACACGCCCCAGCATCCTTTCATGCTCGCTCTTGCTTATATCCAAATCAGAAAATATCTCCAGTTTCGCCAGTTTCTCGATCAAGTCCCTTTTGTATTCCATCTTGCCTTCTCCACCTTAACCGTCTTATATCTGCGGGCTCAAACCGCTTCCTCCGTCCTGCCACGGATGAATATGGCCTTGGAGCTGTCAGGAACAATGTAATCGTCAGAGGGATTAAAAACCGGGATATTACTTTTAAGAGTCTTTACCTTTTTAAGGTTTGAGACGATTTTCTCCATATCAGGGTTCTTCTGAGCCTCTGCTAAAGCCTCATTCCTGCGCACATAAAAGTTACCGGTATTCTCCAGTATACCTATCAGGATATCCCTCGTTCTAAGGCTGCTCCTGAAGACACCGTACTCTTTTCCCACGAATTCCAGGGGAATATCCTGCAGGATAAGAACGGAAGAATCTTCTTCAGAGACCAGCTCACGCAATATATGGCTCATGCCCTTTCCGCTGGAAGCCTGTACCAAAAGGCTCTGCTCGTAGTCCGAGGTCAGGATTATCTCGTCACAGCGGGCAAGGGAAAGATGCTTCTCGAATTTAGAGTCGATGATCTCAGCGACACAGTATATTTTGGGGTTCAGATTCTTGATGGTTATTACTCCCAGGACGGTGCGGGAATCTGTCTCAAGAGAGGAATACTGTTTTGATTTATCCGCAAGAATAATAACACGCTCTGCATTTTTAATCTGGGCCTTCATAAGAATCTCTTCGTCCGTGAAATCACCGTAAAGGAAATTGACTCCCTTGAATTTTTCGTTGGCCTGAAGGCTTTCTATCTCAATTCGCTCCGCGTTGTTTACCACAACGACCCGCTCCGCAGGGATTTCCGGATTCGCCGCCAGGATTCCTTCGAGAATTTTATCGAAGCCTGCCTTCCAGCCGCAAATCAAAAAATGATTTTTCATTTTGCCCATAATTATAAGCCCCCTGCCTTTTTTCTGCTGTCTGTCAAAGATGAAGGATGCGAATTTTCCGGAAAGGATACCGAAAATCGCGACACCAACGATGAGGAGGAACATGGCGGAAACACGGCCTAAAACAGAGTTAGGGGTTATATCGCCATAACCGACTGTCGTTAAGGTTACGATTGTATACCAGATTGCATCGAACAAAGAATTTATCCGGGAATTTGTACCTTTCTCAGACTTGAAGATGATATAAACAATCACCACGAGCACTATTACCACTACGATACCGATTTTAACAGTGGGATTTGAGAGGAATCTATCGATTTTATCAATGATATTTTTGAATCGTTTCTGTTTCGGGAGTTTATTTTTCCTCATGCTCATGCAGCCCTAAAAGCATTGTATTTGATTTTAGGGCTAATGTAAATCAGATTATGCTTGTCTTACTGGCTGATACCCCTATTCCGAAGGAAGAGAAAGAGCCAGAGCTGGTACTATCCCGTAGAGTTTTGAATCAGCATTACCATTAGCGATACGTCCTAAAGAATAAACGGCGCGAGCATTAGCAGAATACTGATAATTCGGAGAGCGCAGCCACCAGAAAGCATTCACTTCTTCTTTATCTTGGTTGCTGGAAAGATTTAAGTAATTCGCCTTAGCATAATCTGTAGCGAGCAAGTAACGGCTATTCCCCACTCCCTCCGCATCCGGATCCGGATCAAAACCATAGACCTCTGTGGTGATTTCTTTTATGCTCAGAAGGAATATTTTGTCATTGGTATCATTACAGGCATAGTTATTCACACCGCTATTCCATAGGTTGGGATTGGCTGCCGGATTCGTGCTTGCCACACTGTTGTCCACATGAGTAGTGGCTATGCTATCCTGGGCATTCTCTGTAAAAGCACTGACCAAGAAACCTGAAGTGCCGTAATCATTTCTCCCCTCTCTCAGACCATTCAGATAAGCTCTTAGATTCGAATGCTCATAGTTACTAGGTTTTATTGTCTCCCCATCAATCGTCCTGTCTCTAAGATTAGTGTGATATTGCCTACCTCCGATAAGGATTTTCTCTGCCACAAGAAGAGCTTTACCCTGTGTGGTCACATCATTGTCATGATCAAAGCTTTCCGTAAGAACCCGCCATTTTATAGGCTCCACTCTGAAATATTCACTACTCTCACACCTCTGGCCTATTTGTCTTCCATCACTATAAGTATATTTACTACCGATTCCCAGGGCATTCTCATCGCAATTCACATAGTAATTACCATCAGAGCCCTCATAAATATGATTTCCACCCATCGAAAATGATATGCCTCCAGAAATCACCACATCACTGGGTTTTACAGTCTGAGGCCAGTCACCGAAAAGCACATATTTCGCGCTTGTCCCTGCACTGCCGTCAGTTCCAGGAGGAAGGATGGTAACACTTTCGTGGAAGCAATAGACAAAAGTTGCTCTTACCTCAACATTACTGGCAAGCATCGTAAAGGTCCTTACATTTCCATCTCCACTTACAGTACTACCATTTGATACGTCCACTCTTTTAAGCCTGTACCCCTCCGCAGGGAACACGGTCAGAGTCACGACATCATTTTTAAAAGCAGCCTCAACGGAAGATACGATTCTACCGTTAACAGAATCTGTGATGGTAACGGTATAGATTCTATCAAAAACCGCATTGACTATAACATCAGAAGCAGGCATTACGAAGCTTCTGGCATTACCATCTCCGCTGACAGCCAAATCTCTTCCGGAGGAATCTTTGACAGAAAGACTTTTCAATCCGTAACCATCTGAAGGACTTGCAGTCAGTGTCACTCTACTGCCTACAGTGGGACTTCCCTGAGAAGAGATGATGCTGCCGTTGTTCATACCGGCTAATTTAACCTTATAGTTTACAATCTCGAAACTTGCGGACACTGTCACCTCAGAAGCTGGCATAGTGAAGGTCCGGCTGTTTCCGCTTCCGCTGAGAGGGATACTTTCTCCTGTCGATTTGGACACAGTAAGAAACCTGAGGCTGTAACCGGCAGCAGGCATCAAAGTAAGGGTCACAGTGGTCCCTTCGACTGCGCTTGCCGCGGAAGTTACAACACTGCCATTAGATACAGAAGCGACGTTCACCTTATAAGAAATGTTACGGGAAAGCCCGGAACAAGCGACTAATAAACCCACGGATAACAACAGAGCAAGAACAATTCCCAACTTCTCGATTTTTTTCATGACAAGAACTCCTATTAAATCATAGTACTTAAATACGCTGGTAAATATTCTGTTGGTTCTCTCCGAAATATTCTGCTTCCAGCCCTGTCCAGCCCGCACTTTCAATCCTGTCCGGCTTAAGATCTCACCGTAGCAATCCATAGAGTGGGCCAGAGGGCAGAAGACTTGTCACTCTTTACATAAGCTGTACTTTGCTGCAAGGAGGATAGCCTCGACCATACTGACAGAGCTCGCCTTGTTCTGCCAGGCTATGTCGAAGGCCGTTCCATGGTCCACAGAGGTACGCAAAATTGGCATACCACAGGTAAGGGCTATAGTCCGCTCGAAATCCAGGGTCTTTGTGGCTATGTGGCCCTGGTCGTGGTAAAGAGACAGAACGCTGTTGTACCTTCCCTTAAGCGCCAGATGGAAAACAGAGTCCGCACTTACGGGACCTTCCACGTCGTAGCCCTCCTTTTTAAGCTCTGCCACAGCCGGAACTATGGCCTCCTCTTCCTCAGAGCCGAAAAGTCCGTGCTCACCGGAGTGGGGATTGAGCCCGGCCACGGCCATGGTGCCTTCTTTTACACCCAGCTGCCGAAGAGCCTCCGTGCACCTCTTCACATAATCAACGATACGCTCCTTTGTGACCATATCGCAGGCCTGGCGCAGGGAGACATGGCGGGTAAGGAAGAAAACCCTCATTCCATGGGTCTCGAACAGGGTAAGAGGGTCCTTTGTGTCCGTATAGGCGCCGAAAATCTCCGTATGGCCTATAAAGGGAACCCCGGCGGCCCGGAAGGCTTCCTTATTCACAGGAGGAGTGGCAACCACATCAGCCTGCCCGCCTTTAGCAAGCTCAATGGCCTTCACGATATACTCGAAGGCAGCTTTTCCGCAGACGGCACTAACCTCCCCCGGCTTGAAGGAAGATAGAGGAGCATTGTCCAAATCGATTATCTTTTCAGGAAGAGAACAGCCCGTCAGCTTTGCTGTAGCTTTAAGGACAGACAAATCACCTACCACCAGACATTCGGCGGCAGCTTTCACATCTTCAGAGGCAAGGGCTTTCAAGATTATTTCAGGACCGATTCCCGCAGGATCGCCCATAGGTATTACAATAACCGGTTTTTTCATATTAACAGACTGAATTGTCCGGAACTTCTTTATTCCGAACGGGGACCTTTTATTTTTCGTGTTTTTTCGTAACTTTCGCAGGGTGACGCAAGGGAAAGCTGCAATCAATCCATAAGCTGACAAAGTTTACAAATTAATTATAAGCCACAATTCAGTAAATGACAAGAATTTGTTCCGGACCGATCGTACCCCTGAGCTTTCCGAAACTGACGGAGCATTCCACCCCGTTGGCATGGTCCTTGTAGCTTCCCCACCAGAGACTGGAGGGAAGCTGGAAGGAGACACTCTCATCCCCCACGTTGATGATTACAAGACCCTTCCCCTCTCTATCTATGGCCAGGACCCTTTTATCATCATTTATATTGAAAAGAGTCTCATCAAGGCCGTACATGGCTTTACGGAAGTTGTTTACGGCGACCACCTCAGGATGGGAATACTCCCCGTTCCCCGCATTACCTATCCTGCAGCCGGAGGGAAACTGTAGGCCCTCTTCATCCACACCGCCTCCTGTGGGCCGGTTAAAGAAAAGAGGAGTCCCCTCCTTTCTGGCAGCAATGGCCGCGTAGCCTGCCCTCAGCTGGAAATTGCTCATTTTTGCGGATTCACCATCGTTGGCATAAGTGTCGTGGGATTCAACCCAGGTTACAAGCTTCTCCCCGCCGGCATCGTTACGCCAGGCAGTGACGGATTTTGCCAGCAGCTGACCTGAGGACAGCATCTGCCGAAGACTTTTGCCGTAGCCGCTTGCCGTGACCGAGATATAGTCAGCATAGGCCGCTTCCCTGGCATTGTTGCCCTGGAGGACCTCGCCGTAAATATAAAGCTGGTCGGCCTTATCAAGGCTCACCGTGCCGCTTTCCGTTGCCAGAGGGGCTCGCCCCGTAAAAAGAGGCCAGAAGTTATTCTCGGCAGAAGCCTCGTCACAGGGATCATCGGGAAGCCCGATATGCTTGGCGGTATCATAGCGGAAGCCGTCAGCCCCACAGGAAACACAATCGTTTATGAATGACATGAAGTAGCTTTGGAAAAGAGGATTCTCAGTGTTCACATCGGGAAGGCCGCCCATTTTGGCCGTGGTGCACTGGTAGCGGTCTGAATAGTTGGCAAGGGCCTTGTTTCCGTTTTTGTGATAAAGCTTGTCAAAGCCGCCCACCGCCTCTAGGAAATCAGCAGAAAGAGCAGAAAGCTCCGGCGTGGTATGATTGGGGACCACATCCACGATGACCTTTATGCCGTAAGCTTCCGCTGCTTTACACATGCTTATGAAATCTTCCCTCGTCCCCAGCTGATAGTTGCCGATTTTCCAGTCCACAGGCTGGTAGTGATAGTACCACTTGCCATTACCCATCATATCAAGGCCTCCGCCTTCACCCACAAGACAGGTGTTCACAGGAGAGGTCTGCAGGGCAGTAAAGCCTGCATCCGCTATAAGAGGAAGCTTCTCTTCGATAGTCTTGAAGGACCAGCACCAGCAATGAAGAACAGATCCATTACGCACATATTCCTTTGTATCATTGATAGATACAGCATAAGACAAAGATTTGGACAAAAGCCTGCCTACGAAAGGGATACAGCAGACAAGGATAAGGACCAGTAAAACCGGTATAAGGATTAGGACTATTTTCTTTTTCATAATTAAGGAAGACCCCCTAAGAATTCAACTGACAGATAATATATTTTATCACACCAGGCAAAAAACGCACGAAAAAAAACAATTCTCCCCTTGAACAAAAAAAATAAAAATGATATATTCATTCCTCGTAAGGGCGACTAGCTCAGCTGGTAGAGCAACAGACTCTTAATCTGTGGGTCCGGGGTTCGAACCCCCGGTCGCTCATTAAAGGCTAAATCTTTATAAAACAAGATTTAGCCTTTTTTGCTTTTAAAGCAAAAACAGCTTGAAAACAGCCACTGTTAGAAACTGTTAGAAAAACTAATCTGTGGGTCTGTTGGAAAGGTGTTAGAAAAAAATCTGTGGGTCTGAATCTGGTGCATACTCGCGATTAAAGGCTATGAATAAAACAGGAGGAGTTTTATTTGAGGCCTTTTTATATTTTCAAGAGAGCTGGTAACAATTACTATGCACAATTCCACGACCCGGTAACACACCGTTGCATTGCAGTGCGCTCTATGGGTACGAAAAACAAAGAAGAAGCCCTTGCAAAGGCTTGGTCTATGTTCTCTGGTATCCAGAAGAAAGAGCCCCAGGAATCTGAGATAATGGGGATTATCAATACCCTAAGCCGAAAAAGTTACAGACTCGAAGAGATAGCAATGCTCCAGACTCTGATTCAGACAAAATATCCAGAGCTGCGGCCAGCTGTCTCGGCACAGTCTGTCACGGCTTCCACAGTTCCGGACATTCTGGAACACACCGCATTTATTCCACAAAAGAAAACACCCCTTCTCAAATACATCGCTGATTTCTGGGATTTCGAGAAAAGCGATTACGTCCAGGACAAACTGGCTCACGGTCAGCGCATAGGTAAACGGCACTGTTACGAACAGGCGAACCTAGTGAAATACTGGCGGGAGTTCTTTACCGATGACGCGACTCTCGAAGAGCTGACAGTCACGCAGCTGCGTGAATTCGAGCGTTACCTTCAGAAACGGCATGAGAACACCGTCCTTAAAAATTCGAATGGAAAACCTATTACACCGCTCTCGACCGCTACGATGAAGAACATAATCAGGTGCGGAGGAATCTCCTTCGGGTGGGCTGTGAAGCAGGGCTACATAAGCTCGAACCCGGAGGACGCCCTTACCCAATACTCGACCGTATCAAAGGAGAGAGGAATCCTTTCTGCAGAGGAAGCGAGGGAGCTTTTCAAGCACGGACAGTGGGAGGACGAACGCTACAGGGTGGCTTCGCTCCTTGCCATGATAACAGGAATGCGCCTGGGTGAGATTCAGGCTTTGCGCCGTTGCGACATAGGGGACGATATGATTTACGTCAGGCGGGCATGGAGCCCTGTGGACGGTCTCAAATGCCCGAAGAACGGTAAGGAAAGAAAAGTACCTCTACCGCCTGAGGTCAGGAAGGAGCTTCTGGATCTGGTTTCCAAGAATCCACACAAGAACATGTTCGCTGAATCAGACGGATTCGTGTTCTGGGGCACGATGCCGGACAAACCTCTCGTCTCTAACCAGATCACAGAGGGTTTCAAGAATGCCCTGCACTCTATAGGCATAACCGAGAAGATGCGTGAGGAGAGAAACATAGTCTTCCATTCCTGGCGTCATTTCTATGCGACGACTATAGCCCATGACGTGGACGAGAAGCACGCGCAGATGGTGCTCGGTCACGAGACACCGGCCATGACAAAGCACTACGCGGACCACCAGAGGGCGAAGGATTTGGAGGAAATGACCAGTATCACCAACGCTCTTTACAAGAAGCTTATGGCCTAGCTGTAAGAAAAATTCAGGGGTCAGGATGAAAAAGTCTTAGACCTCATTCCGTTTTTTATCTGTTACGATTCAACTATACCAACTTATAAGGAGCTATATAGAATTGGAAAGTACAGAAATGAATGAGCTAACTGAAGAACCTATGGACGTGAAGGAGGCGGCAGCTTTCCTCCGCTGTGCCGTATCGACAATCTACCGGGACACGGCCCTGGGATGCATCCCGTGCATCAGGAAGGGGAAGAGGCTGCTCTTCCTCAAGAGCGACCTGCTGAGCTGGCTCCGGGGGATGCGTGAGTTTCCTCCCTGTCCGGTGGTGATGAAATGAAGAAAGCCTGCGGTAAAATCCGCAGGCTTTTTTTTGTCCCCAGTGGCAGATTCCAGGACACGGAATCAGGAGAAGAGCCTAAAGGAATCCTCCTCCCCCGGACCCCCCGCCATCAAATCAATCATCCCACCCCTTCATTGTTTCCCGGGGCGAGAAAAAAACACCATGAGGAATCGGGGACGGTCAAGGTTTCCGAGGGAGGGAAGCGACCGAGGAACTTGCCCTGACCTTGAGCGGACACGATGACGCGGTATAATGGGAGCACCCGGGCAACAATACCGCGCCTCCTCATAATAAGCAGGGAGCGGGAGAAAGTATTAAAATAATTCCTTTTTTCGGATAATCGAATCTTGTCAAAAATAACATTCATGCATAATATGTCAACATGTAAAAATAGATATCAAAGATTGGATGTAAAAAAAATCATTATCAAAGAAACCTAAAAATCATTATTGAATCATTAAGAAAAGTCTTATGTAAATGTGAAAAAGTCTTAGAACCACACAAGACACTATTGTAATAAGCTTACATCAAAAAGTGCAGGCGAAGTATCTGCGATTCTTATGGAACCGACGGGGATGCTGTCTTTCTTTCCGGCCGCATACGGGAGGGAGTACGGCTTTCCCCGTCGTGGGAGGGGACTATAGGAAAAGACGGGACTGTATGCACAGACCTGCTGGATGAGCTTTACGGCGAGACCGACGACCAGCAGGTATGGGGCAGGCAGAAGGGGGAATCATCCCGTGAGTACCGGGCTTTCGCGATGTACAGGGACTACGGTCCCTTGCGGAACATAAGGAAGGTGCTGAGGGAGAATTCCCTTGATGCCTCTCTTTACGCCTCATGGTCGAGGTGGTCAAGGAAGCATGACTGGAAGAAGCGTGCGGAGGCCTACGACGACCATGCCGAGAAGATAAGGCTCCTGATCCAGAGGGAGGAGGAGGAAGAGAGGCGCAGGGCTTACCAGAGGATGCTCAGCAAGGTGACGAGGGTCGTTGATGAGCGGTTGGATAAGCTGAGGGCGGAAGAGCTGACGGCGAACCAGACTATGGATTTCCTTGAGAGGAGCTATGAGCTCGGGACTAGGGTCTCGGGGTTGGAGGGCGAGGACAAGGGCAAATCCGGCGGTCAGCTTGAGATCACTTTCACTGACGCTTTCGACGGGGTTTGATTATGGTTGATAGCCTTTCCATCTTCAAGCCTACGGAGGTGCAGAGGAAAGCCCTCGAGCTTCTTAAGAGCGGTGCTAAGCACATTCTGCTGTTCGGAGGCAGCAGGAGCGGAAAGACGACAGTCCTTGTGATGGCGGTCATCTACAGGGCTGTCCGCTTCCCCGGGAGCAGGCATCTGATATGCCGCTACAGGGCGAAGGACGCAAGGAGCTCGGTGCTCCACGAGACATTGATTCCATGGCTTACCAGGACCATAGGAAAGGGTTCCTACAGGCTGAACGTGCATGAGGGCTTCGTGAGGCTGTGGAACGGGAGCGAGATCTGGATAGGAGGTCTGGGGGACAAGGAGCAGGTGGACAAGATTCTGGGTCATGAGTACTGCACGATCTACTTCAACGAGGTGAGCCAGATAGCCTACAGCGCGATAACGACGGCATACAGCCGTCTTGCCATGAAGGTGGAGGGATGCAGGAACAAGTTCTTCTATGACTGCAATCCGGCGAGTCCTCTTCACTGGGCTTACAAGGTCTTCATCAGGAAGATTGAGCCCAGGACGGACGAGAGGCTGACCAAGCCTGAGCTCTACGACTCCATGGTGCTGAATCCTGCTGACAACGCGGAGAACCTGGACGAGGACTACATAAGCGACATCCTTGACACCATGCCGGAGAAGCAGAGGGCAAGGTTCAGGGACGGGCTATGGGTCAAGGCGGAGGGCGTGGTATACGAGAAGTTCGATGAGACCATGATAATCCCGCCGGAGGAGCTGCCTGAGAAGTTCGACTATTTCACGGGCGGTCAGGATTTCGGTCTTCATATAGCAGCCGTGAAGATAGGCTGGCTTGGGGACAGGGTGTACGTGGTGAAGGATTCGGGCGGCTTCAATGTGACCACACGGACTTTCGTGGAGAGGCAGAAGGATATGGACTGGTACGGTGAGGTGTTCGACACTTACTGTGACCCTGCCGGAGGCGAGAGGATACAGGAGATTCCCGGCGGAGTGAAGGCGAACAACAGCGTGGACGCTGGAATCGACTACATAAGTATGCTGATAGAGCGGCACAGGTTCTATGTTTCAAGTGAGTGCCGTGGGGTTCTTGGTGAGATAGCGGACTACGCCAGGGACGAGAACAACGTGATAATAAAGATGAACGACCATTTCATGGATGCCATGCGCTACGGGATTTTCAGCGAGGCACAGGGCTCCGTGGTGATGAGCTAGGAGTGAGGATGGGCTTTTTCCGTTTGAGGAGAAAAACAGAGAGCATGGAGACCATAAACCGGAGGGATATCCAGGAGGACTTCCCTTCCCCGGAGGCGAACTACAGGGTGAGGGATCCTTACAGGGAGCACGCATGGGTGAACATAGCGGTGGGTCTTCTCATGAGGAACATAGGACGGGCCCATTTCGAGATAAAGAGGGATGAGAAGAAGGTTGAGGACGGGAAAGCCGCCAGGCTTTTCAGGGAGCCGAACCCAAGGATGACCTGCTTCGACCTGTGGAAGGAGACGGCTGCATGGTGGTGCCTTGAGGGCGAGGCCTTCTGGTTCTTCGGCGAGGAATACGGAGCCGGAATCCCGGATGAGATATATGTCCTGAATCCAAGGCAGATGAGCGCGGAGATAAGGGACGGAAGGGTATCAAGATGGATTTATTCGGGAAGCGAGGGTGAGACTTTCACCCTCCTTCCTGACGAGATAGTGCATTTCAGGGAATGGAACCCATGGAATACATACAGGGGAGTATGTCCGCTGGTGAGCCTTGCCATGGAGATCGAGCAGGACGTTCTGGCGGGAAAAGCGAACACGGATCTTTTGAAAGAAGGAGGAATACCCAAGGGTCTTCTTAAGACGGACCAGACCATCCGTGAGGAGGAGGCTGACCTGATAGAGAAAAGATGGGAAGCCAAGTACGGACGTGGTTCTAAGAGGAAGGTCGCAGTAATCGGGAAAGGAACGAGCTATCAGCCGCTTACCCTGAGCCCGGATGTCATGAAGCTCTATGACATAAAGAGATGGAATCAGTACACGATTCTCGCGAAGTACGGTATACCGCCCAGGGTGGCGAACATCCATGACGTCAGGTCAAGCCTGTCGGGCACGGACACGAGGGAGCAGCATGCCGCGTTCTGGAAGTACACGCTCATACCCATGCTGGAGAACTTCGAGCAGATCGCCGAGGTGCAGTTTTTCCGGCGTTTTCATCTGAAAGAGAGGGGATATTTCAATCTCTCGATGATACCTGAGCTGCAGGAGAGCGAGGATGAGCAGAGCAACCGTGATATAGCTGAGATAAAGATCGGACTAAAGACAATCAACGACGTGTTACGGGAAAGGGGATTGCCTGAGAAAGCCTGGGGAGATACGTGGTGGAGACCAAGCGACGTGGCTGACGTCAGAAATCAAAAAGTTGAGTGAAAACTCGATGAGAGAGAAATGGATAAAAGTGATCAAGTTACATGCGTAATAGCTACGGATTCGGAGATCCTTATGAGCGGGGTCGTCAGGATGCTCAAGGAAGGATTCAG
The DNA here is from genome assembly GCA_024680915.1 of Treponemataceae bacterium. Lineage (GTDB taxonomy): Bacteria > Spirochaetota > Spirochaetia > Treponematales > Treponemataceae > Treponema_I. Next base: position 5,780 of record JAILBN010000107.1, on the reverse strand, counting down.
ACAGATGGAGGTTCTTTGTGCCGGGAGTTTCGAGGAAGTGAGGAGCGTCCTGTACGAGCGTGACGTGGACCTGCTGGTGATCGAGAAGATCACGCTGGGCTTCGACATAGAGGATAGGACCGGTGAGCTTATGAGGATGAATCCCTGTCTGAGGATTCTCTGTTTCTGCCTGCAGAGGTGCGGGAAGAATTTCGGGCTGCGCATGTACCGGGCCGGGATAAAGGGGCTTTTCGTGGACTGTGCCTTCGACATGAAGCTGATGGAATGTGTGGGACGGCTCCTCGACGGGAAGACGGCTTTCCCCGTGGATATAGAGGAAGGGATAAGGAAAAGGGAGCATATCCTGAACTCGGAGGTGAACGGGAAGATAACGGGAAGGGAGATGGAGGTTCTGAGGCAGATGCTGGAGGGTTCCACTCTGAAACAGGGCAGCGACCAGATGCATATAGCGGTGGGAACCCTGTCCTCCATGAGGTCCCGCGTGGTGAGGAAGCTGGGGGCTGAGAGCTTCGCGGAGGCTATCATCATCGCCCTGCAGTACGGGCTTGGAAGACAGCAGGCATAGGGAGGAGTTGTTTTTTTGATAAGGGTAAGGACAAAGGACAGGGAATTCACGGCTCACGACGGGAGCGTGCTGAGGGGTTTCCTCAGGAGCATGTGCGGCAAGGACGGCAGGCTTACGGATGAGGTTCTCATCAGATGCATGGTGCCCTTCCGCAAGGAGAAGGCTGAGGACGGACAGGAGAGCTTCAGGTGGACCTTCTCCAGCTACGATGTGGACAGGTGCCTTGAGAGGGTGGACCCTGAGGGCTGGGAGCTTGAGAACTACAGGAGCAATCCTGTGGTCCTGTGGGCTCATGACGCTGCAATCCCTGCCATAGGCTATGCCGTGGACGTGGACAAGGGGAAGGATCTTTCAGGCAGGGTGGTCTTCAACGAGAAGGAATTCGACCAGTTCGGCTGGAGCATCGGGCAGAGGGTGAAGTTCGGCTCCATAAGGAGCGGGAGCGTGGGTTTCCTGGTGAAGGAAGTGGAGTTCGTGGACCACAGGGAGAAGCCTGAGGAGAAAGCTGATCTTATCTTCAGGAGACAGGAGCTCCTTGAGTTCTCGATCTGCAACGTGCCCGCGAATCCGCTGGCACTGATGAAGGAAGCCTCTGCAGGCGCGGAGAAGAGTGCGGATGTGGAGAGACGTTTTTATTTTACGGGAAAGGGAGGAATTATTGAGCAGCGAGAGAATCGTTAAGCTTAGGGCTGACATCGAGCGGATGAGGAGGATGACTCCGGATGGTTTCGCCGATGAGAAGCAGGCGGCATCCTACTTCCAGGAGAAGGAAGAGATGCTTGAGGAGATCGTGAGGACCCTTGATACGGTGGAGGATGCCATGACCACCGAGGCCGAGGGGGTCAAGGACGCTGTGAAGTCCATGAGGGAGAGCCTGAGGCATCTCGAGTCTGGGGCAAGACAGCTTACAAGGAAGGACGTGGAGACGGAGCTGGGCAAAGCCTTATGCGCCGCATGGACCGGGGACAGGAACACCCTCGGGGAGCTCAAGTGCGTCCCCAACCTGAAGAGCGAGAACTGGAACAATCCATCGGACTTCCAGTGGACACGGGAGAAGGGTTTCGTGCTGAGGAAGAAGGACACTCCTGTGGAGCCCATGGGCAACATGGCCACCAACGAGCAGTACCTGATAAACCCGATCTATGAGAGCGTCATCATGGAGGATGCAGCAAGGAAATCGGTGATGATGGATCTTGTGAACCATATCCCCATGAAGGGGCCTTCCATCTGGATCCCCGAGCGTGACAGGGGCGGAGTGAGCCTCAAATGGCTTACGCAGTACGGAGCCAAGATTGAGGGCTCGAAACCCAGCGCACCGACAAGGAAGGAGCTGAAGGCATATACGCTGGCAGGCTTCATCCCCTGGTACGACGAGTTCGAGGAGGATGTCTTCGCCGATCTGGGGAAGCTTTTCATGAGCGAGTTCACGGAGAGCTACGGCATAGAGTTCGACAGGCAGTGCCTTGTAGCCGATGCCTCCCCTTTCACCGGTATCATGGCGGATGGCAACGCCACCAGGCACAGGGTGGACTGCGACATCAAGAAGCTGAGCTACATCGATTTCCGTGACGCGGAGATAAAGGTTCCGGCTGAGGAAAGGAAGTCCTGCATGTGGTTCTTCAGCGAGAGCATACTGAACAGGATAACCAACATCACCGACGACGAGGGGAACCCCATCTGGAGGAGACCCGGGGACAGTATGCCCGGTCTCGTGGACGGCTACCGCTATCAGGAATGCTCTCTGCTGCCGGGATTCGCCGACGTGGGGGAGAACACTCCCTTCGCAGTCTTCATGGATCCCAGGCGTATCATCCACGGAAACAGGAAGGGTATCGAGATAAAGAGGTTCGAGGGGACCACGGAGAGCCTTGAGAACGGAGAGCTTTTCATGAGGTTCAGGAAACGTGACGGCTTCATGATAAGCCGGTCCAAGGGAAACATCGTCGTCATGCAGACGGAGGCGAGCTGATGGACAGAAGGGTACTTTTGACTGCAAGAAGAGCTATATACCCTCAGGAAAGACACACCTCCTGCATCTGCATACCGGACAAAGGACGCAGGGTCCTCATAACCAACGTGAGGGTCAACTGCGGGGATAATACGGAATCCAAGGGACTCAAGGCCAGTTACTGCAAGAAATGCTTCGTGATGGACATCCCCCAGGACACCGACAAGTTGAAGATCGAAGGCTACCTCGGAAGGGTTGACAGGTATGTGATATTCGTCTATCCGGACGGGCGGAGACGTATCGAGAAAATCATGTCGATAAACATCACCACGAACGAGATAGAATTCTACCACGTAATAGATGCCGGTGAGGGAATAAAGGTCTATCCCACCTGGTTCGAGAACCTTTATGACAGGGTAAACCTCAAGGACGATGTCACAACACTCTCGTCGGATACGGGAGTCTTCGTCGGTGCCGGGGATGATCTGCCTGTGGAGCTGTACATAGAAGGGAATACCTATGATCCGGATATCAATATAGAGACCGTGGTCTTCGTGAGCATTTAGGAAAAGAGCATTATAAGAAAAAGGGAAAGGCGGCATGAGGCCGCCTTTTTCTTCATAAGGAGGAAAAGATGAAGATACTTACCTATGAAGAGCTTGAGAGCCTTACCAGCCTTGACGTGACGGAGAGGAAGCTTGACGAGCTCCTTCTCGGAAGCGCAAATGAATATGTGGAGCGGTATATAGGAAGAGAATATGAGGAGAGCCCTGCCCCTCTCAAGGATGCTGTGCTAATGGTATTCACGGACAGGAAGGACTGGTACAGGAGACTTCAGACGGGGGACAGGACGGAGAAGAATCTTAAGGCAGCTGAGGCTTCAATAAGAACGCTCCTAGAGCCGTTCAGGGCGAGGACGATATGACGAGGGAAGAGAAGATACTGGAGAGGCTGAGGGAGCTCCTGCTGACGGAATACAACGACCTGATAGACAAGGACAACAGGGAGAGGAATGACGGGAACGAGATAGGGAGACTGACAGAAGTATTCATCGAGAGCGGAACGGGACACCTGCCCTACGCCAGGATGATGACCAGGAGCGGAGAGCACAGGGAGAAGGACAGGATCCTGAAGAACCTTATCTACGAGATAGAGGTGAGGATAGTTTCCCAGGAGGGAAAGGAGAGCTGGAGGGCAAAAGCCCGCTACAGGGAGCTTCTTGCGGAGCTGGTGGAAGCCCACAGGAGGGATGCTGTATGGGAGAACATGTGCATGGGAAGCTTCAGGGGGGATGAGAGCGTAATAAGAGTGACCTTTTAATGCACCTTGGGGATATCCTGACATCTTGTAGTCCAGCAAGGGCTCAGGAAGTTCCTTTTCATCTACCAGCCCTGTTTCTCGAAGCCTTTGGCGAGGGTTATCGAGCCGCGTCCATATTTCCGGGTTATTACATCGACGCTTTCCATGAAGTCTCTTTTCCTTATGTCTTCCCTTGGGGCAATCCACAAGTTCCCCTGAAAGGCAGCAGGAAAAATATTCATAAGGGTGACTAATATCGACTTGTAACCGTAGCCCTCTCTGAATATACGTGGCAGAATTGCGCGAGCGGCAGCGACAATATCCGGGGTGTAGCTCGTCATCCGGGGCAGTGTTATAGAAGCTCCGTTTGAGTACTGCTCATCGTGATTGTCAGAGTAATAGTTGCATGTGGATATGTAGATGCTAACGGCTCCGCATTCAGAATTCTGCTGGCGCAAACGCTCCACGGCAAGCTCAGCATACTGGACGATAGCACATTCCAAGGTCGGAATGTCGTATATACGTTTTGAGAACTGCTTGCTCGACGTTATGACCTCTTTCTTTTCCCTCGTGATTTTGTCTATGCAGGAGATGCCGTTCAGTTCCTGAACCGTCGCGAACCCTTGAATCGTCATGAGTTTTTTAGCGTCATAAAGCGGCATGTGCTTGAGCATGAGCGCATTCTTTATTCCATGCTGACGAAGATTATTCGCCCTTGCCGCACCGATTCCCCAGATTGTACCACAGTCAGTTTTTTCAAGAAGACTGTCCACCTCTTTCTCATCGTAGACAAAAACGCCATCGTGAGCCTTTGCGTTCTTGTTGTAAAGCTTGGCGAGCGTTTTCGTAGGAGCCGCGCCCACGCATATAGGCATCCCAATCTCTTTGTATATCCTTCGTTTGAGTTCCATTCCTATGGCGTACCATTCTTTTATCGTAAAATTGCAGTCATCGAAGAAAAGGAACGACTCGTCGATGGAGTATTCCTCTATATCGGGCGCATATTCCATATATATGGAAGTAATACGTCTTGATATATCTGCGTAGAGAGTGTAGTTGCTGGAGAAGACCGCGATGTTCCTGCTGGCGCAAATATCGCGGACGCGGAAAAATGGATCCCCCCGTTTTATTCCCGACAACTTAGCTTCCTTGTTAAGTGCGATGACAACACCGTCGTTGTTGGAGAGAACTGCGACAGGCTTTCCCCTTAAATCAGGGCGAAAAATCTGCTCGCAAGAGGCATATAATGAGTTTCCGTCAGCATGGAGGATCATGATTCTCTCACCGTATGGATAACGTTGGTGATGACTCCCGTTATTAATGCACCGTCCGTTACATTACATGCCCTTCCTATGACGAACTGCCCTTCGCTCTCGTATATGACGAGGGAATTCTTTGTTATGCTCCTCGCCCTGTCGATGATGAGCAGATCGCCCTTGAAAATGCAGTTTCCTCTGTAACGGTCGGTATCCACCGTCATGAAGACTGTGGCGGCTGGATGCTTTATGAAGAGAGAATTCAGGTCAAATTTGTCGTCTTCGTAGCCCTGCGCCGGGCTTGGGAAACCAGTAATCATAGTAAGGAAGATGATACCAGAATAACGGGGACATATAGCGTCCCTGAAAACAGATTACAGAAAAATACTATACTTTTTGAAAGTAAAAAAAGATTTAGGAAATATACAACCTTTCTTAAAGAAATGTTTTTCAGGAAAAAAACAAAAAAGTCGATTACAGGGACAATATACGTCACACAATCTATGATAGAGTTTAAAGGAACAAATTAACATAGAGAATATGAGAATAACAATAAAAACATTGGGAAAAGGTGATTTTTCGGCTCTGAATATGCTAGAATATAATCCGTAAAAATAAAGAGGAACGAATTACATGATTACTGGCGAGATTAAGAACAAGATAGATTCAATTTGGGATGACTTTTTCAGCGCAGGAATGAGCGAATACCTGA
>JAILBN010000089.1 GCA_024680915.1 Treponemataceae bacterium | reverse complement strand
ATACATAACGACTCTTGGAAGGGGAGGCAGCGACCTTACAGCGACAATGCTAGGTGCGGCTCTTGGTGCGGACGAGATTCAGACATGGAAAGACGTTGACGGTATCCTTACGACAGACCCGCGTATCGTTAAAGAGGCTCGTTCTGTTCCAGAGGTCACCTATGAGGAAGCCGCTGAGCTTGCCTATTTCGGAGCCCAGGTTCTTCATCCCCGTTCAATGGTTCCCTGCCGTAAGACGGGAACTCCTGTGAGGGTAAAGAACTCTTATAATATCCAGTCTCCAGGCTCCATAATCGTGGAGAAGCATTCTTCAAAGCCGTCTCCGGTACGGGCTATTACAGCCGTAAAGGGTGTTACCCTGATTGATATTGTTTCTACCCGTATGCTGGGGGCTGCCGGATATTTGGCTCATATTTTCAACCAATTCTTAAAATGGAATATCAGCGTTGATGTGGTCGCCACCAGTGAGGTTTCTGTTTCTCTCACTGTAAAAACAAAGCAGAGTCTTGAAGGCCTTGTGGCTGATATCAGCAGGGTCGCTGAGGTAAAGACAAAAGCTGGCAAGGCTATAGTCACTATTATTTGTGATGTGGAGCATTCAAGTTCAATACTTGCCACAGGCTTTGCTGCTCTTGCCAAAGAAAACATCAATGTACAGATGATAAGTCAGGGTGCTTCTAAGGTTAATTTCAGTATGATCTGTGATGAAGCTGAGAGTAATAAGGTCGTTCAGGTGCTTCATAGCGCTTTGTTCGGTGAGAAAGAAGGAGATGAACTCAAATGAGAATAGCTATTGTCGGTTTTGGTAAGATGGGACACATGATCAAAAGCCTGGCTGAAAAGCGGGGCAATCATATAGTGCTTACAGCAGACCCCTATGCAGAGGATGCGGATGTTAAATCCGGTGATGCTTCCAAGGTTGCGGAGGCAATAAAAAACTCATCTGCGGAAGGAATCATCGAGTTCACCAATCCTGATGTCGTCCTTAACAATATTAAGACCTTCCTTCCCTTGGGACTTCCCCTTGTGGTTGGTACTACCGGCTGGATGACCCATCTGCCTGAGGTTAAGGAACAGGCTTCAAGCAGCAAAGGCTCTCTATTTTATGCAGCTAATTTCTCTGTGGGAGTAAACCTTTTCTACAAGATTGTTGAGGAGGCAGCCTCCCTTATTTCTGCCTATGACGAGTATGACTCTGCCGTATGGGAAGCCCACCACAATACAAAGGTGGACAGTCCTTCCGGTACTGCCCTTGAGATTGCCCGCCGCATGATGGCTAAAATGCCGGAGAAAACAGAAATCGTTTCTGGTAACTTCCAGGGTAAGCCTGCCAAAAATCAGCTTCAGGTGGCATCCACAAGGGTCGGCTCCGTACCTGGAACCCACACAGTTTTCTTTGATTCCTCAGCCGATACCATTGAGCTTACCCATACTGCCAGAAGCCGGGAAGGACTGGCTATGGGCGCTGTCCGTGCCTGTGAATGGCTTTGCTCCGGTATTTCATCCGGTAAGCTTTCTAAGGGCTCCGTTTACACCATGGAAGACCTTTTAGGTGGTAAATGAATATGAGCTCTTGTTCCCGGATAATACTCAAGCCTAGAGAGGAAGAGAACATAAAGCAGGGCTTCCCCTGGGTTTTCGACAACGAGATTTCCTATGTAAAGAAGGAAGCCATCTCAGAAGGTGGGCAGCATTCTTCTTCCACAGAGCAGTTCGACCAATGTACGGTGACTGACGGTGAGGTGGTCGAGGTTCTTTCAAAGTCCGGTCAGTATCTGGGAACTGGAATCATAAATAAAAAGTCAAAGATTGTGGTAAGGCTTCTTTCCCGTAACAGGGGAGAAGTCTTTGACCAAGCTTTTTTCAGGAATCGCATTGAGGAGGCTATGGCCATAAGGTATGCCTATTACTCAAAGCACGATTCCTACCGTCTTGTTTTCGATGAGGCGGATTTCTTACCCGGCTTGACTGTGGAGCGTTATTGTGACACCGAGGGCAGGGTTTTCCTTGTGGTACAGTTCTTGGCCCTCTGTACAGAGGTTTTCAGGGACACAATCATCAAAGTCCTGGAGGACTTGTGCCATCCCTTCGGTATTTATGAAAGGAGCGATGCCTCTGTCCGTGAGAAAGAAGGCCTGGAGGAAAAGTCCGGCTGGATAGGTGCTGAGCATGATCCTGTAATCCGCATAAAAGAGAACGGAATTATTCTTCAGGTGGACTTGGAGAAGGGGCAGAAAACAGGATATTTCCTGGACCAGAAGTTCAACCGCCATACAGCAGCCATGTTCGCCAAGGGTAAACGTGTTCTTGATACCTTTACCCATACCGGTGCCTTCGCCCTTAATTGTGCCTCCGCCGGCGCCTCTGAGGTGACCGCCGTGGATATTTCCGAAGAGGCCGTTGCCAACGTCAATGTCAATATAGCCTTGAACGGTATGGAAAAGAAAGTGACCGCAGTCTGTGCTGACGTTTTCGATCTGCTTCGTTCCTATGAGGCTGAGAAACGTACCTTCGATATGATTATCCTTGACCCTCCTGCTTTCACCAAGAGTGCTAAACAGGTTCAAAAAGCCTACGGCGGCTATAAGGAAATTAATTTACGGGCTATGAAGCTCCTTGAGAAAGGTGGCATTCTTATAACCTGCTCCTGCTCTCATTTTTTCGATTACAACACCTTCTACAGTATGATTCAGAATGCTGCCAACGATGCCCGTAGGACTGTACAGATTCTGGAGAAAAGAGGTGCAGGTCCAGATCATCCTGTACTTGCAGGATATCCTAAATCGGAGTATCTGAAATGTGCGATTCTGAGGGTTCTGTAAGAGAGCTGTCTTACGGTATGGATGCCGGTGATTATAACTCGATCATAGTCCTTGGTCCCACTGCTGTGGGAAAGACTGCGTTGGCAGTACGGCTTGCGGACAAGCTTAATGGTGAGATAATATCCGCCGATTCAAGGCAAGTATACCGCGGCCTTGATATCGGCAGCGGCAAGGACCTTTGCGAATACACCCTGCAGAATCCAGAGAGGACTATCCCTTATCATCTTATAGACGTGGTCTCTTTGCCCTTTGAATACTCTGTTTTCAATTACCAAAGATCCTTTTACCAGGTTTTTCCGGAGATCATTTCCAGGGGGAAGCTTCCTGTGGTTTGTGGCGGTACTGGTATGTATCTGGATGCCGTGGTCAGGGGCTACTCCTTTGTGGACGTTCCCTGTAATGCCAAGCTCAGGACCAGCCTTGTGGGGAAAAGTGATTCAGAGCTTGCGGACATGCTTATAAATCTTAAGAAGGGCAAGCTTCACAATACCACAGATATTTTAGAGAGGCACCGTCTTCTACGGGCTATAGAGATCGAGGTTTTTATGCAGGAGCATACAGATATCCCAGTTAATGAGACAGAGGATTCTTTTCCTGCCCGCCCTGATATCAGACCCTTCATCATCGGAACCACCTTCCCCAGGGATGTGCTGAGAAATGGTATAAACCGGCGTATGAATAACCGCTTTAAGGAAGGCATGATCGCCGAGGTTGCGGGAATTCATAAGAGCGGCATAGAATGGGAGCGGCTGGAGAGGCTGGGCTTGGAATATAAGCTTATAGCCTGGTATCTGCAGGGTAAGATAGAAACTGAGGAAGGCTTGTACGAAAAACTCCGTATTTCCATCGGGCAGTTCGCAAAAAGGCAGGAAACCTGGTTCCGCCGTATGGAGAAGCAGGGAGTAAAAATTCACTGGGTTCCTTGTTCCGGCAGCCCTGAGGATATAAGCGTGGAAAACAGGCTTGAAAAGTGCCTTGCTATGCTGCGTGAGGCTGGCTTCTGCATAGCGGATAAGACCGGCAGCGGTCGCTGAAAAAAATGAAGGATTCCGCAAAGAAATACTTTCTGAAAAAATCTCTTTATCAGCCGGAGGATTGCTCTGACGTTATTTCTTGTCTGAGTAGAAATTCAGAGCCTCCAGTGGCAGTGGTCATCCCTGTAAAAAATGAATTTCCTGGAATAAAAGACACCTTAAGCTCTCTTTCGGATTCAGCAGGGCTTTCTGGAATTAACAAGCTTCATGTGGTTTGCGTTGTCAACTGTTATGCATCAGATTCATCAGATGTAAAAGAAAACAACTCGGAGATGATTTCTTTTCTTGCTTCCTGCGCTTATAAGGGGCTTTATGTGTCACTGATCGACAGGAGCTCTGCTGGCAACGAGCTGCCAGAGAAGGAAGGGGTAGGGCTTGCCCGCAAATACGGAATGGATTATGCCCTGGCTTGTGGGGCAGAACTGATAGCTTGTATGGATGCAGATACAATAGTCGGGAAGAGCTACGTTTCTTCTCTCCTGGCTTTTACAAAAAATCACGGGAAAAGGTTGTTCGCCCTCTTGCCTTTCCGTCATCAAAAGGCTGCTTCAGAAAAGCTGCAGGCGGCCATAGACTCCTATGAGGAATATATGCTGCTCCATTCAAAGAAACTTAGGGAGACAGGAAGTCCCTATTGGGCCCCTGTATTAGGTCCTTCTTTGGTGGCTACTGCCGATGGATACGTAGCTTGTGGGGGTATGAACAAGAGGGCATTCGGGGAGGATTTTTATTTTTTGCAGTCCTTGGAGAAATTAGAGATAGCTTCCGGCTTCTTCATTAAAAAAGAGGGATTTTATGAATATTCACCTTGCTTCCTGGATGCTGAGGTCTATCCTTCTGCTCGAATATCAGACAGGGTGCTTTTTGGAACCGGCCCGAAGGTAAAAGAGCTTTCTGAGATGGAGAAGATTGACTGTCCTGTCTTTCCTGATGATTTTTACAGGGTTGCAAAAGAGTTCATAGAAAAAAAAGAATCCTGCCAGAATGAATTGGCAGGATTTATAAATAAAGAAAACTTTTTTTCAATTTGGAATAGAATCTGTACGAATAATCCCTATGATGAAGAAAAAAGGGAAATAGCTTTTCATATTTGGTTCGATGGTTTGAAAATTATCCGTGCTTTCCATTCGTTACAGAAATGACACTGCTTTTTATGCATTGGCAGCGATTTTTTCAACAGAGTCGATTTTGTGGATATATCCTGTCCGGATACAGGTGTCGAATAATTCCTGGCTCATAAAATCTGTAGTGATGTCATCATATCCGTCCATATCTCTCACAATCTTGATGACAAAACCATCATCAAGTTTTTTTACAATCTGCATATAGTCTTTTGTTTCTCCATATCCTTTCAGTGCATAGTATTCCATGGTATCAGCCTCCTTTTTTTTCCGGAACTGGACTTAAGTTCCAAAGATGTACAACCTAATTGTCGGACTATTTGTTTTTCTGTTTAGCTTTTTTTCATTCGCTTATTTGTTTGCTTAACTTTTTATCGCATTTTCCGATATTCATAACAGGAATAAACCGCTTTCTTAAGAGCTATAAAATAGGAGCCTAGGAATATATGAATAGTCTTGAAATGCTTAATGGTATATTGGAACAGCAGAGAGCCCAGCTTGACCTTATCCTTACAGAACAGAAGAAAATACGTAAAGATGTTACCACCAGGAACTGGGAGGATCTAGAAGCTCATATAGTGACTTTGAACTATCTGTCACAGCAGTTCTCTGTTTTGGAGGAAAAACGCACGAAAGCCTATACCCAAGCAAAGAAAGATGCAGGAGGAAAAGATATCCTCCTTGGAAATCCTCTTTTCCATATGGTTCATCAGAAGCTGGCTGCATCAAGAATAGAGAATGATGCTTTGAATAATTATATTTCAGTTACTAAAAACTTCCTTCAGAGTGTTTTTGATAATGTCGTTCCTCAAAGACGCAATACGCTTTATTCGAGCAAGGGTAGCATAGTTCATTCGAAACCGGAATCATTGGTTTTGAATACACTTTCTTAAGGCGAATAGAGAAATATAGCAGATTTAATCCAGGATCAGGAGGATATATATGTCGAGTTCATTTGCAGGTATAGAAATGGGAAAAAGAGGCCTTATGGCTCATAGCCAGGCTATCAATACTGCAGGTCATAATATATCGAATGCTGACACCGAAGGTTATTCACGTCAGCGGGTGGAACTCAGGCAATATAGTCCACTTTATCGTCCTGATTTAGAGAGAGCGGAGACAGCGGGACAGATAGGGCAGGGTGTAGTTGCAGAAAGAATTGCCCGTGTCAGGGATGAGATGCTGGATGGGCGTATAGTTGCCCAGGCCAATCAAGAGTCCTACTGGGAAACCAGGGAAAGCTATTATGCAATGCTTGAGGCTGTTTATAATGAACCAGCTGATATCTCCGTACGTTCTAATATGGATAAGTTTTGGGAATCCTGGCAGGAGCTGTCACTTTTTCCAGAAACAAAAGCTGCCAGGCAGGCGGTGGTAACCCGTGGAGAGACCCTTGCAGAGTCCATAAGACAGCGTCATACAAGCCTTGCTGGAATAGGGACCTTACTGAACAGTGATATTGAAGCTACAGTAACCCAGGTTAACGGATATGCAGCCCGTATCGCTGAGCTTAATACAGAGATAACAAAATCAGAGGCGATGGGGGATAATCCCAACGACCTTTATGATCAAAGGGATCTTCTTGTGGAAAAGCTTTCTAAGCTTGTGAACATAACAAGGGATACAAGGGATAACGATGAATTCATGGTTCATGTGGATGGTCGTATTCTTGTGCAGGGTGGAATAGCCCGTCAGTTTGATGTGGAACCTACAATAGATAATAATGGCTATAGCAAGGTCGTATGGTCAGACACGAAAAATCCTGCCGAGATATCTGGAGGAAAGCTGGGGGCTCTTATAGAACTGCGGGATGTGGATGTCCGGCATGAATTGCAAAGCCTAAACACCCTCACCATGAATTTTATGGATTTGGTGAATGATATCCATAGAAATGCTATTGGTGCAAACAATGTTACCGGACTTGATTTTTTTGTAGAGCAGCCTTTTGTGAACAACGCGCTGGGAAATTATGACAGGAACGGAGACGGAAGGGAAGATTCCTCCTATATATTCCGTATTACAGGTACTAACAGCCTTAAAGCACAGGAGCAGATAGGAATAGAAGGAAGTATAAAGATCGCAGGAAAAGATGGTATCAAAGAGATTCCTTACTATGCCGCTGATACAGTGGAGACAGTAATAAACCGGATCAATGATTCCGATGGCGAGGTTAAAGCCTATCTGGACAGAAATAATAATCTGGTATTGAAAGGTACCACGGCTCTTAATCAGGAAAATCCGGATTTTGTAATCCGTCATCTGGAAGATGATGGATATTTCCTTACTGGTTATGCAGGTGTTCTTTCATCATCAGGAAGAGGCGGAGCTTTTGATTTCAATGAGGTGAATGCGGTATCTAAGCTTGCCGGAGCGCAGTATACAGTTTCTCCTGTGCTTAATCCAGCGGGCTATATGGAAGTGAATGCAGCCATCAAGGCTGATGTACTTTCAGTTGCTGCTGCAAAGAAAGGTAGCACAGGAGTCGCAGAGCTGGGAGATTCCTCCGCAGCCGTTGAGATCGCAGCTTTACGTAATACCACCGTTATGATAGATAGAGCAGGGTCCTTTGATGATTATTTCGCCGACTCAGTGACCAATGTTGGTCTCAAGGGGGAACAGGCAGAGCTTAATTATAAGAATCAGACTGCGATTATGGATGATCTTAGGGGACTTCGTGACTCAATTTCAGGTGTAAATATGGATGAAGAGCTGGCCGATATAATTAAGTTCCAGCATGGATACAATGCTGCCGCGAAAATTGTTACGGTTATGGACGAACTTATAAATACTGTGCTTAAACTGGGTGTATAAGGGTTAATCAAGGAGTAGAATAGTATGAGAAGAATAAGTACGAGCCTTAGTACAAGTGAACTCCAGAGAACAATGAGAAATCAGGAGTATCGACTTAACAAAGTAAGTAATCAGCTTGGAAGTCAGCAGCGCATACAGAACCTTCGGGATGATCCTATTGCGGCGGGCCATCTTGTGCGATATCAGTCCTATGTCTCCCGTATAAACCAGTTTCAAAAGAACGCAGAGACCCTTACAGATAAGCTTACAGTTGCTGAAGGTTATATCAGTCAGTCAGTGGATATAATTCAAAGGGTCCGTGAGCTTGCTATCCAGGGGGCCAATGGAATATACACGAAAGAAGATATGAAGAATATGGCTGTGGAGGTTGATGAGCTTCTTAAAGAGCTGGTCCAGAATGGAAATGCCGTTAATTCGGAAGGAAGCGCTATATTCGGTGGTACAAGTACAAACAGAACAGCATTTGATGTCATATCAGGTCCTGTGGACGGTTCCTCCGTTTCCTATATAACAGAAGTCCGTTATAACGGAAGCATCGACGGGAATAAATTCGAGGTCGATGAGAATGCATATATGGAATTTGAGCCTGCTGGAAACAAGGTTTTCTGGGCAGAGAATCAGCAGCTTTATTCCGAGCGGGATGCTACAAGCTACAGGGTTTCAAAAGACAGTGTAATCTCCATAGATGGAAAAGAGATTAAGATTAATTCCGGTGACAATGTCTACTCCATAATCTCCAAAATAAACAACTCCGATGTGGCTGTAAAAGCATCTATAGATCCTGTCACAAATGGTCTTAACCTTTCCACCACGGATGCCCATCAGCTTTGGCTTATGGATTCTGACGGAACTATATTAAATGATCTGGGTATTATAAAGGATGCTTCACAAAGGCCTCCATATAACCTTACCGCTGCTACGAAGGTTTCAGGTGGTTCTTTGTTCGATGCTGTGATAACCCTTCGCGATGCTATGCTTACAGGTGATACGGAAACTATAGGTGGCAAGGCTCTTGGTGCATTGGACAGAGGTCTTGATAATCTTGTGACCCGGCTTGCTGAGACTGGTTCTCTTTATTCAAGGGCCCAGCAAAATATATCCCGCAATGAGAAAACGGTGCTTGATACTACTGCCCGTATTTCTCGTGAGGGAGATTTGGATTTCTCTCAGGCTGTGACAGATCTTAAGCTTCTTGAATATGTTCAGAAAGCTACGTATAGTACAGCCTCGAAATTATATTCAACATCACTTCTTGATTATATGAGGTAAAATAATGAAACAGAATATTAAAATGCCTGATGGCCTTCTGGGGTTCGAGGAATACAAAGAGTTTGATTTATTTGAGTCAGAATACAAGCCCTTTATGGTCCTTCAGTCCGTTCAGGATGCGAACCTTTCTTTTTTCCTTATCGATCCCTTCCTTTTTCGTCCTGATTATGAGATGGATATCGATGATGAGATTCTTTCAAAAATCGGTATTGAGAATCCAGGAGATGTAATCGTACTGGCTATTGTTACTATTCCTTCTGACGGCAGCTCTGTTACAGCGAACCTGCAGGGCCCTGTTATAATCAACAGGCAGAATGGTTGTGCCATGCAGGTCGCTCTAGGAGACAGCAGATGGTCCACGAAGCATGATATTCTTTCTGAGCTTAAGAAGAATAATCCGGAGGGAATATGCTGATATTATCCCGGAAAATAAACGAAAAAATATGCATAGGTAACAATATAACGCTTACTATTATGGAAGTAAGGGGAGACCAGGTAAAGGTTGGTATTGATGCCCCTAAGGATGTTAAAGTTTTCAGACAGGAAGTATTCAATGCGATTCAATCTGAAAACAAAGCCGCAGCCTCCACATCCAAAGCGGATCTTTCTGCTATTTCCAATTTACTCAAAAAATAAATATAGGAATTCCATTCCTATGTTTTATTGTGCGGCAGCTCTTTTTTCCTCCGCTTCAGAGGGTCTTATATATACTGGACCCTCATACTCCTGCAGCGGAGGCATTTTTTCCCTGAACATCCTGTCAGCTATCTCCAGGAGCTGCTGACCAGCATCTATGTGAAAAGCTTTAAGCGTGGAGACTTTAAGCTCAGGATAGGCTGCTGTAAGACATTCTGAAAAATAATCGGCATCAGGACCGACTGCTAGTATGTCTTCTTCTTTGTCCAGCATTTCTGCTATAAAAGAAAGCTCTGCATCTGCTGCAGGGGTATTTTCTTCACCATTTCTGTAAACTGCCGCATAAAAGCGGTTTTTCTTAGCATCTATGACCGGGATGACTGCACCTTTCCATTGTGAGAAGGGGTAAGCGATTGCCTTTAAGGTAGGTACTGCATAGATAGGAGTCCCATTCGCAAGCTGAAGGGCCTTCAGGGCAGCAAAAGCAAGACGAAGTCCCGTAAAAGAGCCAGGACCACCGCAAAGGGCAGTGAAGTCCAAATCTGCAGCGGAAAGAGAAGCCAAGGTCAATACGTGATCAATGCTGGGTAAAAGCTGTTCTGACTGGTGCATTCCTATATCAAGTGATAATCTTACTGTTTTTTCTTCGTTTTTTACTGTGAATGTGATGTATGTGGAAGAACTGTCTATCGCAAGTGCCTTCATATTCTTTCCTTATTGTTTTATTGAGAAAATTTCGCCGCAGCGAAGAGAAAATCAGGATCATTCCAGTTTTCAATTGTAATTTTTCTTGATCCGTCTTCCTGTGGCTCTAGCTTTATTATTATGCTGGAGGAGGGGAGCTCCTCCATTATTTTCTCACTCCATTCAATTACTGAGCCCCCTTTGCCATATATCATATCGTCTGTGCCTAAATTTATGAAGTCTTCTGTGGAATCCAGACGATATACATCCATGTGATATAAGGGCATTTTTCCTTCATATTCACTTATGAGAGTAAAGGTAGGGCTTGTGACTGTCTCCTCGACTCCAAGAGCCGCCGCTATTCCTTTTGTTATTGTTGTTTTCCCGGCAGCTAAGCTTCCTTGCATAGCAAGGACAGAACCAGGTTTAAGGTGTTTTCCTATAAGCCGGCCCAGTTCGATAGTTTCATCTGCAGATTTTGTATATAAGTGTATCAGGGTAGTAATCCTTCTGAATCTTCATTGAGAATTAATTCTTTTAGTGATTTAGTCAAGGGTATAAGAGGATAATCGATTGTGTCCAAAAAAGTTATATCTATGTCTTTCGAGCCTAGCGGCGTGATTTCAATTGTAAACTCTACAGGTGTCTGCATTGTTCTCAATGGAAGTTCAAAAACAGCATCAGCTTGGAAAGTACGGCGATAATAGATGTAGCCTTCGTCCCTGTGGACATTCTTAAGCTCAAGTACTCTCATATATACAGGTTACTCCAAAGTAAAAAAACAGTCAACGGAAAGATTTACAGAAATCTCCAAAAACTTAAGTTCATTTTTTATATTCATATACACGGGCAAAAATTTTGTTCCTGGTTTTTGAAGAAATTTTTACGAAAAGGATATGTAGGACATATTGGCGTTTGTCTGTGATCGGAGTCGTATTTACGATAAGGCCTATGACAGAATCGGCTTGTTCTCCGTCAATATTAAGCTCTGTGCGTATATACTGCTTCTCCCTTATGTTCATGTTAGTCATTATGCTGCAGCCACCGGCAGAAAGCTCGAGAAGAAGACCTGAATATTTCCTCTCCATTGGAGTATATGTGATTTCGGCTTTCTCTCCTGAGCCGCCTGTAGTTATTTTAACTGCGGAGAAAGTGCAGGGTATATTCATGTTTATGCGCTTGAACTGCCTTCTTTGATAGCTCTGCATGTTGTTGCAATGGGAAGTGACCATTTCTCCTGCTCCAGTCGTGTTCTGATAGCGGATAATACGTACGTCAGAAAGATAGGCACTTCCGTTCTTTGTCTGGTAGAGCAGCGAAATCTTTGATAATACAGGAGGCTTTATGGGATTGTTGAAAATATCTTTAGGTATGGAAAGTATAAGCTCGTTCTTTGTATTCTCAAGAATCTTTGACTCAAACTGCTCTTTTGTGTCGGAGAAGTAGAATATAGTATCGCCAGCGGGAATTGATGCCGTACTGGTAAGATTTGAGAGTGTTTTCCTGGAGTTATCTACCTTTTGCTTTATTGAGAAAAGAAGGGATAATTCATTTTGTATAAAATCATCCTTCTTGTGGGGCTGATCAGTTATTTCATGGAATCTTGTACGGAAAAATTCCTCAGAGGGGGTATCGAAATGGAAAGCGTATTCAAGATTCTTGATTTTTTTTGATGCGCATATTTTTTTTAGGAAAGCGTATTCTTTTTGGTCAAAATCATACATTTTCGTTATTCTGTATAGAATTGCACCGTTCGTTATTAAATCTGCGCTCTGGGATGAATAATCTGCTTCTCGGGTATATCTGTCACGGAGCTTTTTTATTATTATAAGTACCAGTACAAGGAATAAAACAACTCCTGAAAGCAAGATAGTAGTTCGTGTGGAGATTTGTAATGGAAGCAATGTGAGTCTATTCATTCATTAAAACTCCGGTATATCGCTTATAAAAGCCTCCAATCTTGGTTTAAGTTCATATTCGGCTAAATCGCCGGTAAGGACTATATCTTTGTTTTTCATGGATTCCTCAAAATCTGCCAGAATTGGTGAGAAATCATTCATAAAATCTATCAAGGATTTATCAGATATCTTTTTGCCTTCGAATTTTGCCGGGAACAAGGAAGACAGGGTTGTAAGGTGGCAAAGAATGTCAAAGGACTCAGCGAATTTTTTTATTATGTCAAAGCTCTTTTTGTTCTCGTTCTGTTGTAACAGGACCGGCAGCTCTTCCAGATCCGCGCAGATTTGCTCAAAGTCAGAGGCAAGCTCCTTCAAAGACATAATAATACCATCAGCGCATACTGATGTAACGGCTATAGTATCGCTATCCTGAATCTCCCTCTTAGTCAAAGCCTCTATTTCATCTGCTGATATCTGTTTTCCATTAAGAATAATTTCTATTATTGTAGATTCATTTTTTTCAAACTGTTCTTCAAGGGCATTTAAAATATCTCCTGTGGTCTTTTCATTTTCAAGAGAGAATTCCAAAGGCTGTCCGTTTATTTCTATCTTCATTCTTTATACCCCTATTACATTATATAGTATCTTTTTGTTTCCGCAAATATATTATTATTCTACAGTTATCAGTTGTTGTTACCCTGATTACTGAAGTTGGTTATGGAATTCGACTGAGATTCCAGATTACTCAGCGTAGATTCCATAAGACCGTATTTTCTTCTATATTCACTTTCTTTTTGGTCTATCTGAGTCTCAAGCCTTGATATGGATGTTTCTGTCGATGAAATCCTTGTATCCAGAGTGGATATCCTGGTGGAGATTATTCCTCCTGTCTGCACATAAGCCTGCAGGTTCCTGTCAAGCATAAAGGCAATTCCTGAGTCGATTACTTTATCGTCATCGGAATCGTAGCCGAAAAGTGTTTTTATCTCATCAATGTTGTCAGCCAACACAGAATCAAGCTTTTCTTCGTCTATTTCCATGTACCCCCGTAGTCTGGACGCATTGTAAGATCCGGAGGCAGCTCCTGTGGATATTCCCAGCTGAGCCAGCATGGAGATCTCATTACCTTCGATTATATAATTGTTTGTCATTATCCTTTGTATATTGTTTTTGCTGGTTGTCAATGTGGTGTCGCCTGAGAACATGCCTAGCTTTTTTTCATAGGCTTCTACTTCTTCGTCTGTCAGATATTCCAGTTCGCTGATGATCTCTGGTTTGTTCTGAGTAAGTACGTTTACTTCTGTAAGAAACTGGTTGTAATAGCCCACCAGGTTTATCAATGCATCCTTAGCTGCGTCTGTGTCTGATTTGATTTTTATGGTCACAGGTTTTTCGCTGGCTTCGTATAAGTTAAGAGTTATATTCGGAACTATATCGTCTATTTTGTTTGAAGGCCGGGTCATGTTAATGCCTTCGTATTGAAGTTTTGCATCTCCAGCAATGGATACGGGGTTTACTGGTTCATAGTCTCCAGTGCTGTTTATATCCGATATTATGGGAGTAGAAAGCGTGACTGTTTTTTCGGTATTCCTGTTTTTTATTACGATCGCCTCAAGATTCTCGTATAGGGTAGGGTCAATGGTGTATTTTACCTTTGTGTTTTCTGCCATTACCGGCTCTAGGGCTATTTCTCCGGATGATGTTTGCAGGTATACAATTTCATTGTTTTCTACAGGATCTATGTAATCATAGGGTTCCCCGTCCACCGTGTAGCCTATCTCTGACTCGTCGTTATAGATTATTATTCCCTTGTATTGGATCCTGGAAGGATCTGGCATTACGGGTTCTGCTACTGCTGGCTTTTGGACTGTGGTGGATTCAGTGGTGTTGAGTGTAAGCTCGAATGTAATCTGCTTGTTATCACCGGAAATAGAAGGCAGAGGAATCTTGAAGCCTGTGGCCGGAGGTGCTTTTATAATACCGTCTGCAGACTTTACTGCTGAAAAGATAAAATCCGGGATGCTCTCTAATTCAGAATTTGTTCTTCCCAGAGTAACCTGTCTTGAGACAGATGATTTTTTTACCATCCCGATTTTAAGGGCATAATCCAGGGCTGAATCTTCAAACTGAAGTCTGTTCTCACTTCCGGTAAGCAAGGATTCTACCAAAAAAGTCTGTTTAGTACCAGAAACTCCGATAATTGATGATTTTACGACTCCGTTGCTTCTGCGGTTGAGTGCTGCTGAAAAATCAGAAAGCTTACCCCCCTTCCAGTTAAAGGATATCTTTTTATCGTTCACCGTAAAAGTATAGGTTCCTTCTGGTACCTCAGAGTTTTTTTCTATCTCACCGGAAAGAAAACGATCGGCGGAGGCAGTCTGCAATACCTTGACTTTGAAGGTCTCTATGGCTGCATCCCTTGTAGGCTCTGCAGTTACAGCATATTCATCAGAAGATTCGGAAAGCTTGGAGCTGAAAGGATTGTCAAAAGAATACAAGGATCTGGCACATTCTCTCAAGGAACTCATACGACGGTTCACATCACGCCATGCAGATTGTTCGTCCTTGTATGTCTCAAGTTTTTCTTGCTCCCGGGTAAGAGGTACTCTCTCAATCTCCATAAGCTTTTGTATGGTCTCGTTTGTACCATATTTATCGCTTACTCCGGGAATTGAAATATCAGCCATGGTTTACATTTATGCATCCGCAGATTTTATATTACCTCATCGAAAAGAAGACCTAATGTCTGCTTTATGCGCAGCTGCAGTTGTTGTATTTCTGCGGATGGAATCTCCTTAATTACCTTATCGGTAGAAGGGTCAATCACCTTGACAACAACCTCTCCCAGTTCCTCATTCACGTTGAAGCTGATTTTGCGGCCCATTACGTTCGTAATATTTTCGAGTTTTGAGACTACTTCCTGCACTTCCGCCATTTCTTTTTTGATATCCCTGGCGGCATTCTCCATGCCTTCATTGATATCAACCTGTTGCTTAACTTTCTTTGCAGGAATTGATGATGTGTTTTGAGAAATAATGTTCTGGCCTTCCCTGACCATTGTTTGCCCTGAAATACCTGTAGTAATCATGGGCATCCTCCTTGGATTTTCATGCAGTATGGATTAACGCCATATATAATATGGTACCAATTGTTATTAATCTGGAAAAGGACAGTAAAAGGGGCGCTCCTTTTACTGCTTTTCCGGAATCCGCTAAAAAGATGACATCCAGACTTCTCTTTAACAGACATTTTGTACAATCGTCAGCTTATAAGACTCAGAATATTCTGCGCCTGCGTATTTGCCTGAGCCAACATAGCAGTTCCAGCCTGTGTGAGGATCTGGTTCTTTGTATAGTCAACAATTGTAGAAGCCATATCAGTATCACGGATAAGTGATTCTGAGGCCTGAAGGTTCTCAGCCGCTGTCGCGATTCCCTGAGAGGCAAGCTCGAAGCGGTTCTGATAAGCACCAAGATCTGCACGCTGTGCATTGATTTTCTTGAGAGCTTCATCAATCGTTGTTATAGCCACGTTAGCTGTATCGGGGGCAGAAACAGAAATAACTTCTTCATCCGCCTGACCGTTTGTAAGTCCAAGGGCCTGAGAGGTCATTGTTCCTACAAATACACGTACATTCTGGTCTACATTTGCACCAATCTGGAACTGCATGATTCCACCTGACACTGAGTCCTTTGCGTATGAACCTGTAAGCATGTTCATTCCGTTGAACTGTGCCTGGGATGCAATGCGGTCAACTTCAGCTACAAGCTGAGATACTTCAACCTGAATCTGCATGCGGTCGCTTTCTGTATAGATACCGTTAGAGGCTTGTACTGAAAGCTCACGTATACGCTGCAAAATATCAGTTGTTTCCTGCAGATATCCTTCTGTTGTCTGAATAAAAGAAACACCATTGTTGATATTTCTTTCTGCCTGATTCAGACCACGAATCTGGCTGCGCATTTTCTCGGATACAGCAAGACCTGAAGCATCATCACCGGCTTTGTTAATTTTCTGACCAGAACTGAGTTTTTCCATGTTGCTCTGTAACTGGCTGTGTGTGACACCCAAGTTGCGGTTAGCAAACATAGCACTCAAATTGTGATTAATAACCATACTATTACCCTCCATGAAAGGAAAGACAGAACAATCCATGTTCTGTCCCCTGTCGTACATACAAAGACTGCGTGAAGTTATGCGCCTCTTACATGCAGTTTCAGACTTTATACGGCAGGAAAAGCGATTGTATGACTACAGTCGCTTTTTCTGCCGAGTATGTCGTCAGGAGGGTGTTTTCAAAGATCCCTTTTCAGCCCTCTGAAAAGGCCGGTTTTTTGTATAATCCAGACTGTATAAACCAAGAGTTTATACAGTCTGATTATAACTCACTATTGGAGCAAAGACAAGACATTCTGTGCACTTGCATTTGATTGGGCCAGCATAGCTGTTCCAGCCTGTGTAAGTACGGAATTCTTTGTAAAGTCTACAATTGTGCTTGCCATGTCAGTATCGCGAATCCTAGATTCTGATGCTGTAAGATTTTCTGACGCAATGTCTATACCCTGTACCGCAATTTCAAGACGGTTCTGGTATGCTCCAAGATCTGCTCTCTGCTTGTTTATCATTTTCAGAGCTTCGTCAAGAGTATTTATCGACATGTTCGCAGATTCTGGATCTGAGATGGTCATAATCGATTCGCCTCCCAATTCACGAAGACCAAGAGCTGATGCTGTCATCGTTCCGATGAACATGTGCATTCTCTGATCTACGTTTGCGCCTACGTGCAGCCACATAGAAGCTGTGGAAGCTTCTCCTCCGTTCTGGTTCTGAGCAAAGCGGCCTGTAAGCATATTCATGCCGTTGAACTGAGCCTGAGATGCTATACGGTCTACTTCTGAAACAAGCTGTGATACTTCAACCTGAATCTGTAAACGGTCTTCTTCTGTGTAAATACCGTTCGAAGCCTGCACTGCCAGCTCACGGATACGCTGAATTATGTCAGTGGTTTCCTGCAGATAGCCTTCTGTCGTCTGAATAAAACTGATACCATTCTGTGCATTTTTAGAAGCTTGGTTCAATCCGCGGATTTGGCTGCGGAGTTTTTCAGAAACGGCGAGACCTGAAGCATCATCACCGGCTTTGTTGATACGAAGCCCTGATGAAAGCTTGCTCATATCCTTTGATAAGCTGCTGTTGCTTACGCCAAGGACTCTGTTCGCATTGATTGCAGACATGTTGTGGTTGATTATCATATGGTTCCTCCATGGAAATATTGAGAATCAGGCGGCATCCTTGCCACCCCGTTTTTCTGTGTTCATTCCGCACGTTTGTTTATAAGGCTACATCCGTGAAAAACGAACACATAAGGAATAAAAATTTTAGATTAGAATTCCTCACATTCATTATCGGAGTGGTTTGCATAAATCATTAGTGGAAAATTAAAAAAATTAATCTATGGAAAGGTCTGTAACAAAAATGATATAGTGAGGCATGATTAATAATTCTTCTGGATGCGGGATTTGCGGCAGCCATAATCGCTCTGTTTTTTCTGTGGGAAAGGTTTCCTACTGGGAGTGCGGTGATTGTGGAGCTGTCCTTATGAAGCCTGAATTTCGTTTGTCACCGGAAAAACAGAAAGAAAGATATTTGAAGCATGAGAACTCAACAGAAAACAAAGGTTATGTAAAGTTCCTGAAAAGCTTTATTGATCCTGTACTGAAATATTTTAAGGATGGAAAGAGCTGTATAAAGAATATTCTCGACTATGGTTGCGGACCTGATCCTGTGCTTCTTTCAATTCTGCAGTCATACAAGGCAGAGGGGCTTCTGAGTCCTGATTCCACCATAAGGGGCTGGGATCCTTTTTTCTCTCCCGATACACCTTTTTATGAGGGAGGGGCAGACCTGGTCACTTGTCTTGAGGTCGCAGAGCATTTCGAGGAACCTGCTGAGGATTTCTCAAAGCTTTTCTCCTGTGTAAAATCCGGTGGCTTTGTCGCCGTCGGGACAATGCTTCTTCCGGACGGAGGCCGGGAAGCCTTCAAAAGCTGGTGGTACCGTTCTGATGCGACCCATGTAACTTTCTATACGGAGAAAGCTTTGCGTCATATGGCTTACGAAAATGGGCTGGAGTGGGTGAGTGCTCTGTCGGAAAGATCTTTTCTTTTCAGGAAAAGCTAAGAGATTTCTCCAGGATTGTTTTTATCTTTTTCGCGGCTTTTCCTCTGTGTGAAATCTTGTTTTTTTCTTCTTCTGTAAGCTCTGCTATGGTTTTATGGAACTCTGGCAGATAAACTATGGGGTCATATCCGAAACCGCCTTTTCCGTTTGCTTCATCTATGTTCCTGACAAGCTGACCTTCAATTGTCTCCTGTACAGAAATAAAGCGGTCCTTGCCTAGGTAAAGGACCATTGCGCACACGAATCTGCATGTGAGAACAGCATCTTTTCCCAAGCCCTTTCTGCTGGCTGCTTCCCAAGCTTCTTCCAATAAAAGGGTATTTTTTTCCTTTTGGGTGTATTCCTCGCTGCCTGGCAGCTTGTTTTTCCCTGAGTAGCGTGCTGAATATATGCCTGGCCTTCCGTCCAATATATCGACGCATATTCCAGAATCATCTGCGATAACAGGAGTTTTTGTTATTCTCCAGAGTGCTTCTGCTTTTATCAGGCTGTTTGCTATAAAAGAATTTCCATTCTCTTCCGGGTCAAAATCAAGTCCCAGGTCAGAAGGAATACATATTTCATCCGGCGAGAAAAGCTCTGAAAGCTCCTTTTTTTTGTGGAGGTTTCCAGTTGCGGCAAAAATCTTCATGCCTTCATGATAGCTTTTCTTTGCCTTTTTTTCTACTCATGTAGACCATTCTCTTATGGATTCCTGCAAAACTTCGGTGTATAAAGTCTTACAGGAATCCTGAGTATAAGCTCGCCTCACATGCTTTCGACAATATCCTTTATATGCTTCTGAAGTCTTCTTATCTGGTCGGTGGTTATGTCCAGTATCTTCGTTATTTCCGTATTTGATGGAATACAGATCTTAAGCTTCTTCAGGCTTTCGGTATGCTTTTTCCACAAGGAATCATGATATTCCTTTGTTTTTTTCAGCTGTTCGAAGAAGCAGGAATTTTCTTCCGCGCTGTCAAGGAGAAGATTGGACCTTTTTTTCATAATATATGATTTGTTCTGTAGTTCTTTATGATGATCGTAAGTCCGCTTTTTCTTATATAAGTGTACCTGTAATAAAAGGAACATATCAAGTATTTTTTCTTCAGGTATACCTGTCATCCTTTGCAGCTTCTCTATATGGGAAGAATTCAGGAAATACTCTGATTTAAGTGCCAGCAGCATTATTTTTGTTGAGTCAGGAATTCTTTTCAGTCCTGATCGCAAATATCTTTTCAATGTAGCTGGTATTTCTGAATCAAGCTTTAACGATCTGCTTTTTTCCACCTCGTATTCTGGTTCTGAATCAGCGACATTAATTGCAAATTCCGAAAAGGCGTAGTCTTCTATAGCTTTTACCTGGGCTTGCTTTTTATAATTCATCTTCAACCAGGATCTGAGCATGGAGCTTACGAAGCTGGTCAGATATGTTCCAAAAGAACTTATCTTTGGATTGTATGTTTTTATAATCCCTTGGATTTTAGGGTAAATGTAGATGATGAAATCACTTCTGTCATCTTCCGTCATTTTGTCAATCCTGAAATATGATGGATTCAGGAAGACTGCTTCGATTGTTTTGTCTGCGGTTTCTTTTAATGTGATATGCGCCTCAAGGTATTGGTGTATCACTTCGTCAAGAACTTTCATATAAATGGCTCCTAATTGTTTTTTCCTGTAAGACAGGTAAAAACAATAAGCAGCTTTTATGCCAAATAATTTTTTTATTGTGAGATTGATTCATAAATATATATAATAAAAGGAGATAAATTTCTGACAAAAAAGAGGAAGAGAAAAAAGATTTAAAAAGGGATTTAAATTATTTAAATGAATCTGATCCGATTTTTCCCTTGCTTCTGTTTTTTCAAGCAGCGGAAAGAAATCACATGAATATTTTTTCGAATTCGCTTAAGATTTTTGGCATAATTGTTTCCGGTGTTCCTTCTGTGCAAGCCCCGGCTGCGTTTTTATGGCCTCCGCCGCCGAATATAGATGCAACCTTACTTACATCGATATCATCCTTTGATCTGAAACCTAGAGTACAGGTTTGCTCAGATTCTTCCCGGAGAAAAACTACGGCCTGTACTGATGCACAGGAAAGCATAAGCTGGTAAAGAGCGTCTGAATCCCGGCCTTCCTGACCGAAGCGTCTTGTATCATCAATATTTTCGATAGTTATGGCAAGCCTTCCGTCAAAATGAGTCTCTGCCTTGGAGAGAAGCTGCCCCAGCAGTTTCCGGGTGGACCAAGGTTTTCCCCCGGTTATATCATCATAGGTGGTCCTTGGATTCGCTCCATATTCAATTAGACGGGAAGCTGCCTGAAAGGCTTCTTTTCCGGTGGTGTCTAAAAAGCGGAAAAAACCTGTGTCCGTAGCAAGACCGAAAAATAAAGTTTCTGCCGTTTCCGTATCTGGTTTTCCTATTATATTCTCGAAAAGC
Organism: Treponemataceae bacterium; assembly: GCA_024680915.1. Lineage (GTDB taxonomy): Bacteria > Spirochaetota > Spirochaetia > Treponematales > Treponemataceae > Treponema_I. The sequence continues at coordinate 27,047 of JAILBN010000089.1, read as the reverse complement.
TGCTGTACTATACACGCTGCTGCCGGCGATGTTGAATCTATTATGGAATTTTGTATATCTGCTGCCGAGGTCTTATGATGGTCGATTATGAAAGAATCAAGGGAAGAAAGCCTTTCATCTATATCGCCTAGTCTTTGCATCTCTGAGCAGTCTACTATTATCAAGGCAACATTTTTTTTGAAAATTGAATTCTTTACTTTTTGATTGAAGTATTTTTCATATTTTTTTAATTCAGTACGCTTGAAAGGGCCTGCATTTACGGTGACGGCTTTCTTTCCAAGTCTTCTTACCAGTTCTGCCGCTCCCAAGGTACTTGCTATACAGTCTCCGTCTGGTTCCTTGTGGCCAACGATGATAAAAGCCTCATGTGCGTTCAGAAAGCCTTTGAATTTTTCCGTCTCTGCTTGAGTAATAATATGCATGTGTTTTCCTTGTGAGCTGTATCAGCTGATTGTAAGAAGTTTTGTCTGCGGAACCACGATAGGGCATTTCTTGAACATACTTCCAGAAATGACAGGTTTTCCGTCTTTTATATAAATATCAATCTCAGTTCTAAAACCATATTTATCAAAATAGATACCTGGTTCAACAGAGAAACAACTGTATTCAAGAAGTTTTCTTTTGTCTGGGAATTCTGTGGAGTCAAGATTGACCCCTGAACCATGGCAATTAGTATCTATCCCGTGGCCAGTCCTATGCTTTATGGCATCTCCATAACCTGCATTTATAATTATCTCACGGACCTTTGAATCAAGCATAGCTCCTGTGATGTTTCCGATAGAATCCTTTTCTATAGTTGCCTTTACAAGATCCCTTGCTTTGCAGACTGTAGCGAATAATTTCTCAACTTCGGGAGTGGGAGAGGTGTCATATACTCCTACCCAGGAGATATCAGCATAAATGCTGTCCGGCTCGTCCTTGTCTTTTGCCCAGATATCAAGCTGTATTACATCCCCTTTTTCGGCTGTGGCGCTGCCTCTTTCTGGAACCTCATAATGAGGATTGCCGCTGTTTTTTCCGAAAGCGACGATAGGTGGATGATCTGTTATTAAATTGAAGCGTTGGAATTCAGATAGAATAAAATCACATACATCTCTTTCTGTAAGTGTCCTATTTTTCCTGTAGGAATCCGAGATGTAGCTCCATGTCTCATATACTGTCAGATATAAAAGAGATGCGGATCTTTCATGGGAAAGAATCCTTTCCTCTGAAAGAATACCTTTGCCCCGTTGTATTAATGGTCCTGCACTGCAGATAGATATACCAAGTCCTGTAAGAAGAGATACAAAACCTCCGTCTACTGTGGATATTACGGGTATATCCTCATCGCAAAGAAGAGCATATTTTTTTGTTTTATCTGTTTTTGCCGAAATAGCTTCAAGCAGAGTCTCTTTTGAACTGTATACAGAAACTGCTTCTCCGGGAAGGGAATCTAGATTATGCTTTTCTATGGCATGTACTATTTTTGTACAGCTTCCGTCCCCGTTTACTATATATACCCAACGTCTTGTTGATACGACACCAGAATCCAAAGAGAGAAGGTTGTCTGTAAGAGAGTCCCTGTGGGAGAAATTAGTGAAAATCCATCCCCCAAGACCATTTGCCTTACTTTCTTCTTGTACAGCTTTTAAGATTGAGTCTATATTTTCCACGAAGCTGTCCTAAAGACCTGCGGCAACTTTTGCTGGATCTATGACCTCAGGAGCTTTCTGGGTGCCGTAAGCAACTCCCCATACATCGTCAGACCTGTTCATGGAGCAATTAATGTATATCTGGTCGAATTCTCCGTTGTGAAACCAAAGTGTCAAGTAGGGATTCAAATCCCCTTTAATATTTCTGAACAGACCTTTCTTTTCAGGAGATCCTTGTTTGAACCATTCTTTTGGAATAGAGGTCTGACCGATTCCCAAACCATTTTGTCTATATGTTACGATGTAATAATTTGGGTGATCATATATTTTAAGAATAGGAACGTTTACATATGATGTCAATCCACCCTCGTATTTAACCTGAGTAAAAGCGAATGAGACACAAATCATAAGTAAAATAGTGATAAAACAAATCTTTTTCATCGGAAACTCCTTATGTCGAAAACTACAGAGTAGAAAGCATTATTGCTTTAATTGTATGTTTTCTGTTTTCGGCTTCATCAAAGACAAGACTGGATGGGGATTCGAAAACCTCTTCGGTTACTTCCTCTCCTTTGACAGCTGGAAGACAGTGGAGAAACACTGTTTTTTCGCTGCCAATTGATGAGATCAGCTTGTCGTTGACCTGGTAGGGTGAAAGAAGCTTTTTTCTTGTCTCTTTAAGAGCCTCTTCACCCATTGAAACCCATACATCAGTATAAACCGCATCGGCTCCTTTTACAACTGAAATGTTGTCAGTTACTGTTATTTTTGCACCTGATATTTTTGCGAAAGGTTCTGCTATTTCAAGAATTTTTGAATCCGGGAAAAGTTCTTTCGGAGAGATAATCGTGAAATTTACTCCCAGCTTTGCGCTGATAAGCAGTAATGAACGGGCTACGTTGTTTCTTCCGTCTCCGGCGAAGACTAAATGAAGTCCTTTGATTTCTCCAAAATGTTCCTTAAGTGTCATCACATCGGCAAGAGCCTGTGTCGGATGGAAATCATCCGTAAGACCGTTATATACTGGTATGCCTGAATATTTGGCGAGTAATTCTACGTGTTCCTGCTTGAATCCCCTGAATTCGATGGCCGAGAACATTCTTCCCAGTACTCTGGCTGTGTCCTCCACAGATTCTTTTCCTCCCAGCTGAATATCCTGGGTAGAAAGAAATACAGGGTGTCCGCCTTCTTCTCCGAAGGCTGTCTCGAAAGAACATCTTGTTCTTGTGGAGCGTTTCTCAAAAATAAGGGCAATAGTTTTTCCTAAGAAACGTTGATGAATCTCTCCCTTCTTATGCTCATCCTTTACCTGAAGAGCAATGTCGATAATCTGGAGTATTTCCTCCGGAGTCCAGTCAATCAAGTTTAATAGTGATCTGCCCTTGAAAGGAGCCTTAAATGATTCTGCAGCCATATTTGACCTCTTTTTGAGATTGCAAGTTGCTTGCACCTACATATAAATGCCGTAAAGGATACTTTTCGACAAAACAGAAAAGGCTGTACAGTAACCTGTACAGCCTTTGTGTTAGCGGCAGTGGGATTTGAACCTACGACCGACCGGATATGAGCCGGGTACTCTACCTACTGAGTTATGCCGCCATAACGGTGTATAAATTACCAGAAAGGATAAAAAGAGTCAAGAGTTTTTATCGTAATTCTGCACCAGGGATAAGTGACGCGGCTTTTTTGACTAAAGCTTCTGCCTCTGCCGGTGTGTAGGGGGTTACGTTATTGTACAGGGGGTCAAGACAATTATCATTCCTGAACTGGGCGAATTGCCAAGAAGCGTCTTTTGGAAGAAAAGCTGCCATTTCTATTATATCATTCTCATCAACAAGGGGTGGTACCAGAACCGTCCTGTATTCACGAGTATCTGCAGGCATTGCGGCGACTAACTCCGCAGTTTTTTTTACTTTCTCGGCAAGTATGTCATTTATAGCTTCATTTGTTAAATGAGGCACCAAAAGACCAAGCTTGGATATTGATGTCTTTATATCCATTGCCACAAAATCCGGACGTAGCTCTGGATCCTTCAGAACAGCCTCCAGCTTGTCCGGATTTGTACCATTAGTATCCAGCTTTATTTTATAGTTTCGTTTTTTTGCTTCTGTTATAAGAATTTCTAAGTAGGGGGAAATAAGAGCTTCTCCTCCAGAAATGACAAAACCTGTAAGAACGGCTTTTCTTTTTTCCAGATGCTCTATTATTTCCTGAACTGTAGAGATACCCTCGACTTCATTTATATTCTTTATGACAAGCTCTGTATTATAACAATAAGGACAACGAAGATTGCAACCGTGAAGGAAAACTGTAGAAGAAACGTGTCCTGGATAGTCTACAAGGCTTGTCTTTACAAGCACGCCGGCTTTTTTTGAACCGGCGGCTTCCAACTCTTTCATGCGGATACTGGTATTGCCGTTGCTTTTAAAGCAGCCTTCAGCTCTTTTACGTTATGAGCCCTTGCGGTTTCTACCCCGTCCTCATCATAAAGGATGACTGTGGGGGCTGAGAAAACACCGAGTTCTGCAGCTTTTGCAAGACCTTCTTCTGAGTCAACATCGATATATGAACCTGGCAAGGTAACATCAGCAAGATATTCCTTTACAGGCGGACAGTTAGGGCATGTCTTCCGTGCAAAAAACTCATAGCGTGCTGATGGGCCGTCTGAAGCCACAGCTTTTGCGCTCTCTGCCTGCTTTACGATGACGTTCTCAATGACAGGAAGTTCTTTTTCGTCATTATTGTAAACAAACAATTTTCGGTTGTTATATTCATCTCTTTTGCCTTTGTTCCAGTTACGGACAGAGCGATAATAGCCTACGATTCGTGCGTAAACCTCTGTTTCCGTTCCTTTTACATTTGCAAGAGCTTCTTTTGTCCGGGCTATATCTGCCTCCACATCTGCCAGTGTACGTACCGTTTTTACCATAAAATCCTCCCACTTTATTATAGTAAGTTGTCTGAGCCATAAAAACATGTCTTTTTACGACTCGTTTATATAATCGGCATTTATATATTAAAACTTTACTACATTTAGTGTATTTAGTCAATAAATAACACTAAATATAGTGCCAGGGCTGGAGCTTTTCGCCCTGACACTGACCTCTCCCTTCCTGCCCTTTCGGCACTGAGAGGGAGCCGGAAGCCTGTTCGTAAATGATTAGGCTTGAGCCATAATGGCTTCTTTTTCTGCCTCCAGGGCTGCAAGCTGTTTTTTCAGTTTCTGCATTTTCTCGGCCTTGCATTTAGGACATTCGAACTGTTCCCCGTTCAGGTAGCCGTGGATATGACAGATCGAATAGGTTGGTGATATAGTAAAGAATGGAATCCTGTAAGAGGATGCGATCGTCCTTACCAAGTCACGGCAGGTCTGCCAGTCTTTTAAGGCTTCTCCCAGGAATACGTGGAACATAGTTCCTCCCGTATATTTTGTCTGAAGAGATTCCTGATGGTCAAGAGCCTCAAAAACGTCGGTGGTGTAGTTCACCGGGAGTTGTGATGAGTTCGTGTAGAAGGGCTCATCTGTGCCCGATGTTATAATATCAGGATACTGAGCTTTGTCGTGACGAGCCAGCCTGTATGACGTGCTTTCAGCAGGAGTTGCCTCAAGGTTGAACAGCTCGCCGGTTATTTCCTGATAATCAGACAGCTTGTTTCTCATGTGGGTAAGAACCTTTTCGGCAAAAGCTTTGCCCTTAGGCGTACTGATATCACATCCTAAGAAATTAAGGCAGCATTCGTTCATACCGCAAAGACCTATCGTGTTGAAGTGATTGTCAAGCCTTGAGAGATAGCGTCTTGTGTAGGGGAAAAGTCCTCCGTCCAAAAGTCTTTGAATGACTTTTCTTTTTGTGCAGAGACTTTCTTTCGCAAGATCCATCAAATAATCAAGGCGTACGAAGAACTGCTGTTCGTTTTTCGTAAGGTATCCTATTTGAGGCAGGTTGATTGTGACGACACCCAGGGAACCTGTGAATTCGTCCGCACCGAAAAGTCCGCCACCCCTTCTTCTCAGCTCTCTCTTGTCGAGCTGGAGACGGCAGCACATTGATCTTACGTCGTTCGGGTTTAGATCTGAATTGACGAAGTTCTGGAAGTTAGGTGTTCCATACTGAGCTGTCATCTCGAAGAGAAGCTTAGCGTTCTCATTGTTCCAGTCGAAATTTTTCGTGATGTTATATGTTGGTATAGGGTAGGCGAATCCGCGTCCTGCGGCGTCCCCCTCAATCATAAGCTGAATGAAAACCCTGTTTATGACATCCATCTCTTTCTGACAGTCACCGTAGGTGAAGTCCATTTCTTTTCCACCTACAATGGCAGGTTTGTCCTTCAGATCATCAGGACAGACCCAATCCAGTGTTATATTTGTGAATGGTGCTTGTGAGCCCCAGCGGCTGGGTGTGTTCACACCGAAAATAAAGCTCTGGATACACTGGCGTACTTCTTTTTCTGAAAGATTGTCTTTCCTGATAAAAGGCGCAAGATAAGTATCAAAAGAGCTGAAAGCCTGGGCTCCGGCCCACTCGTTCTGCATGATTCCCAAAAAATTGACTATTTGGTTGACAAGCGTTGAAAGGTGAGTCGCGGGAGTTGATGTTATTTTGTCAGGAACTCCACCAAGACCTTCTGCTATAAGCTGGCGGATTGACCAGCCTGCGCAGTAGCCGGAGAACATTGACAAGTCGTGGATATGGAAGGCTGCTGTTTTGTGAGCCTCCGCTATTTCCTTTGAATATATGTTCCTGAGCCAATAATTAGCTGTAATCGTGCCTGAATTGTGAAGGATAAGACCACCGAGAGAGAAGTTCACGTTGGCGTTCTCATTTACTCTCCAGTCAGACTGATTAAGATAACCATCCATGGTAGCGTTGATGTCAAGCATCAGCTTTTTCGCATCACGGATAGCTTCGTGCTTTGCTCTGTAGAGAATATAAGCCTTTGCTACGGCGACCTCATTGTTCTCAATAAGGACAGTCTCTACGATGTCCTGAATCTCCTCAATGGCAGGAATTGAATGTTCATGTCTTCCTGCCATGAGAAGTCTCAGTCTTTCTTCAACCGCGTCTGTAAGAAGTTCTGCTTTATCCGGGTTGTTCCTTTTTTCTACAGCTTCTATAGCTTTCCCTATAGCTGTAAAAATCTTTTTACGGTCATAATCGCTTATTTCCCCCGACCGTTTTACTACATGCCTGATGAACATGGTCTGCGTGTCTTCATTTTTATTTCCCAGAAAACTCCTCCATTCTGGAAAATCGGATTGCCCGCTCATTACTGCCCCCCCAGTTTATTTACTTCATTAATGAATTCATTTAGATTTTCAAAATGACGATATACAGAAGCGAAACGAATATATGCAACTTTATCAATCTCATGCAGCTTTTCAAGAACAAGGTTCCCCAATGCTTCCGTAGATATTTCCCGACTTCCTTTTCCTTCCATTATGGCCTGATCCTCAATCTCGCTTACAATGCTTTCTATGGTGATTGTGGATACTGGTCGTTTTTCCAGAGCCCTTTCTATTCCTTTCTCAAGCTTTTGTCTGTCAAAAGGCTGTCTGCGTCCGTCTTTTTTTACGACCATGAAGGGTTTTTCTTCTATATGCTCGTAACTTGTGAAACGGTAACCACATGAAAGGCACTCTCGTCTGCGGCGGATGCTTTCTCCATTAGCCATCGTTCTTGATTCCAGAACTTTGTCGTCAAGACTGCCGCAGTAAGGACATCGCATATAAATCTCCAATTCTTATATATAGTGTCATATTTGCAATAGCTTTATTCTACACCACTATATATATATGTGCAAGCATATTATTTTTGTAAAAAACTGTCTTTTTTTGTGGATAAATACTTTAAAACTATATTCAGTAAACAGAAACAAAAAATAAAAAAATTAAAAATTTATGAAAAAAATTTTTTGCTTTTTTCTTTTGATTTCGATGTAAAAATATGTGATCAGGACGAAAGCTGCCACTGATAATGGCAGCCAGTCACCCAGCATGGCATATGGAGTGATCTCCCTCTCATATATAGGAATGGAGAATTGTTTAGAGTCTGTTACGAATAAAGGAAGACTGTCTGTTATTTTACCTGTAGGATTGACGATGGCTGTAAAACCTGAGTTCGTGCATCGTACTAAGGTCGTTCTGAATTCCTGGGCTCTGTAGGATGCTATGACGAAATGCTGGTATTCCGCTGACTGGGTTTCAGACCAAGAATCGTTAGTTATATTGATGAACAGCTCGCTGCCTTGCAAGAATAAATTACGGCAAACATTGGGGAATGCATCCTCAAAGCATATGGGAGTAGAGAATGAGACATCTCCTCCTTCCCTTAAAGGGACATTGAAAACCACATATCTGTCTCCTGGTGTCCAGCCGCTGGAGAAACCAGCAAGCTTAAACATTAAAGTCCTCATCCATTTTTTTTCGCTGTAGGGTACGTATTCCGCGAAAGGAACCAGTTGAGTCTTTCCGTAATGATTCTCAATGGTTCCGTCAGGATTCATAAGTACTGCAGAATTCGAGAATAGTGAGTTTTCTGCATCTTCTGTGTATGGAATGCCCAGGATTAAGGGAGTGTTTATTCGCCTTATGGCAGGGAGAAGGGGATTGTCCTTGGGAAAGGTGTCAAGCCATTCAAGTGCTTCCGGCATTGCGAAAGACAGAATTGATTCGCTCCATACCACAAGGTCCGCTTTTCGCGGTGATTCATTCATTGCTTTTTCAGTAAGCTGTATGGCTGACCTTGCAGTCTTAGAGTTGTTTATTATCCATGAGTTCACGTTGTGCTGAACTAGGATTGCTTCCATATTCTTGACAGGTTCACGCTCTTTGTTGGTCTCATAGATTCCGTATAAGACAGAGCAGCATAAAAGCAGTATGCAGGCAGAGGCTGTGCAAGCATAGGATTTCGTATAGGGATATCTGAAGGCTCCCCTTTCTCTGGAATAACGGCTCAGAAGGAAGAGTCCTTCGCCGCATACAGCGGAGAAGAGTGAGAAAAGGAATGATATTCCCCAGGTACCTGTCAGCGATACTATCTGGGTAAGGAAATTCCACCTGTAGGCTGTCATTATCAGGGTTCCCCAAGGGTATGCAAGAAAACCGATCGATTTGAACCACTCATGGAAGGTCCAGACAGAGGTGAAAAGAAGGACCCTGAATACCGATGCGTAGGGTTCAAGTCCGGAGGCTTCTCTCAGAAAGGCAGCTTTCTTTTTAGAGTAGAAGAAAGGAATATAAAGAATCTGGCCGAAAACGAAGCCTGCCAAAAAATAAACCAGGGTTGTAGCACCCAGCGTGAATATGGCGTAGTTTCCGAAATTGGCAAGCCAAAAGCTTGATAATAAATGGACTGTACCGAATTGTAGCGAGACTCTGAAACCGGCCGAGCTGAATGATTTTGCTTTATATAGGGATATATATAATGGAACAAGGGATATAAAGCCTGCTGCCGGGAAACCTAGAGGAAAGAATTCATTTGGAATACCAGCTGCCAAAAGGAAGGCGGACAAGAGTGGGTAAAAAAAAGCTTGTAAAATTCGTATCATTATATTATCATCTTAGTTGATTTTGTTTAGAATAATCAATAGTTTCAGTGTCTTTTCATGAAACATCCTGATGTTTTACAGAGCTCTTCTCAAAGTCAGATTTTTTATCCGGGTGGGGAATATAAAAAAATGGAACAATTGATAGAAGCTCATCTTGCTGAGTATGAAGCCCGTCCTGATATCATCCTTGAGGCTCCCGGGCGCTTCCACCTTATCGGTGACCATTCTTGGTATTTCAAAGATAAAACCTTGTCCATGGCAGTTGACCTTCCTGTTTATATGTCGGTTTCTGTCCGTAATGATACTGCCGTCCGTTTTTACTTTCATCAGCTGAAAGAACGCAAGCGTGCGAATGTGACATCTTTGAAATTCAGGAAAGAGGATCGCTGGGCAAACGTAATAAAGGCCGTTATCTATGCATTCGAGGAATTCGGGCTTCATTGCAAGGGAATGAATATAACCGTTTGGTCTGAAATCCTCCCTTCCGCAGGTTTCGGGATTACCACGGCTCTGAAGGTGGTTTCGGCACTTGCCCTCAAAGCTCTTTTTCACCCTGAATGCAGCGATGAAAAAATACTGAAAATTATAGAGATCGGAAACAGGCAGTTCCTGGGTACAGGCAATTATATTGCCGATGTCTTTACCGCCATGTTCTCTAAGGAGGGTAATTGTCTCCTTACCGATCATTCGAAAAATAATTATTCCTTCATTCCATTCTCATTTGATGATTATTCTATTATTCTTACGGATGCAAGGGTTCCGAGAATTATTGTCTGGAATGAGGATTTGGTCAGAACTCCTGAGAATTTCCTCCTTCTGGCCGAGCTGAAGGTTCGGAAGAATGGTTTCTGGATATACGAGGATTCTGAAATAGAGATAAATGATATTCTTTCTGGTGTGAATGAAGATACCCGTCGTCGTCTTCTATGTATCATGAAAGAGCATAAGAACGTCCTGGATGCAGCCGAAGGTCTGCGCTTAGGAAACTTCCAGCTTTTTGCAAGGGCTGTAAATAAATCCCATGAGGCTATGAGGGATATGTTCAATATTTCATGCCCCGAAATAGACTGGCTTGTAAAAAGAGTTCTTGAGTTTGATCCTGCTTCCTCCGCACGGAACCCATCTTCCTGTTCCCGTATCACAGGCAAAGGTTTTGGCCGCTGTTCTTATTCCATAATGAAAAAAACGGATGTAGGCAATTATGTGCAGAAGCTTGCTGAATATGAGAGGATATTCGGTTTCCATCCCTCTTACTACGAAGTGAGACCGTCTGCCGGAGCTCATGTGGTGGAGTCTTTCGTTAAATGAGAATTCTTGTGACAAACGATGATGGAATAAAAAGCGATGGCATAAAGTTTCTGACAGATGCTCTTTCAAAAAAGAATGACGTATATGTCGTCGCTCCGGATAAGAACCGTTCTGCCGTATCCCATAGCTTTACGCTCAGGGAGGCGCTTACCGTTGACGGTCCTGTAAAGAAAGATGGAGCTACCTGGTATTCCTGTTCTGGAACCCCGTCTGATTGTGTACATATTGTCCTTGCAGGCCTTTTGGGCTTTATGCCCGATGTGGTTCTTTCTGGTATAAATAAAGGTGAGAATCTGGGAACGGACATTGTTTTTTCTGGAACAGTCGCTGCTGCCCGCCATGCTTCAATGGAGGATGTCCCTGGAATCGCGGTCAGCCTTGGTTCCCCCCGGCAGACTTGGAATTTTGCTCCCCTCGCGGGTTTTATATGCAAAAACCTTGATATGCTTGTTTCTATGTGCAGCAAGAATGTTTTTTTGAATGTGAACGCTCATGATTTTGATTTCTATAAAGGGTGGAAGCTTACCAGCCCCTCTGAGCGTATTTACAATGACCGTATGTCATTTTATAAGGCACCTGATGGATTGACTTATGCATTCAAGATATTCGGTAAAGTGGAATCCGTGCATGAGGATAACGGAGATGCTGATGTTGTCAGGGATGGTTACATCTCTGTGAGTAAAATTCATAGTCAGCCTCAGATTGTTTCCGATGGAGATGATAGATGACAGAGATATTTAAGGAAGGTATCCGTCTATATAATTCTAAGAACTACACGGAAGCCTTGGACGCATTCCTTTCTCAACCTGATTCGGATGAAAACCCTGCTATTGAGGTAGCCTATTATGTGGGCTTGTCTTATGCCAGGCTTAACAAATACGATGATGCCTTGCTTTACCTTGAGCAGGTAGTTACAGGGGGGGCGGATCCTAAGCGGGTTAACCAATGCCGGCTTGCCCTTGCCGTTATTTATAGCAAGACAGAGAGAACTTCGCTTGCGGATTTTGAGCTTAAGAAGCTTCTTGAAGGCGGTTACCAGACTTCAGATGTTTATTGTGTTATGGCTTACGAGGCTTGGGTACGTAAGGAAGAGGAAAAATCTGTACAGTTCTATGAGAAAGCCCTGGAGTTGAATCCTGAGAGTTCCACAGCCCTCAACGGGTTGGGATATGTCCTTGCCTGTATGAATCATGACCTCACAAAAGCCTTGTTCTGTTGTAAGCGTGCTGTGGATAAAAACCCTGATTCTCCGGCATTCCTGGATTCATTAGGATGGGTCTATTATAAGCTGGGGCTTATGTCTGAAGCCCGTTCTTTTATAAAGCGGGCTTATGACAAGGCTCCTTCCAATACGGATATATCCGGGCATTATACAATAGTTTCGACGGAAAACCATGGTCCTGTCGGAGACAATAAATCTTCTTCTCTGGACGGGAAAAAATGAGTAAAAAACTTTGCCTAAAACTGATATTCTTTTCTCTTCTTGTAATTTCTGCCGCTTCTTTATTCGCGCAGACTGCCGCTGACAGGGGATTCGCTGAGGAAAGCTTCCGGCGTGGCGTGCAGGCTTTTTACAGGGGTGCCTTTAATGATGCTGTCCTTCAGTTCGAGGAAGCTCTTACTTATCTGCCTGAGGAGAATCTTATCCTTGAATGGCTTGGTAAGGCTTATTACCGGGCTGGAATGGAAGATGCCGCTTTGATGGAATGGAACTATGCCGCTCAGAATGGATATGGCGGACAGCTTCTGCAGAACATAATCGAGATAGTCAGTGTCAGGCGGATTTTTACCGGTGATTATGGAGCTGATGGCAGGTTCGTTGAATCCGGCAGTTTCCCTGCTACTGAAGGAACTGTGCTCCACTACAGCCAGCCTGTATCGATTCTTCCTAATACCGATGGTTCTTTCTGGGTATCTGCCTACGGTTCCAATGAGCTTATAAGAGTTAATGTGAATGGTGTCGTCGTGGAAAGGAAAAAAGGACCTTTGAACGGTTTCGACAGACCCTTTGATATGCTCCGAATGGATGACGGTACCATCGTTATCTCTGAGTTCGCCGGGGACCGTCTTACTTTTTTGACCTCAGACGGAAGCTACATAAAATCCTTCGGTACTAAAGGCCGGGGGGATGGGGAGCTCTTAGGACCACAGTTCCTTGCCCATGACTCTAATGGAAATATTTTCGTCACCGATTACGGGAACAGGCGTGTCGCTGTTTTTAGTGAAGACGGGGAATTCCTTTTTAATTTCGGGAATTTCAAGTCACCCACAGGTATTTCTGTTTATGGTGATAATGTTTATGTCGCGGATAATTATTACGGTTGTATTTATTCTTATGACCTTGCAGGAAATTACGAGGGCTTGTTCGTGCCGGATGACAGCTTTGAGAATCCTGAGGCAATGCGTGTTTATAAGGACGGGCTTATGATCTGTGACGGATCGAAAATCTATTCTGTGAGTATAGATACAGGAGCTCCTGTGCTTGTCGCGGATACTGGTAACGGTCCCTCTTGGATAACTTGTGCTGAAGAGGATGCAAACGGAAATATCATTGCTGCCGATTTTAAGTCCAACGAGCTTTATGTCCTTTCCCGTATGCCGGAGCTGATCGGGGGACTTTATGTGGAAATATGCCGTGTCAACGCTGACAATTTCCCTAACGTGGATCTTGAGGTACGTGTGGAGAACAGGCGTAGGCAGCCTGTGGTAGGGCTTTCCGACATAAATTTCTTTATCACCGAGGATAAATATGCTGTTACTAATCCTATGCTTACAGGCAGCGCGGACCTTAATGAGAATTGTGATATCACTATAATTATAGACAGATCCTCTGGTATGAAGGCTTTCGAGTCTGATGTCCAATACGCGGTCAGGGAGATAGCTGCTTCCATGAAGGGGAAGGGTACCCTGCGCATTGTAAGCTCAGGCTATATCCCGACGTCAGAGATAATATCTTCTCCCTCTGATATGCTGAACTTCAGTATGAAAGATATAAAGACAGAGTATTCCGACCTATGTTCTACAGACCTTGCCATAAGGCTTGCGGCCAACGACCTTGTTAATGGGGAGCACAAGCGTGCGATCGTATTTATTACAGACGGAAATGTGACAGGAAGTGCATTCTCCAACTATACTCTGTCAGATCTTTCGGCCTATCTCAATAATAACGGCATTTCTTTCGCCTTGCTTTCTACTGTTCAGCAGGCTGTGACTGATGAGCTTGCCTACATCACGGAAAATACAGGCGGAGATGAATATTATCTGTACCGCAGCGAAGGTATTTCCTCTATAGTCGGCGATCTCCTGGACATACCTTCAGGCATTTATACTCTTTCCTATACATCCGGTATGCCTACAGATTTTGGAAGAAGCTATCTGCCTGTAGAACTGGAAGTTTACCTTCTTAACCGGTCTGGACGGGCAGAGACAGGATATTTTGCACCTTTGGAGTAACTTCAATTTTTGTTGATGAGATTCCTGGCTTTTCTTACGTGAAGTGACTTGTCTTTTTTCTGCATCGAATAGACAGCTTTTTCCACAGCTTTCTTTTTTTCTTCCCCGAAATCAAAAAGCTCTCCTTGGGAATCTTCCATGCCCCTGCTCAGATTCTGTACTGCAAGTCCCAGCAGGCGTATGCCTCTGCCTGCTTCGTATTTTTTCCGGAAAAGACCGCAGGCTTTTTCGAATAGATCGTCGGATGTGGAAACATTCCTTGGGTAAGTACCGCTTACTGTTACTGTGATGAAGTCTTCGTATCGTATTTTTACTTGGACGGTTTTCCCGTTGCAGTTTTCTTTTAGGAGTCGGAAAAAAACATCATAGGAAAGCTCCAGCAGCTCCGTCTCTATGATATAGGTATCTGTAAGATCGAAGGGGAAGGTCTGCTCTGCGCTTATGGAATGACTTTTAGCCTCATTTGAGAAAGTCTCTACGTCTTTTCCCCTTACTGCATTGTATAGGAAATTTCCAGCATGGGAACCGAAAAGAGTGGTAAGAGTAGATATGGATGCCCTATGAATATCCTTCATGGTGAAAAATCCGAAGGAATTGAGTCTTTGTCTTGTCTTTGTTCCGGCTCCCCAAAGTTTGTCTAAAGGCAGTGACAGCATGAAGTCCTCTTCTTCTCCCTCTTTTACTTGGAAGAATCCGTCTGGTTTTGATATACCGGAAGCTATCTTTGCTACATATCGGTTGGCGGCGAGTCCCGCTGAAACCGTAAGACCAGTCTCCGTCCTTACTCTTTCCTTGAGTTTTAAGGCTGTTTCTTCTGGAGGTCCGAATAGTTTCTCCGTTCCTGTCAAGTCAATGAAAGCTTCATCTACTGACATCTGCTGCACATCCGGTGAGAAGTCCTTGAAAATCGACATGACTTGATAGGATATCTCATGATATCTTTTCATCCTGCCTCTCAGGAATATTCCATTGGGGCAAAGCTTTTTTGCTTTTACAGTGGGCATAGCAGAGTGAACACCATACCGGCGGGCTTCATAGGAGCAGGTCGAGACGACGCTCCTTCTGTCGCCTGGGAAGCCGCCGACTATAACGGGTTTATTCCTGTACTCAGGGTTATCAAGCTGTTCCACAGAGGCAAAAAAAGCGTCTAAGTCGACATGTAGAAAGAAATTCCTTTGCATATTGGTCCTATCTTCCGCCTGAAGAAAGAGAAAGTGTTTTATCTTCCCTGTAAATGTTGTTTTCGTCATGCATATATGAAGTGACGGTGAATGTTATGGAGCTTGAAGGAGCTATGGAGCCTGTGAGCACGAAGGGTGCAGGAGGATTCTCATCAAGCAGGAAGACTATGTTTCCATCGGAGGAATTGTATTCGTAAGGAAAATTTGTATAGAAAAATGGCATGGCTGTTTCTGAGTCTGCCGAGATATCATATCTTATGACCGGTAGAGAGGATGATATCACAAGCTCGAAGTCGGTCCTGTCCTTTTTTTCCTCTTTTCTCAAAGATGATATAAGTACATTTGATTTTTCCTCTATATGGAAAACCTGTTCTGTTTCCTCTGTTTTTATGGTCCTGGTGACAATTGCTGCTGAGGTTATAAGGATCAGGGTAATTACAACGGTTCTGATAGTCTCGCCTATAATACGCCTTTTCCTTCCCGGTAATCTTCCAGGAATTCCCGTGCTTACGAATATCCTTACGACCATGAAGGTGAAGGGTAGTATAAGTATGGAGAACATCGCG
This sequence comes from Treponemataceae bacterium, assembly GCA_024680915.1. Classification (GTDB taxonomy): domain Bacteria; phylum Spirochaetota; class Spirochaetia; order Treponematales; family Treponemataceae; genus Treponema_I. The sequence continues at coordinate 11,360 of JAILBN010000089.1, read as the reverse complement.
TTGATCAAGAATGAAGCATCAGAAAGCTTTAGAAGAGCATCTTCCTGGATATAGGGTAAGGAAAGGATGCAGAAAATGATTACGGGAGCAATAGTAAGAACTGTGAATAATAAGAGAACAGTTAATTTTTTTGTCATCCTGGATAAATATGCGATGATACAGACAGCCGCGAGGGGTATAAACAAAGATAAATCGATTGCAGAGAACACATAGATATTCAAAAGGCAGGATATGACAAGAAGATATCCGTATATGAAGTCTGTGCATGGAATTTTTATTATATGTCTGAGAAGGGTAAAAATACGGAAAAACCAACAGGTGATAAGCAATTTATAAAGGAAGGTGAAAACAGGATAGTGTTCCCAATTTTTTACTACCACAAGGGTAGTGAACTGAGCCGCATAAAAAAGAATCGTAAACATAAAAGCGACTATGGGAACAAGAGGCCAATATTTTATGAACTCCATCCTGTGCTGATCCTTCTTTTTACCGAACGTGAAAGAAAGTCCGCATAGGAAAAATAGTATAGTTCCTGTCATGAGAACCAGGACTATGGTGCTGAACATTTCTGGGATTATTATGTTTTTGACACCCAGTCTGATAAAGGTGTAGTTTGTGTTCCTGTCAACCTTTGTGTTTTTTAATTCCTTCAACAAGTTTTCCACAAAAGAGGCCAGGGTGGATTTTTTTATTTCCGGTGAGAAATCAACCTGGATCGCCTGACATCCCTCTTTCAGGCATACATCAAGTTTTTTCGAGTAATCAGTAACATTAAGCCTGTATAAAGAAAGAAAACTGTTTTTCAGCGAGAAAGAAATGGACTGATTCTGCATCGAATCTATAGTGTTCTTGAAGAAACTGTAGGGAGTAAGCTTTCCGGCAGCTCCTGGAACTATGATACATTTCTCCCCTGTCAGATTCTCGTCAGGAGAGAGAATAAGAAGAGCAGTATCTTCCGGATATTGCAGAGAGGCTACATATGCCCTGATTCCTGCCGGCATATCTATCGCTATGTCATCCGGCAGAAAAGAAGTGTCATTTACTGTTATTGCTATTTCTGCATAATTCGACAAATCTTCAAGCAGGTTGATATTATTTATAGCGAAAGTTGAGTCCGTTATTATGCAAAGATTGCTTCCCGGATCTGCAGAGTTTATGATTACGTTGTATGGGAACTGTGTGGAATTCGAGCTTAAAAGGGGCTGCCGGATGGGAGCGTAGCCATCAATTTTCAGACGGTTATATATCTGAGTATGGAAGGAAATAGTATTGTAATAGGTTTCGCTGTAAAGAAAACCAATGAATGAAAAAGCAATAAGAAAAATAATGACGGCTTTCTTTAAATATCCATACATGCGTGAAGTATAAAATAAATCCTTGTCTGCCGTCAAGAGAGATTTATCCCTAGTATCTACCTTCTTTCCTTCTGCTCTCAACGTACTGAGAACCTTGATTCCACAGTCTCTGCTCCGCATACGGCCTCTATTGTGTATGAAGCTCTTCTTATGGGAATTGAAATTATGAAGGGTCGGTTCAGGGTAGTCTCCATAAGGTTTTCTCCGTCTGATATTTTAAGCTGCATTGAGTCCTCAGCTCCTCCGGAAAACTCCAGGGAAAGATTCTGCCGCTTATTCAAGGCGGATGACTGGTCGTGAAAAAAAACACTACCGTCCTTAGGCGAAACTATGGAGAAAGTTGATGTTTTCCCGTCTGCAGTTCCCGTCCTGGTCTTCATCAGCAGCCATTTCTCATATTCCGCAGGATACTTTATTCCTGTTCCTGTATGCCAGTCGCAGTAACTCTCTTCTGCGATGCTTGCAACCGGAATATATTCATACAGGGATGTGGGGCATAAGTCTCCTGCTTTTTTCCCTGAAAGGGAGCATATTCTCTCTTTTTTGAATTGTTCAGGCTCTTTGAAGGGAACTTCGCGGGCCCCTTGTAGGAAACAAAGTATTTCCTTTGCCATGGAGGCCGGAATTGAGCTTCCTGTCTTTCCTATGACTGTTTCTCCTGTGAAATTGCCCATCCATACACCGACTGTGTAAAGGGGAGTAGCTGCAAGTGCTGTTATGTTCTGGTATTGGTTGGCTGTTCCTGTTTTGAAAATGGATGAGAAAGGGGTTTGGAATACAGTGGAAAAGCCGAATCCTGTAGAACGGGAATTAGCATCGGATAGAATGCTGCATATAATACGGGCGGTGTCTTTGCTGTAAACGGAATAGGCTGCTTTCTCTTTTATGGCTGCCTGCTCTTTGTTGTATGAGGGGCTTATGAAAATTCCATCCCTGGGAAAGACGCTGAAGGCGCTTGCCAGCTCGTAAATACTTACTTCCGCATTCCCCAAGGCTAATCCCAGCCCGGGGTCAGCCTGCTTTAAGGATTGGAAGTCCAGCTGGAAAAGCTTTGAAAGATAGCTTTTTATACCTATCCTGTTAAGAAGATATACAGCTGGTACGTTCAGGCTTGAGGCAAGGGCCGTTCTCATCCTTACAGGACCGTTGAACCTGTTGTTAAAATTCTGGGGAATATAAAGCTCCTCGAAACCAAAGTCAGTAGGTATGTCCGGTAGGATATCAGAAGGCAGGTAACCCTTGTCCAGAGCCAGGGCATAGAGGAAGGGCTTCATGCTGGAGCCTGGTTGGTTTGGTACCGTTACTCCGTCAAGCTGACCTTTGTTCGTCTCATCTTGAAAACTGCTGCTTCCGGCCCATGCCAGGATTTCCGCAGTTCTTGTGTCCAATACAAGGACTGCTCCATTGGTTATTCTGTTTGATTCGAATTTCTTTACGGAGGTGGTAAGAAGTTCCTCTATATATCCCTGAAGGTAGGCAGATGCGGAGAGTCTTATCGCTTTTTTTCCTGAGAACTCTTGAGGATATTCAGCTTTAAGAAAGTTTATATAATGGGGCATAAGAAAAGGATAGTCGTAAGAGCAGGCTTGTCTGGCAGCCTTCAGGATCGTGTCCTCTTCTATATCGTTCCCGAAAACATCCATTACTGCATTGGTGCATTTTTCAGGCTCTTTCAGTGGATTATAAGAGCTGGGACGTCTTATGATTACGGATAAACATCGTATTTCTGCCTCTGAAAGCTCATTGAGCTCCTTGGAGAAGAAGGTTTTTGCTGCGGAGGTTACTCCCTCTGTGTTGAATCCGAAAGGAACATTGTTAAGGTAAAGGTCGAGAATCTCTTTTTTCGAAAGTCTGCATTCAAGCCGAAGTGCGTCAAAGGCTTCCTTTATCTTGATGGCTAAATTCCTGTCTTCTCTGGGACTTATAAGTCGTGCCAGCTGCATGGTAATAGTGGAGGCTCCGCTTACTATCCTTTTGTCGGAGATGTTCTGGAATAAGGCCCGTATAATTGCAATAAAATCAACCCCGTGGTGCTCGTAAAAGCGTTTATCCTCGGCTTGGATGAAGGAGGAGACCAGCACTTCTGGAATTTCTTCCAAGGGAGTGTATTGCCGTCTCAGGCCATCATCAAGGGGAAGCACCTGTAGGAGTATCCCGTCTCTGTCGAAAACCGCCGTGCTGTAGCTTTTCTGGAGAAAAGCCTGAATTTCAGGATAGGGGGAAAAGCTCAGCAGGAGAAAGAGGCTTATACCAAGAAGCACCGCGAAAGCAAGCAAAAGGAGCAATGCTTTTGCGGGTTTCTTTTTGGGGACTTTCAGTTTCATTTTATCGTGTACAAAAGACCTTCAGTACGTCCCAGGACCTCTGGTTCATACATACATTCCGCTGTTACAGGAGGAGTAGGGTATACACCTCTTCTCACCGCACGGAATTTGAAGGTGGTCGAAGTATAACCTTTCTCGAAGGAATCCCAGAAATATTGGATCTCATTGTCGTATATGGCGTTGTGGTCGTAATATCTCCTGTAATCATATTCTTCCTCTGTCTCTCCTGAAACTATGGGTGTCGTTATGAAGGTCGGGTCTAAAATTTCTGCTCCAGATGGCACAGGAACCCTTATGGCCAAGAAAGTTCTGTCTCGTGGGGAGGATATAGTGAGCTTTGCCCTGTATATCCTTCCGCTTTGAAGTTCCTGTAAGGAAGATGATATGTGCGTCGGTTCAATCTCTTCACCTGTCGTGTCGTCATATATGATATAGGAGACACTTATTCCCTCATCCCTGGCTAAAAGATTCTCATAGGGCAGAGGATATGTCAGGCTTGCGGTGTAATACAAGGATCCTGTGCCGGAGCGGGAGAAGGTAAGAGGCAGGGTTATTCCTGTCTTCAGGCCTTTGAATATGTCATCGCTGAAGGGCAGTTCAACCTTATAAGGTTGTGAGGCAGGACCCTCGAATTTTGTCTTTGCAAGCTGGGTGCTTCCCAGTCCTGCAGCTGCTGTAATATCTAAAGAGTCAAGTTTATTTGTCTTTATTACTGTATAGAAGGCGTCCAGTACAGATGCGGTAGTGGCAGTATTGCTCCAGTATCCGGCTTTCTGATTGTTGAGCAAGGTGAAGATAAGCCTGGATATCATCTCGTCCTCAGGGTCCAGCATAGTGTAGAATTTAACCAGCAAGGCCAGCTGTTCATCTTTAGAACCTGCATAGGGGGCGTATAGCTCATCCATTTCAGGATACGTTATGTCTGCCCCCCTGGTGCCGGGGCGGATAAATGCCCTTGTCCTTTCAAAAGAGTCTTTTACGAGAGGTGAATTCTTTCCGAAGAGCTTGTAAGAAGCAAGGGCTGTGTAGACAAGCTCCGATATAGGAGTCTGGCTGTCCTCTGTCAGCGTCTTAAGGTCTTTTTCAGTAACGGATCTGTCCCCTGATATGGCAAGTACATAGTAGATATATGCCTTTTCATAATCTGATATTGGATACTGGTAAGTATCTTCTTTAAGGAAGAGCTTCAAAGCTTTTATTAGAGCCTGCCTGTTTATGCATATATCTTTATTTGTGTAGCCTCTTTCTGACGCAAGCTGCAGGATATGGGCAATACGGGCCGTTACGAAGGGATTTCCTGTGGTGGATTCCGGCCAGTATCCGAACGAGCCGTTTGCGAGCTGACAGTCAGCCCAGTTTTTGAAGAAAGCTTTCACGCAGCTTCTTACGTCCGAGATTTTCTCACTCATCTCCATTCCGAATACATCTAGGTATTCCTCAAACAGAACAAGAGGCAGCACTTTTGCCGATTGCTGCTCTAGACAGCCGTAAGGATAGGAGAAAACATAGTTGACGGCACTTCCCAGGGTTCCCAGGCGTGTGGCATCAAGTGTAATGGAGATTGAGCCTTTGCCTTCCTCGGCGAAAGAAGGTATCAGGACATTCTCCTCCCCGTGCTCCTCTTCTTCCGAGACTACGCCTGTGGTGCAGAAGGTCTCGTAAATATAGGGCTTTTCTATAATGAGGGGACATATTATCCTTTCGTTAAGGATACCTTCACTAGTCGCTGTGAATACTGCGTTTACTGTACCGTCTTCTACTGCGGCTCCATCAAAATAAAGGGCTATGGTGCTTCCTGCTCCTACTGTGACAGTGTGACTGCTTTCTCCGTCTACGATAGCCAGGCCTGTTTTTATTGCGACTCCGTTTTCTGAAGAGGCTTCTGCTTCCTCAAAATGGAGTGATACGGTCATTTCGTGGGCTATGCTGTCGAGATTGGATAGAATGACTCCCATTTCTGCAGTGTCCCTTATTCTGAGCCTCCGGGGCATGACCTGCTGTACATTGATTGGGTTTTTGACTAGGAATTCATCTTCCTGGAGGGCAAGAAGCTCTCCGTTTACGCCGAAAACGGTTATGCGATATGTGGTAAGAGTGTCCGGCAGCTTGAACTTGCATACTGCCTTTCCCTCTTTGTCAGTTTTCAGGACTGGTTCGAAAACAGCCGTAGGATTAAAGTCCTTCCTTTCCTCCGCCTTGTCCCCGCTTCCCTCTGCATCTCCTCCAGCAAGATTTTTTGTCTCATAGACCACAGGATCCATAAGATAGGAGCGGTCATCTCCTCCCTTTACACAAAGAGGGAAATTCCCCTCTTGATAGTAGAAATTGATAGGATCCGGTACGTGATAGTCAATCAGATCAAGAACTCCCCTGTCTACGGCCATCAGGGTTATCTCCGCATTCTCAAGGGCTTTGCCGCCCTTTGTCGCGGTTATGGTTACAGTCACCTCTTCCCCGGGTCTATAGGCTTGGCTTCCTGTGTCTATATTCAGAGAAAAAGCTTTTACGTAAGGGTTCACATAAACAGGGGTCACCCCGTAGTATCCCTGGGGTTTATCCACATCTTTTTCCCCGTATTCATAATGGGGAGCTTCTGTTCTTACTGAGTAGGAGCTTATTGAGACATAGAATACAGGGACGTAGTTCCTGGCAACAGGAATGTCCAGGACCTGAATGCTGTTGTCAAAATGACGGACTTCTTCTGTGAATATGCCTTCTCTTTCTGTGGTTATCAGGTAATCACCAGAGGGAAGGGGGCTTTCAAGAAGGATATGAGCCGTGTCACCTGGATTGTATTGAGACTGGTCGGGGGTAAGTCTGAGGGAGGCCGCCGATGTGCTGTACCAATTGTAGGCACCACTTCCTGTCACAAAGAAAGTGTAGTCTGTCAGTACGCTCCTTCCTTGGCTGTCCTTCGTGGAAATACGGAGGGTATGATATCCGGCCTGCTTCGGAGTTACCTTTAAGGACCCTTCTGCTTCAAGCTTGACTTTAGTGGAGTATTCCTCAACTTCTTCTTTTTCGTAACGAGTGTATACGTTTCCTCCTATACCCTGTTGTTTTACAAGATTCCAATCAGTCCTGAAGAGCTTTACTTCAAGAATCCTACTTTCTCCCGCAAGGGCTGTCATGGTCTTCGTCATGTTCTCCCTTTGTGAGACGGCCTTGCCGTCCGGGAATGCAAGCTTATATTTGAAAGTAAGGTTTTCTCCTGTACTGGGGAAGGCAGAGGGAGAAGCTTCCTTCATAAGCCCGGCATAGAAGGATGCTGGGTGGACGATGGTAGATTTCGATTTTGAGATAAGCTGGTTGGAGGCATCTGTCACATTTGCCGACAGTCTGTAGCTGTAAGGTACGCCTTTCAGAGATTCCCCTCCTGTTTTGCAGGAAAGTTCCGCCTTGCCCTCTGCGTCCAGACTTCCTTCCTCACTGGAGATATATGTCCTGTTCTCGGAGGTGTCTGAAGGCCCGAAACGGAAATCTTTGAAATCCTCTTCTTCTGATGTGAAATACCAAGGCTCCCTGAACCAGTCGGTTTGGTAGCTTGCGGATGAAAGGACCCCTCCCGCCAGATAGGATGCTTCCAGGGATGCCGGGATATTGTCCCCGGCAATGATAGGTGTGGAAGGCATATCAATGGAAGTCTGGAACTTAAGCCTTTCGAAATAGGCTACTTTCAGCTCGATATAGGGGTCGTAGTAAGATGGTTCTGTAGAGCCTTCTCTTTGATACCTAAGTTTATATGTACCGGGCTCAAGATCCTCCGGTATAGTGAAGGAACCGTAGAAGCCTCCTGTTTCTGATGTTTCCTCGGATAAAGAGTCATAAATCTCTGCCTCCCACCAAGAATAATCCTCCAGGAATATAGTGAATTTTCCTTTGTAGGGTGTATAGGAGCCTGCCTGCTTGTCCCTGTCTATCCCTCTGAAGGTCACGGTCTCTCCAGGTTTGTAGAGACCTCTGTCACAGAACATGAATGTTTTCTGGACAGGAGCGAATGCATCTGCTATTTCGGAAGTATAATAGACGTCGTGTCTCCAGGGGCTGTGGCTGTCAGGGAAGAAGGTTACAGAATCATCTGCTGTCGCTACATAAAGTGCAGGATTGTTGTCCATGGAGTAATTCTCGTTCTTGAAGAATTCCTCTGCTTCTTCCGTACTGTATTCCAGTACCGCAAGTCCTGCGGCGTTGGATATAGCCTTTGCAAAATATCCGCCGTTATCCAAATCAGAAAGCCTTGTTTTCGTTCCGTTCTTGTAAAGGTAGACAGTTGCCCCTTCTACTGGTTTCCCGTCGGATATTCTGGAGACAAGGACTGCTGTCTTATTTATACCTACTCTGGCTGTGACTCCCAAGTCTGTAACTTGTATCGTCGTGGAATTCGTGCTTTTGTATTTCTCTTTTTCTCCATTGTAATTGGTAGTCTCCATGTTTACCAAAGCTTCGAAATAAACGGCTCCCTTACCATCCTTAAGATAGGGGTCAAGGTTCACCTCCTGGAATATGCTGGTATTACGGGGCTCCGTCTGAAGCTCCACGGCTCCTTCTGAATCCTTTTGTATTTGTATTTTGTCATAGTCTTTGTAAGCATTTAGAGGTGTATCCGTGGCTTCAAGTCTGTAACGGGAAGCATCATCTATATTCTGGTAGGCAAAGAGCATTTTGTGGGGAAACTGAGCTTCCAATATCTGTATTCCTGAGTTTTGGAAGTGCACGTAGCTGTTGGCATCCGGGACTTCGACTTTTATACTTTCTTTTTTGCCAAGTTTTCTTCCGTATATATCCTCCAGGCCTTTGTCTATCTCTATGGTATATGTCTCACCGAATGCAACAGGCAGTCCATAGAGCATCAATACGTTTCCAGAGACATTGATATTGTCTTTAGTTATCTGCATGTAGGGCTGTGTGGTGATGTTATCCAGAACAGAAGCCTCGTTCAAAGGATGAGACATATAGATGTTCACTGGATTCGTGTGTTTTCCATAAGAGCTTCCTGGGTAGCTGCTGTCCAGGTGGAATTCCTGAAGAGTAGCATATTGAGCTTTAAGAGCTTCCTTGTCATTATCAGTTATTGATAGGATGACAGTAGACTCAAAAGGGATAGGCGATTTTATATCATAGGTGACAGTGTCCGGGAGAGATTGGGTGACTGTGAAAGAGGCCTCTTGGCCTGCGACCTTTATAACTGATATTTTTTCAATTTCTGCAGCATCAACGTCATAGTTGAACTGTACCCTTAATTCCTTTGCTGCTTCTGGCGGAACATCAAGAGTGTCCACATATTCCTTATTCCTGATGCTCCAATTAAAGCCTGGCTGGTACCACTCTATTTCCAAAGGTGCGGCCTGGGTCTCGAATTCGCTTATGCCCGCCAGTCTTTTACCATCATGGGATCTCATTTCCGTGTTCAGCTTTATTTTGTATACTTGTCTTGGATTGCAGTCTTCCGTAGCATCGAAGCTGAGAAGACTTGTTCCATACCAGCGGTAGACCCCTTCAAGGGGGGGCTCTATCTCCATGTAGGGAGAGGAGGAGGCTTGTTCAGTGAGTGCGGTCAGCTGTACTACAGGTTCTGAAAAAAGAACATAGAAGGAGGGTCTTCGTATGTCACCGGGAATAATGCCTTGAGGTCCCCAATCTTCTACGGTAAATGTACCAGATGCTGATCTGTTCCCTGTCTGAAGGAATGACTGGACGGAAGACCCTACCGGAGCTGCTTTTTTTGTGGAATAATCTGTCTGGTATTCCTGTATCTCACGAAGCCCTGGGATAATGGATTCTGATCCTTGTCCTTCATTGCTTCTGGAAACAATTGTCTCTGTCTTTGTTTTATTTAATAAAGCCGCTTCGGATTCTGGAAGATAGGGCGTGTAATCGAGGGTAAAAAAATCATTTGGTTCTATGAAAGTGTCTTGCAGGTAGGAGTCGGGAATCGTCTCCTGGGATATTGCAGGGGTTTCCTTCCCTGATACAGAATCAGAAGCTGTCTTAGATTCTTCGGCAGAAGTGGCATCCTTTAGGTTTGAGCTGTTCTCTGGTAATTGTTTTGAGCAGCAGAGGAGAAAAGACAGCACAGTCAAGACGGCTGTCATTGACAAAAATAACCCTTTTCGATTTCTTTTCATTTTTTACAGCTCCATGTATATAATCGTTATACATTTCAGAAAATCATTTCCTGTAAAAGACCACTTCCGGAGGATATGTCAGATTTAAGGTGTTTTCCTATTATATCATAGAAAAACTCCGGGGACATGCCTGGTGTAAGAATTTTCTCTGTCCTTAGGACTGCTATGTCTTTCTTGCGGATTTTTTGTCCTGCTGTCATGTCTTTCATGACATGGATGGATCTGTTAGTCCTGGTATAGTTCTGGAGTTCAGAAGGTGCAAGCTTTTTCTGTCCGTCACCCATCACTGTTTCCAAGACATCTTCTCCGAACATTTCACATAGTTCTTCTATAAGCATATCATGGTCAAGAGTCTCAATCTTCCTTATATTTTTCACCATGAGTCCGAATTCATCGGGCGTCAGCGCCACAGGATCATCAAGTCCATCGGTTTCTTTGCTGAGGGTTATATGTTTTTCTATGATCTTTCCTCCTGCTGCGACAGAGACCAGAGGAACGAGTAATGGATCTAGAGAATGATCGCTCACTCCCGTTTCTATTCCGAACATATTTGAAAGAGTCGCAATCGTAGAGAGATTGTATTCCGACTCTGGTGCAGGATAGCTAGTTATACAATGAAGAAGAGAGAGAGATGGAAGCTTTTTATCTGACTTATGGGAGTTGTGTATTAATGGTTTTAGTATTGCTAATGCTTTTTCTATATCTGACAATAGCGAAACCCCAGAAGAAAGTACGACAGGAATCTTTTTTCTTAACCAGCAGTTTTCTAATCGTACTAATTCCTTAAGCATGGGGTAATGATTCAGCTCCGGTGAGGCTATTTTAATCAAGTCCGGATTCAGAGAATAAAGCTTTTTTAGGCTTTTTAGTCCGAAGGGGGAGCAACCGAAATCCAAACCTTGCTGTTTTGTGTATTGCTGGATTTTCTTATAGAATGAAACTGGTTGCTCGAGAGCTTTGAAACGTTCATACAGACTTACAGAACCGGTGGGAAGTTGTACATATCCAGTTTTAGGATGTAAGATTTCATCCGCATATATCCATTGGAATTTAGCACAATCAGCTCCTGCTTTTTTTGCTGCATCAATCAGCTTATAAGCTTTCTCAAGGGAACCTCCGTGGGAAGTCCCTATTTCAGCTATTATGTACGTTTCTGTTTCATTTGGCATATTCATTATTGTAACATATCACTCCATATAATAACAAGGGGAATAAAAAGATGCGCTTATGAGAACAAAGCCTGATATTTACTAAGTTCATGGCTGTTAATGAACAAGTTTTTATAAGTTTTGTAAAAATACGCATACGTTGCGGTTTTTTGCATTTGTTTGGTAATTGACACGTTTTTTTTGTTTATGTTATTATGAATTAATCTTTTAATTTTCATACTTTTAAAAGCAGCTTAATCAGGCTTGTTATGTGGTTATGGCTGTTATATAAGGAGTTCCGATGTCTGGACATAGTAAATGGGCGACAATTAAACACGCCAAAGGTGCAGCTGATGCAAAACGCGGTCAGCTTTTTACAAAGTTTATCAAGGAAATTTCTATTGCAGC
>JAILBN010000050.1 GCA_024680915.1 Treponemataceae bacterium | reverse complement strand
CGTCTCGTCGACGGAGTTGGCCTGGTTCAGGATCTGCTTGTTTACGCTCTCTATGTTGGAGATGATCTCTGTTATGGAGGAAGAGGTCTCCTGGGTGCTTACCTGCAGGTTGTCGTCCACGGCTATGAGGTTGGTCTTTGTCTCCTGAAGGTTCGAAACTATGCCGTGAAGTTTTTCCACGAAGTCGTTGAAGCCGTCTACTACGTCTCCTATCTCATCGTTCGTAGCGGAGGGAATACGCTGCGTAAGGTCTGCGTTGCCGCTGGCTATCTTAGAGATAGAGTCCTTTACTGTCTTTAATGGTTTTACCAGAAGTCTTACAAGGATGAGGGATATCAAGACCGAAAGTACTATAGTAGCTATTATTATTATGAAAAGAAGGGATTGCATGGTCGTCAACGTATTGAAGTATATTTCGTAAGGGGCTACCGCGAATACTGTCCAGTCTGTATTCGGAACTCTCTTATAGGCTGCTATAAGATGGACATTGATGTTAGGGTCCACGAAGTCCGTGACTCCCTCCAGACCTTGGAAAATATTTGAAAGCACGAGTCCTAGGCCCTGTGTGTCATCCATCTCCATCTCACCGGCCTCGGAGTTTTCGTCCGTGTTCTCATTTATGTTCGCGATTGTTGTTCCTGCGACGTAGTTTATGACGGAAGGATGCATTCCTCCTCCCAAGTCTACTTCCTGAATTACGTCTATAAGGAGGCTGTCGCTGATTACCATTACGATGGCTCCTATGGCTTTACCGTCATGGTTGTAAACAGGAACGCTGTAGTGTTGTAGTATACTATCTGTTACTGGACTTAATACAGGATCGGATACGTAGTCTTTGCCTGCGAAAGCTTCTGTGAAATAAGGACGGGTGGCAAAATTCATGTGCCTTCCGTCGGCGACTATAGCATCCCCGCTGGCATTGTAGAAAGCTACGTTCTGATAGTGACCGCCGAATGCCGGTGCGATGTTAGAAAGCTCTCTTTGTTTTTCCTCTAGGGAAATAGACTCATCTTTCATGTTTTCCAGTTCAGCTATGAAGTGCAGTGCCGTGAAATGCTTTTCGTTCAAAGCCGCTATCTGGTTCGCAAGGTCAGTGGTGACTGCGGTGAAGTGGTTGTCCACACTCTCTGTTATTCCGCTTGAAGATGTCTTGTATGCCACCGCTCCTATAGTAATCGTTGCTATCAGAAGAACTGACAGGAACATTATAAGTATCTTGACTGACAACAAGACTCTCATTTGTTTTTTATTACCCATAAAAAATTTCTTTCCCCATCAAAAAAGTTGTACCATATTACACCTTCAATTGTTTGAGGTTTTCCTCCTTCTATATAGATTTAGCACAATCCTTGTAAGAATAATTATAATTGATGTTCTGGAGTAATGGTAGAGGGAAATTTACTTATTTGTGTAAAAAATAAGTATATCGAATTTTTTGGAAAAATATTGAGATGGGGTTTACTGGGTGTAACCTAGTTTTTTCTCCACCTTTTCTCTGTTCACCACATAGTAGAAATAACAGTAATCTGCGTCATTCAGTTTTTTCATGTAGCTGACCAGTCTGCTGCCTGGAAGCATTTTATCTGCATCTTCCAGAAGCTTCCTTGCTTCCGTGTATTTCTTCTGGTCGTAAAGTGACTGGGACATGAATATTGTAGCGGTGAATTTCTCACCCCTTGTATAAGCATGTTTAAGAGAAAGCTCAAAGTTTGTGTATGCTTTTTTTGTGCTTCCCCCGCTTAATCCCGGCGCATAATAATACCATTGTGCCAGGCCGGAATATGCCATGGAGCAGGTGGGGTCCAGTTCAACAGCCTCTATGTAGAAGTCCTTTATCTTCAGTCCGTATGATAGTATGTCTCCCAGGGACATGAAGCTTAAGCCGCAGGAGATGATATCGGCTGTCGTATAGTACATGTATGCGGAAATCCCGCTGTCTTCCTTATGGTCCTCTATCCAGTCAGCGGCTTTTTTGATTCTTGGGGTTACATTCCCCTTCAGTTCCGGATTCTTGATGTCCTTTTCGTATAGATGAGTATGGACTTCCACCGTCGTCATGTTGTCTATTATAAGTTTAGCCTGTTCTGAGAAATTGTTTTTCTCCGCATGCTCAAGAATATCCGTCCTGTATTGTATGGATTTCGAAAGGGCCTCGCTTACCGGCATGCAGGAAAAATCTATGCGGTCATCCGTTATTTTCTTTATGATCTCCAGCTCTCTGTCTGTAAGCTTGGGGACGGCCACCACACTTGAAAGTGCTGTGAAAAGCAGCAGAAAAAAAATCAACTTCTTCATAGTAGGAAAATTATCATAAAATGTAATCTGTGGGAATAACGAAAGCAGTTTTTTTGGGAATTTAAAAAATACTTAATACCTTGCATAAATACTTCATTTTTGTTATCTTTCTATTATGATAGATTTGACACTTAATCAGCTGCTGCGCCAAAAAACAGCGGCCAATCCAGACCACGAATTCATGGTTTATGCCGACAGAAACCTTCGTTTCACATATGCTGAGTTCGACAAGCGCGTTGACAATCTAGCCTGCGGATTATATGCGATCGGAGTACGCAAAGGTGACAATCTTGGAATATGGGCGACAAATGTTCCGGACTGGCTTACTTACATGTTCGCGTGCGCGCGTCTTGGAGCCGTTGCTGTCACTGTGAACACAAGCTACAAGCTTCATGAGCTGGAATATCTTGTCAAGCAGTCAGATCTTAAGACCCTGTGTCTTTCCGACGGTATGAAGGACTCTAACTACGTCCAGATGATCAAGGAGCTTGTTCCTGAGCTCGATACTTACGAGCGGGGCTGCCTTAAATCAGAAAGGTTCCCATGCCTTAAGAATGTTGTTTTCATGGGACCTGAGAAATTCCGCGGGCTTTACTCAACCCCCGAGCTTCTTTTGCTGGGAAACCACGTTGATATCGACATCATTCACGAGATAGAGAAAAATGTTTCCCCCCACGACGTCGTTAATATGCAGTATACGTCAGGTACGACAGGCTTTCCTAAGGGTGTTATGCTTACGAGCTATAATATAGTCAACGACGGCTTCATCATAGGTGAGCGTATGCGCTACACGGAAAATGACCGTCTCTGCCTTCTTGTTCCGCTTTTCCACTGCTTCGGCATTGTTCTTGGGGTTATGGCTGTCCTTACACATGGAGCGACTCACGTGCTCTTGGAAAGCTTTGACCCGCTTGTGGCTCTTGCTTCCATACAAAAGGAAAAGTGCACCTCGCTTTATGGAGTTCCGACCATGTTCATTGCGGAGCTGAACCATCCTATGTTCAGCATGTTCGATATGTCCTCGCTGCGCACGGGTATTATGGCCGGATCCGGAGTTCCTGTGGAACTCATGAAAACAGTGATAGATAAGATGCATATGCCGGAGATTACCTCTGTCTACGGACTTACTGAATCAAGTCCTGGAATGACCCAGAGCCACTGGAATGACAGTGTGGAGGTTAAGGCCAACACTGTAGGGGATGCCTTTGAGGGAATAGAGGTAAAAGTCCTTGACCCGGAGACCGGTAAGGAGTGCCCTGTGGGAGTTCAGGGCGAGATGTGCTGCCGGGGCTGGAATGTCATGAAGGGCTATTATAAGATGCCGGAGGCGACTGCTGAGACTATCGATGAGAGCGGCTACCTGCATTCTGGCGATCTTGGAGTTAAGGATGAGGACGGGAATTTCCGTATCACAGGCCGCATCAAGGATATGATAATCCGGGGCGGTGAGAATATTTATCCACGGGAGATTGAGGAATTCCTTATCAATATGCCGGAGATAAAGGATATTCAGGTTGCTGCCGTCAAGGACAAGAAGTATGGCGAGATTACAGGGGCCTTTATCATTCTTCATGAGGGAATGTCCTTGAAGGAAGAGGATGTGATAGAGTTCTGCCGCGGAAAGATATCTAAATTCAAATGGCCGCAGCTTATTATGTTCCTTGATGAGTTTCCTATGACTGGAAGCGGTAAGATTCAGAAATTCAAGCTGACAGAGCTGGGTACTAAATACAGGAAAGAAGTTCTGGGGCTTGAGTGATTATGGTTGTGTTCACGACGATATTGACTTTTGTTCTTTCTCTGCTATTTGTCGTTCTGGGAATTTTCCTGGTAAGGGGGAAATTCCTTGAGCTTATAGTGGGTTATAAAAAGCTTTCTGAAAAAGAGAAGAAAAGTGCCCAGGTAAGGAAAATAGGGAAGGTCGCCGGTATCTTTCTGTTCGTCGTAGCCTTCCTTATGGTAGCGTCTGTAGTCATAGTGCAGGTTTTCCCTGCCGCAAAGCCGGTCGTCCTTATAGTTCTCTTCGCTTCCATGCTGGTGGGGATAGTGGCTCTGTTTTTTATGAAACAGTAGCTTTTCCTTATATTTTTCCTGTTATGAGCTCCCAGGCGAGGGAGCCTGGGGGAGGTATGGCAGGAAGCTCATCAGATGAGAACCATCTGGCTTCCTGTATTTCTGACTGTTGGACCCTTATCTCGCCGGATTGATATTCTGCTTTGCAGCCTATCATCAGTTGGTCAGGAAAAGGCCATGCCTGACTTTTCGTATAGCGTATGTTCTTTACCTTTATTCCTGTCTCTTCGAATACTTCTCTTTCAACGCACTCTTCTATTCTTTCTCCTGGCTCCATGTAGCCCGCCAGACAGGTATAAACATTGGAATTCCTTTGTAAATGACGGGCTAGCAGCATCTTATCCTCTTTCTTCACCAGGACTATTATGCAGGGAGATATGGATGGATAGAATTCGTGTCCGCAAAGGGTGCACTTTCTGGCTGTTTCGTATTTATGGTCGGAGAGGGGGCCTCCGCAGAAGCTGCAGAAACGGACGGACAGTCTCCAGTTTATTATGCCGGCGGCTCTTGCGGCAAGGGGAGCTGCCGGATGCTCTGCCGCAAACAAGGATCTCAGTGGTACCCAGATATAGCCTGCCGGTAGCAGCTGCGGATCCTCAAAGCTCAGGGCAGCGTACCTGTTCTGGGGTTCTGTGAACCAGTCTTTTGCAAGCTGGTGTTCTATGCATTTTCTGTATATATCCGCATCCGGCAGCTCGTCGGCAAGGCCGCCGGCATTCATTTGTGTCTTCACGAGAATGCAGTTTTCGTGGAATATGAAAAAGAAATCTGTGTCCGCATCCTCAAAATATTTTGTCATGCTCATGAATTGATTATAGATGCAAAAGTGAAAATCTTCAACTTTTAAAGGCTTGTGGAGAGGCTCTGTTATGGGACAGTCTTTTTATGATGTCGGACTTGTGCGCGGCTTTCTGACCTTGGAGGCGTAAGCCGCGGTTTGTCCTTGATTCCTCAGTTCTTTTTAAGGACCTGGGTTATCTCACCAATGTACATGCGGTGAAAACCTTCCTTGTTATATACATTGTCGATGATGTGCTGCACAAGGAAGTTCTCCGGTTTGATGTTATCTGTGTAAACCTTCCTGCATGAAAGAATTATAGAGGCTTCTTCGAATGAGACCGTCCCGTTGGACAGGAATTTCGGTGTCAGGCCGGCTTCCTTCGGCTTGTCTGTGTTTTTTCCTGATTTTGCACCGCAGAGCTTGAGCGCATCTTTGTATTCATCGCTGAAAAAGGAGAGCGTGTAGTTATCAGCTCTCTCCATGAAGCTGTAGGTGTATCTCTCCGGTCTTACGAAGCATATCGCGGAGGGCCTGTTCCACATAAAGCCTGCGAAGCCCCAGCTTGCGGTCATAGTGTTGAATTTGTCCCGGTTTCCTGCAGTGATGAGCATCCAGTCGGAACCTATCATTTTGATAAGGTTGTCTGAGATTTCTTCTGCTTTGATTGGTTTAAAGTCTGACATTTTTCAATTTACTCCCATTTGATATGATTTGTTTCACCTATACATTATGCAGCTGAGCAATGAGGTTTTTCATTTTTTTTCGTATAGGTGATTTTACCTATTCTATAGAACTTCGCAGGGTTGATGCAAGTTCTTTCCAGACAATTTTATCTTCAGGAGGAAGAGATTCGAATTCTTTTTGCTTTCCCCATGCGGAGAAGTCAATGAATCTGTTCGTGCGTTCCAAAAGTTTTTTATATTTGTCTTCCTGGAATTCTGAGAACCATTTTGGTATGCGCCTTTTCCTCAGCTCCACCATGCGGGCATAATGAGGTGCGCAGAGACCGGCTCCGGATGTGAGCAGGGTCTTCAGTTCTTCCTCGTCCTCCTTGGAAAGCTTCGGGGCTTCTGCTATGAAGGTCAGGAATTCATCCTCTATGCGCTGCTGCTCTGCGCAGGCAGGGCAGGGCATCTTGTAACGACGCATTTTTTTCTTTTTGAAGTCCTCTATCTTTTCGGAGAGTTCTCCTTGCCCGAGAATGGCAACGGCGAGCCCGTCCCTGTAGGAGAGAAGAAATTCCGCATGGTTTCTGCAGAATCCGCCTGCTTCTCTGTATTGAGCCCTGAAGGTTCTGTCGGATATGTGCTCGAACAGCATACCGTCCACGTAACGGGCTATTCGCTCATTGACTATGGTGCAGAGAGGGCAGCCTGGTTTTTCGCAAGCTTTTTGCAGCGCGAAGAAATTTACATGTTTGTCATTGGCCATGGACTCAGTATACAGAATTTTTCC
This sequence comes from Treponemataceae bacterium, assembly GCA_024680915.1. GTDB lineage: Bacteria > Spirochaetota > Spirochaetia > Treponematales > Treponemataceae > Treponema_I. The sequence continues at coordinate 24,139 of JAILBN010000050.1, read as the reverse complement.
CTCTATGGTAAAGGTGATGAAAATATGCCTGCTGCTAAAAGCTCGGACTCAGCCCGATCGTGCCAGGGCTTACTTGCTTTGCATGGATATATGGAAAATCCGCTCTTTTATCTATTGCTTAAATGATAATTTTACGCTATTATCGGCATGTTGCAGTTTTTTCGCTGCTGACTGCTTTCCGTCTTGTCGGTTTCCAGTCTATGAGAACAATAGTTCATTGCATTATTTATTTGGAGAAAAAATATGGGCGTTATTGGTATTATCTTGTTGGTTGCATTTGTAATCATCAGCATTCTGCTGGTTTGCATTATTCTCATCCAGAATGAGGACGGCGAAGGTTTCGGAGGTCTTTTCGGAGGAACAGGCTCTCAGGCTTTCGGTGCACGTTCAGGAAATGTTCTTACAAGAACGACATATATTCTTGTTACGCTTTTCTTCCTAACTACCTTTGGACTTGCTCTTGTGAACAGAACATCATCTGTAGAGTCTCTTGATTCTGCTGTACAGCAGTCAGCTGAGACAAGCGGTACTAACTGGGTTGATGCTGTAGAGACAACGGATACCCCTGCTGCCGCGGAGTAAGGATCCTGATGATTTTAGGTCAGGTTTTTAGCCCGGAGTCGATAAATATCGACCTTCAGAGCGATAGCAAAGACGAGGTCTTCGAAGAGCTCGTGGAAAAGCTCGTGGAAGTATGCCCCGGGCTTGACAGGGCGAAAATTCTTCAGGCCCTGATTGAGCGTGAGCAAAAAATGTCAACAGGAATTTTTCCTGGAATAGCAGTGCCACATGCAAGAACTAACATGGTGGATAAGGTTTATGGTGTAATCGGTGTCTCTAAGAAGGGCATAGATTATGAATCTCTTGATAATAAGCCTGTACACCTGTTCTTTATGCTTCTTTCACCTGTGGATGATTGTGAGTATCATCTGCGTGTTATTACACAGCTTTCTCAGTTGCTTAAGATTCCTGGTGTCAGTGAGCAGATTCTTGCTCAGAAGACAGAGGCTGGAGTTTATTCTGTCATCTGCAAGTATGAGGAAAATTTCGTCTGATAAACGTTTCCCCATCTTCCTACTTTCTTTTTTTAGGGAGTTATTATGGTTGAAACTGATGTAATTAATCATCTTATCGATATCGAGCGTGAAGCGGCTGATGTCTTGTTCGAGGCTCAGGAAAAAGCAGAAGCCATCGTAAAAGGCGCGAAAGGTGAGGCTGAGGCCGATTTCAAAGCCGGTTATGAGTCTGCTGTAAAAGAATGTGAAGCTGCTTACGAGAAAAGCTGCAGTCAGATTTCAGATGAATATAATAATCTGATGCGGGAATACGAGAAAAAAACAAAGTCTGCCCCGAAAGATGTTTCTTCTTTCAACAGCTTTCTTGATACCTTGCTCTTCGGTAAATAACCTATGGATAAAGCGAGTGCCTCTTCCTATGTATACGCCAAAGCTGGTGGTATGCTTGCCCGGTCTTTTACAGGAGCCAGGACTGCCTCTCTTTTTGAGGTGAAAAAACTTGCCGAGCTTTGGACCCTTGTCTTCGGGGATGATGTTCCCGTCGTCCCTGAGGAAATGCTTGCAGAGAAAATAGAAAGAAAGGCTGAGCTTACCTTCGTCACGGATTTCAAAAATCTTCTTGATTGCTATTCCAAACCGGAGCCTGTTTCTCTTGCTCTCCTTCAGTATTATGACTACTGCAACCTGAAGGATATATCCCATGCCCTTCAGAACGGGGCGAAAGAGCTTCCTTCCATTGTGGATATAGGGCGCTTCAGTATGCTGGATTATTCAGCCTGGCCGTCACTGCCTGATATAACGAAAGGTTCTCCGCTTGCTTGGTATGATAAGCTTCCTTCCCGTTCTGAGCAGAAAGATTTTGACCTGAGGCTGGATACCCAGTATATGCTTTCTCTTTGGGATTCAGTAAAAAAAGTTCCGGCAGGTGAGCGTAAATCCATTTCAGAGCTTGTGGGGGAAAAGCTTGTCCTTCAGAATTGTATCTGGGCCTTGCGCCTTAAGGTATATTACAAAATGAGTGAAGATGAGATTCTTAAGAATCTTGTTTTTCTGAGTGATAAAAAAGACAGTAGCGATCCTCTTGCTGGAGAGGCTGTTACTATCCTTTCTTTTGCGGTGGATACATATTCCGACTGGAGCAAGTGGAAATATGCCTATCTTCTCAATCCGCATACAGAAGGGGAAGTTTGGTCTGTGGATCCCAGGTGGCTTCAGCAATCTGTCATGCTTGACATAAACAAAAAAGCATTGAAGCATTTCCACAGAAATCCCTTTACTGCGGATGTTCTTGTCTCATGGTTTATGATAAAACAATATGAGCTGGATTGCATCCGGACAGCAGCGGAGGGACTCAGGCTCTCTGTGGACGAGGCTCACATGAAAGAATTCGCAGGAATTGAGAGGTAATAGATATGGCGAAAACAACGGCGATGAAGCTTATAGAACTCATGATCCTGAAAGAAGATATAGACAGGGTTCTTGAATTTCTCGGCAAGCGCGGGAATTTCCAGTTTCAGACTGAGTTGGAGGAGAATTCTTCTTCTGGCACAGTGAACGCCTCAAAGGAAATATTTGACAAGCTTCAGGTCGTAAGATCATATCTTGGCATAGAGGACCTGTCCGACTATTTGGAGGGCTGCACCTTGCCCAGTGACGAGGATTTTGAGCAGGCCGGAAAAATATTGCAGGCTGTGGATGAGCTTAAGGAGCGTGAGATCAAGCTTGCGGAGGAGAAAGAGCGTGTCACCGAAGCCTATGATGAGGCTAATGCGTTCTCCAATCTTAAAGTTGCCTATAAGGAGCTTGATCATCTTTCCTTCCTTTCCCTTAGGATTGGTAGAATAGATCCTTCTATGATAGACGAGCTTATCTTCGCTGTGGGCGGACGGGCAGTGATCGTTCCTCTGGGGGATGACAAGACAAGGATTCTTGCTGCTTCCTCTAAAAAGGGAAGGTTCGCCCTTGATGCTGAGCTGAAGAGGTTCGGTTTCGTGGGTATGGAAGTTCCCAAGGATTTCAAGGGAATTCCTGATGATGTCCTTGAGAGCTTGAAAAAGCAGAAGGAAAAAACGGAACAGGACTGTGATGAGATAAAGGCTGAACGCAAAAATTATGCGGAAGCCCACACCTCTTTGATACATAATCTGCTTTGTCGTTTTTCCATCGGTATGCAGGTGCAGTCAGTCCGTGACCGCCTTGAATCCACACAGCTGGTATACAGGATTGCCGGTTGGATAACTGCCTCCGACAGCGATATTATGATGAAGGAGCTGGACGAGCTTACGGAAGGCAGAATTGCCATCCGTTCCTATAACCCGGAGGAGGTTCCTTCCGTAAGGGACGGACACGAGAAGGTCCCGGTCAAGCTTACCCACGGTAAGCTGGTCTCCAGCTTTGAGCGTATGATATTCAGTTACGGAGCCCCTCTGTATGGAACCATAGATCCGACCCCCTTCGTGGCATTCTTCTTCACCCTGCTTTTCGGAATCATGTTCGGTGATGCGGGGCAGGGGTTTGTATTCGTCATAGTGGGTATTCTGCTAACGACTCATGCTATTCCTTTTTTCAGAAGCTGGCATAAGTTCGGTCCCGTCTTTATCTCCATAGGCTGCAGCAGCTTTTTGATGGGACTGCTTACTGGTGAGTTCTTCTGCAATGAGCATATCCTTGAACCCTTCGGACGTTTCGTGACAGGCCTTTTCGTAGGTAAGGAGAATGCCTTCGCCCCTATTCTGCACATGATGCCTTCTTCTTCCACCGTGGATAAGATGTTTATGTTCTTCCTTTTCACGATCGGGGTAGGCTTCATAATAAACTCCATCGGTCTTGTCATAAATATCTCCAACAATTTCATCATGCACCGCAAAGGAAAAGCTATTTTCGGCAAGACGGGAATCTGCGGGACCATTTTCTTTTGGTACGTGGTTTCCATGGCCATCAGGATTTTCGCCTTTGACAGTTCTATCCAAGTCTATGACTGGATAATAATCGGTGTGGCTCTTCTTGGGGTTTTCTTTGCTGAGCCGCTTTCCCGTCTTGTGGACGGCGAAAGGCCTGTTTTCGAGAATGGTGTGTTCGCTGCTGTCATCGAGGGTATAGTGGAGCTTCTTGAGGTGGTCTCCAGCTATCTTTCCAATTCCGTCAGTTTCCTTCGTGTGGGTGCTTTTGCCCTTGCCCACGCCGTCCTTGGCTATATTATTTTCACACTGAGTGCCCTTATCCCTGTCGCTGTAGGTGGTGTGGCTGTCAGTATTATTGGAAATGCTATTGTTATTGTGCTTGAGGGTATGATTGTAGCAATACAGGTCATACGTTTGCAATATTACGAGTTTTTCTCGAAATTCTTTACGGAGACAGGAAAAGAGTTCAAGCCTTTCCGCTTTTCGTACAAATAAGGAGTTCTATATGAAATCAAAGACACTTTTTATTGCTGTCCTGATGATTTGTTTCGCAACAGCAGGTCTTTTCGCGGAGGGGGCAGATGCTGCTTCCGTTGATTATGCCGGCATCGCAAAATATATCGCGGCTGCTGTGGCTGTCGGTATAGGTTGTATCGCAGGTGGTATGGCTGTTGGTAGAATCGGTGCTGCCGCTATGGGTGCCATGAGTGAGAACGCGGAGCTTTCCGGTAAGGCTCTTCCTTTCGTAGGTCTTGCGGAAGGAATCTGTCTTTGGGGATTCCTCGTTGCTCTTCTTATGATTATCCTCTGATTCGGATCAAAAGGTGAAATACTATCTGATAGGCGAGCGGGAGCTTGTCATTGCTTTTGCTCTTGCTGGTGTAGAAGGTGCTGTCGCGGTGAACAGGGGAGAGGCTTTGGAGGCCTTTAACAGAGTCACCGGACATGTCACTGTTTCTGCAGGAGAAAGCATGGCATTGATTCCTGTGGAAGAGCGTCCTAAAGTGCTTATCATTACAGAAGAAGTTGCTGTCTGGCTGGAGGATGAGATCCTTCAGTGGCAGCTGGAAGGCAGCTATCCTCTTATTGTGGAGATTCCCGGAATACACGGGCATCTGGAGGGGAGGAAGACTCTTACGGACTCAATAAGGGAAGCTGTGGGTATTCATGTATAATAGACTGATCAAGAGTGAGTGAACAATGGAAGAACTTCGTTCTACAGAAATTCTCGATAGGGAAATTCAGGAAGATGCACGAAAAAAGGCTGACCGTATGGTTTCCGATGCTGAAAAAGAGGCAGGGAATATAAGAGAGGCCGTCAAAGAGCGGATTCGTATCGCTCAGGAAGAAAGAAAAAGTGTATATGCGGCAAAAGAAGCCGCTTTCAAAGCAGATGCAGAAGCTGCTCTCCCTTTGAAAAAGGAGCGTTTCCTTGCGGCATATGAGAATGATGCTGTTATAAACGCAATAGATGATTACATAGCAGCTCTTGATCCTGCGAAAAAGCTTGATCTTATAAAACAGCTGCTGTCTAAATATGCTCCGGCATTTGAGAACAAGAAAATAAACGCTGTAGTATGCGGTTTCAATATAAATACAATGAAAAAAGCTCTGGAAGAAGTGGCCGGCAAGGATAAGGTGCTTTCCTGTGAGGAAGCTCCCAAAGGTCAGGACTTCGAAGGCTGTATAATCGAGACTGATGATAGGTCCGTAAAATGCAGGGCCACGATTTCTGAGCTCGTCAGTAGGATTGTGGACGCAGACAGATACGAGCTTGCCTCGGCTCTTTTTGGAGGGAGGTTGCCTGAATGAATGAAGTTACAGGAAAAATAACCAGAATTTCTGGTCCTATCGTATATGCGGAGGGGCTGGAAAGCTGCGGTCTTTATGATGTGGTCGACGTGGGCGAGAAAAAGCTTATCGGCGAGATTATCAGACAGAAAGAGGGGCTGGCGACTATCCAGGTATACGAGGATGATACAGGAATGCATATAGGAGAGCCTGTGGTCTGTCATAAAAGACCGCTCTCCGTCCGCCTTGGTCCGGGCCTTGTAGGTACAATCTACGATGGTATACAGCGTCCCTTGGCCTCCATGTTCGAGGATGCCGGCGCCTTCCTTACTCCGGGGCAGAGGACTGAACCCCTTGAGAAAGATAAAAAATGGAAGTTCACTCCTCTTAAAAAAGCAGGAGAGGCCATCGCTCCTGGAATGGTGATAGGCTCCTTGCCTGAGACTTCTTCGATTATCCATAAGATAATGATTCCTCCCACAACAAAAGGCCGTGTTCTTAATTCTATCGTGCCAGAGGGCCTGTATACCGTTGATGATGTGGTGGCCGAGACTGAGCTTGGTGAGAAAATATACCTCTCCCAGTACTGGCCCGTGAGAAAACCCCGCCCATATTCCCATAAGCTTACAGTTACAGAGCCTCTTGTGACCGGACAACGAGTCATAGATGTCTTCTTTCCCCTTTCAAAGGGCGGTACGGCTGCCATACCCGGTGGTTTCGGAACTGGTAAGACCATGACCCAGCACGCCGTGGCTAAATGGTGTGATGCAGATCTTATCGTTTATATAGGCTGCGGTGAGCGCGGCAATGAGATGACCGACGTTCTCACGGAATTCCCTTCCCTTATAGACCCCCGTACCGGCCGTTCCCTTATGGAGCGGACCATTCTTATAGCTAATACATCCAATATGCCTGTGGCTGCTCGTGAGGTTTCCCTTTATTCAGGAATAACATTGGCGGAGTATTACCGCGACATGGGTATGGCCGTCGCTATAATGGCCGACAGTACCAGCCGTTGGGCAGAGGCCCTCCGCGAGCTTTCAGGCCGTATGGAGGAAATGCCGGCGGAAGAAGGCTTCCCTGCCTATCTTCCCACCCGACTTGCAGAATTCTACGAGCGCGCCGGTCGCATAACCTCCCTTTGTGGCCAGGAAGGCTCCGTCTCTATCATCGGGGCCGTCTCCCCGCCTGGCGGTGATTTCTCCGAGCCTGTGACCCAGCATACCAAGCGCTTCATCCGTTGTTTCTGGGCCCTGGACAGGGATCTTGCCAACGCCCGCCATTATCCGGCTATCGGCTGGATTGAGTCATATTCTGAATACGCCGAGGAAGTGAAAGAGTGGTGGGACAAGCTTGACCCCCGCTGGGCTTCTGTACGGCTTGCAGCTTTGGATCTTCTTAAAAAAGAGCAGCGCCTTCAGCAGATCGTAAGGCTTATAGGGCCTGATGCCCTGCCGGATACGGAGCGTCTTGTTCTTCTCGTGGCAGAGATGATAAAGAACGGTTTCCTGCAGCAGAGCGCCTTCGACAAGATTGACGTTTATTCTGTTCCTGAAAAGCAGATTCTTATCCTTCAGCTTATAATGAACTTCTATAACCGGGCTCTGGCCGTAATAAAAGATGGTGCCCCCCTTATCAGAATCTCGGCCTTGAGTGTCCGGGAAGAAATAATCCGTATAAAGACCAGCGTTCCTAATGATAAGCTTGATATGATACAGACTGTGGAGCATCATTTTGACGCACAGTTCTCTGAACTGGAAAAGCTCTACCGCAAAATGGAGGTCTGAGAAGCATTATGAGAGGAATTGAGTATAGAGGCGTTAAATCCGTTGACGGACCTGTGGTTGTCGTAAAGCGAAGCGAGAATGTATTTTTTGGTGAGATAGTCGCCGTTCGTGACCGCTTTGGTGAAAAACGCACAGGACGTGTCATAGATATTTCAGAGGATCTGGCTGTAGTTCAGATTTTCGGTACTACCACAGGTATCGATCTGGATGATTCCACAGTTGAATTCCTTGAGTGTCCTATGGAGCTCCGTGTGGGTCCCGGGCTTCTCGGTCGTATTTTCAATGGTCTTGGAGAGCCTGCAGATGGACATCCGGAGATAATGTCCTCTAAGAAAGTCAATGTGAACGGCTACCCTATAAACCCTTATGCCCGTGTGTACCCGAAAGATTTTATACAGACTGGTATCTCAGCCATTGACGGTATGAATACCCTTATCCGTGGCCAGAAGCTTCCGATTTTCTCTGGAAACGGTCTTCCCCACAACAGGCTTGCTGCGCAGATTATCAGACAGGCAAAGATATTGAGCAGCGATGAGCAGTTCGTTATGGTTTTCGCAGGAATGGGTATCAAATACGACGTAGCCCAGTTTTTTATCAACACTTTCGAGCAGTCCGGTGTTCTTTCCCGGGTCGTCATGTTCCAGAGCCTTGCCGATGCTCCTTCTATTGAACGAATAATAACTCCCCGCTGTGCTCTCACAGCTGCCGAGTACCTCGCTTTCGAGAAAGATATGCATGTTCTTGTGGTTATGACGGATATGACCAACTATTGCGAGGCGATGCGAGAAATAGCGACCACACGCGGAGAGGTACCTGGCCGTAAAGGCTACCCCGGCTACCTGTACTCCGACTTGGCTGAGCTTTACGAGAGGGCTGGAAAAATCAAGGGGTCCAAGGGCTCTATCACCCAGATTCCCATACTTACCATGCCTAACGACGATATCTCCCATCCTATTCCTGACCTTACCGGTTATATAACTGAAGGTCAGATAGTAATGGACAGGGAGCTTTCACAGAAGGGAATGTATCCGCCTGTGGCAGGTCTTCCAAGCCTTTCCCGCCTTATGAAGGATGGTATCGGAGCAGGAATGACCCGTGAGGATCATAAGGATGTCTCCAGCCAGCTTTTCGCGGCTTATTCGAAGGTCAAGAGCATAAGGAATCTGGCTGCCATCATCGGTGAGGAGGAGCTTTCTCCTCTGGACAGAAAATACCTCCGCTTCGGGGATGCTTTTGAGAACGACTTCCTTTCACAGGGGGAGTTCGAGAACCGTTCTATTCAGCAGACTCTTGACATAGGCTGGAAGGTGCTTTCTCTCCTTCCTAGGGAAGAACTTTACCGTATAGCACCGGAGCTTATCGATAAATATATGCCCTCGGATGGTGAGTAAGGCTGGAGTGGGTCATGGCAAAGAGTAATATAGCTCCGACGAAATCGAATCTTCTCGCAGTGAAGGCTCAGCTGGCCGTCTCCCAGGACGGTTACGAGCTTTTGGAGCAGAAGAGGGAGATTCTTGTCATGGATCTTATGCGTATGGTCGATAAAGTCAAGCTTCTGGAGCAGAAGATAGACGAGACTGTGGCAAAAGCCTATCCATCCCTTAAAAACATGCTTATGGCCGTGGGAAGCGACCGCGTGGAGCGGATTGCCCAGGGTGTCAGTTATGATTTCAATATAAAAGAGAAGCCCATGACAGCTGCTGGTATGCAGTTCAACTCAATCGGAGTGGAGCTTCCTGAACGTCAGTTGTTTTATTCTTTCATGGATTCCTTCGCAGATACCGATAAAGTAATGGCGGAGTTTTTCGAGCTTCTTGAGCTTCTTACCGAGATGGCGTCCATACGTACCATCGTATGGAGGCTTGCTATGGAAGTGAAAAAGACTCAGCGTCGTGTAAATGCGCTTGACAAAATGGTCATACCGCAGGCTCAGGAGACTAAGAAATATATAGAGAGTGTCCTAGAGGAGCGTGAGAGGGAAAATGTTTTTGTTCTGAAGAATTTAAAATCCAGGAGCGAAAAAAGATGATAAAGCCACTTTTCAGGAATGTTCTGATTGTCATCAATGGTTCAGAAGGGTCTATACAGACTGCAGAATACGGTATTCTCATGGCGAAGTTATATAGATGTAACTTGAAAGCTGTCTATGTCGTAGATACTGCGACACTGAAGCAGCTTACTCTCAGCAAATTCTTTGTTGCAGATGAAAGCCGTGAGTATGAGTCAAGCCTTTCTGCCGATGGTGAGAGATATCTGCGCTATGTTGAGGAGTTGGGTAAAAGCAAGGGAATAAAAATAGAGACAGAGCTTAGAAGAGGTTCTGTATGGACGGAGGTTATAGCCACCGCATCCGCGAGCAAGTCAGATCTGATACTTCTCAGCGGTTTTGAATCTCATAGCAGCGACAAATATGACGTGCTGACTGCCGCCTACCGTGATATCCTTGGTCATGCTGAATGTTCTGTCATGTTCGTCCGGGAAAAAATGGTTGAACAGCTTTATAAACTAGTGTAGACTTTCCTTTGTAGTGTAAAGGGGGCATTATGCGTATTCTCATATTATCTTATCTGAAAAAAGACAGTAAAAAACATCAGGATATTCTTAAGAAGCTTGAGCAGACAGCCGTGTCCTGCGGACATCTTGTCGATGTTAAGGAAGGTGACAGGGATTATGATCAGCTTCATCTTGTCATCTATGACTATATAGCTGTAATAGTTCCCGCTTCCCCTCTGTTCGGAGCCAAGCTGAATCCGAAAATTACGGAGGCCTTTGCTCAGGGTGGCAGTACAAGTGGTAAAAAAGGCTGCGCCCTTGTGGTGAAAAGTGGTTTCTCCTCCGAGAAAATGTGCCGGGTAGTCATGAAGGCAATGGAGAAAGAAGGCATCGTGGTGGACTATTTCGATATTATTACGAATGCAGATCATGCCGGATATATCGGAAAACGATTAGGCTGATTTTTCTGTGGAAGACTACTATAAAATACTCGGAGTCGCTCCTACTGCATCCGCTGCGGAAATAAAGCGGGCTTACAGGAGCAAGGCGAAACTCCTTCATCCGGATGTCGCGGAGCAGAAAGACGAGAATGCTTTCCGTCTGCTCACTAAGGCTTATGAAGTTCTCTCAGACATACACCAGCGGTCTCTTTTCAATGAGCGTTTCGCTTCTGAGATGCGCTATCAGCAGAGCCGGCGCTATGAGAAGACCTTCAATTACCGGGAATGGCTGGCCGCAAGACCGGATGAGGAAAGCCGCTGCCAGCTTATTTTTTTCGATCTGATGCATCACCGTGAGGATGATGCTGTCGCTCTTTACAAGCAAATGAACACAGAAAAACCGTCTTTCTCCTTGTCCTACTGGTTCACCAGGGAAGATTTCATGGATTATGGCTTCATTCTGGCGGAGGAGCTGGTTTTCAGGGCGGAGTATTACGATGCGGTCCTTCTTCTGGAGCAGATAATAAAAATGGAGTATTCCTATGCCTATTTCAGGCATTTTTTCCCCGAGGTCCTTGCCTTGGCCCGGGATGTGCTCAGGCGGCACCTTGCCGGGTCTGTCTCTGACGAGCTTGCCCTTGATGCTTGGGAAAGAGCTTTGGAGCTGGGCTTCGGAAAAAAGGATGAATCCTATTTTCTTATGAGGATGGCGGAATCCTATCTAAGGCTTGGTGATTCATACACAGCCAGAATCTGCCTTGACGAGGCAATCCGTCTTGACAGCGGAGCTCGTGTACCTCTGCCATTGCGCAGACTTATGGAAAAATGATAATATAATACGTTGTTCAAAGCTAACTTTTTGCGCCACTTTTTGATAGCCGCAGAGGTCGGTTGGTTGAAATGGAGGTTTTATGATACGACTAAAGAATGATAAACAGATAGCGGGAATAAGAAAATCCTGTCATCTTCTGGCAGATTTGTTCAAGGCTGTAGTTCCGGAGGTGAAAGCGGGAATGTCCACAAGGGATATAGACGACCTTTGTGTGGACTTCATCGTCAAGCATGGCGGGAAGCCTGCCTGGTATCAGGAGGACTTTGACGGGGCAGCCTGTATCTCCATAAATGATGAGGTCATACACGGTATTCCCAGCCGCCACAGAAAGATTCACAACGGGGATATAGTTTCCCTGGATATAGGTATAGATCTTAACGGTTATATAAGTGACTCTGCTATGACTATACCCATAGGCAATGTCAGCGATGATGCAAAAAGGCTTATGAAGGTCACAAAGGAATGTCTTGCCGCCGGTATCGCTGCCTGCAAGCCTGGGAACAGAATCCGTGACATTTCCGTTGCGGTGGCGGCTGTGGCGGAGAAAGCCGGTTACGGCATCGTCTACGATTTCTGCGGCCATGGGGTAGGGCTTGATGTCCACGAGGATCCATCCATCCCTAATCTTCCCCTTCCTGGACCTAATCCCCGTATACAGCCGGGAATGGTTCTCGCTATAGAGCCCATGATCAACATAGGTACAGGGGATGTCTGCCAGCTGGATGACGGCTGGACTATAGTGACCGCTGACGGAAAGCTTTCCTGCCATGAGGAGCATACTGTGGCTGTTTTCGCAGACCACACGGAGATCCTTACAGCCCGTGACTGAGTGATTTTCTGCCTGCTTCTTTTTCTTTGGAAGACTGCAGTCAGAATGTGATTTTTTTATAAAAGGCAGCTTTGGGATTGTAACCTGAAGTTGCCTTTATTCATTTTAAAATTTGAATGACGTTTGAAAAAAAAATGAGTATTTTAAGATTGTTTCAAGATTGTTTTTATATTTTTTCTATATCCGAGGACGGGCGGTGCCTGAATACGGAAATAAACATCCTTGAGTCCGGACAGAAAGGATGTGGAAAGTAACTAAGTAATCTACCCGGCATTCTTGCTGAGTTTTTATAGGAGTTTAATTATGAAACTGTGGACAAAGCGTTTGTTAGGATTTGCATTGGCTGTGATGGTAACCTTTGTGCTTTTTTCTTTTTCGTGTACTAAAAACAGCTCTACTGCAAATATAGTGTCTGCCGGTACTGTCTTTGCGGATACAAGCCCGGCCGTCACCATTCCATCCCAGGCTCTTTCTGTCGTAGAGTCTCTTCAGACTGTTTATCGTTCGGTATGCGAGCAGGTTCTGCCCAGTGTCGTAGAGGTTGATGTGGTAAGTGTCGTGGAACAGGATGTAAGCTCGATCAACCCCTTCTATTATTTCTTCAATTTCGGTGACGGTGAATCAACCGAACCTCAGACTCAGGAATACAAGGAGTCAGGTCTTGGTTCCGGTGTGATAGTCAGGAAGTCCGGAGATACCTATTATGTGCTCACCAACGACCATGTAGCAGGCGATGCTGATGAGATTACTATAAAGCTCAATGATGGGACTGAGTACTCAGGAAAGCTAGTGGGAACTGATGACAGGAAGGATATAGCCCTTGTTTCCTTCGAGTCTGATGATGAGAACATAAGGGTGGCCAAGCTTGGCGATTCCTCTACCCTCCAGGTTGGAGACATCTGCTTCGCCATGGGTGCTCCTCTGGGGTATTCTTCCTCAGTAACCCAGGGTATTATAAGTGCTTTGGGCCGTACAGGAAGCGACATCGGAAACATAAGCGATTTTATCCAGACTGATGCAGCCATAAACCAGGGTAACTCTGGTGGTCCTCTCGTCAACATCTACGGCGAGATTATCGGTATAAACACATGGATTGCATCTCAGTCCGGTGGTTCTCAGGGTATCGGCTTCAGTAATCCTATAAACAACGTCAGCCGCGCAATCGACGACTTCATCAATAATGGAAAGATTTCATACGGCTGGCTGGGTGTATCCCTGAGTGGAGTGACTTCCGACTTCGCTAAAGAACTGGGCGTTACCGTTACTAACGGTTCATTCGTGAACAGTGTCTATCTTGATTCGCCAGCCGCAAAGGGCGGACTTAAGCCAGGTGATTATATCATCTCACTTAACGGAAAGACCGAGAAAGATACTGACCAGCTGGTCCGTGAGGTAGGTGACCTTCAGGCTGGTGAAGTTGCGGTGTTCAAGGTTCTTAGGGACGGTAAGGAAGTCACCCTCAGCGTTAAGATTGATTCCCGGGAGAACGCGGTCGTGAACGACAGCTCTAAGCTATGGCCGGGCTTCATAGCATATCCTCTCGACGAGGATACCCGTAAGCAGCTTAAACTGACGGATAATAAGGTTGAGGGTGTTGTGGTGACCAATGTACAGGCAAAGAGCCCTGCGTCCTTGCTCAGGCTGCAGTCCGGTGACATAATCACTGCCGTCAACGGAAAGAAGGTAACTTCTGTCCGTGAGTTCTATGCGGCTTTGGCTGAGAATACCGACAAAGAGGTTTGGTTCGAGCTTTATGCGGATGGAAGGGAACTTTCAACACAGAAGTTCAAGTTCTGATGAAAGGAGGCAGTGTTTCCCCAAGGCTTTATTGTATGGCTGATGAGGAAGCTGCCTTTGGTATAATCTATAGAAGCTTGTGGTGATCCTTGTGGTTCCGCAAGCTTTTTTTTTCAAAAAACTTGCAAAAATATTTATTTGTGTTATTATATTAAATAGCTCTAAAATGTAAAATCTTTGTATTTATTTAGAGGAAGAGCTCTTGAAAAAATACATTTCTGATTTTGCTGCCAATGCTAATGGTTCTCAACGGAAGCAGGCCCCGAAATGGGCATTTGTATTGATAATTTTGCTTTATGCTCTTACGTTGCTTTTGGTGATAGGTGTGGCAAGAAAGTCAGGAAGCCTCAGCCTGTTTGGAAGGGATATTTCTGTCCAGGTCTTTTCAGGAGTCTTTGCTTCCTTGGGAAACATATGCATCATATTTCTTGTGGTTTTTTTCCGGAAAATCGGTTTTATAACCTCCTTTGTTATACTTCTCCTTCAGTTTCCTGTGCTTATGGTGAGGTTTTTCCTGCATCATGTTAACCTCACCCTTCCTGGTTTATTCACGAATATTTTCACCTTGTCAGCTGTCGTGATAATCTACATGAATAACAGCAGAATTGAACAATACCAGGAGAAAATACGCTGTCAGGCTGTGACCGATGCCTTGACCAATCTGCCTAATCGCTTTGCTCTGACGGAGCTGGTGGAGGATTTAGTCTCCAAGAATATAAAATTTACTGTAGTTTCCATAGACCTCAATAACTTCAAAAGCATAAACGATACTATGGGGCATGATATTGGAAACAAAGTTCTTGTGGAGCTGGCTTCCCGCTGGAAAAAGCTTGCGGAAGACAGCCTGGCCAAGACTGATGATTTTGTTGCCCGCCTTGGCGGTGACGAATTCAGCATAGTTATCAGGAATTACAAGGACCAGGATGAACTTATCAAGAGGATAAATACATACAAAGAAGAGCTGGAGCGGACGATCACCATAGAAGACTGCGATTATTTCCTTTCTGCCTGCTTCGGCTATGCGGAGAATCCCTGCGATTCCGTCAAGGGAGTATGTTTGCTTTGCTGTGCGGATGCTGCCCTTTATGAAGCGAAAAAACAGGGGCTCAGTTCCTGTGTCCTCCGTTTCAGTCCCGATTATTTACAAACTGAGCGTATTCTTGATATTGAGAGAAAAATCAGGACAGCCTTGGCGGATGATACCTTGTTTTTCTATTTACAGCCTCAATATGATATGAATCATAAGCTCAGGGGTTTTGAAGCCCTGGCCCGTATGAAGGATTCCGACGGAGCTTTTATAAGTCCTGGTGAATTCATTCCTGTGGCAGAGAAGATAGGTCTTATAGACCGAGTGGATATGATTGTTTTCAAGAAGGCTGCTGATTTCTTTGCCCTGCTCCTAAAAAAGGGTAACCCTGATATTATCCTGAGCTTCAATGTTTCTGTCCGCCATTTGATGAAAAACAATTTCATCGAGGAAATAAAGGAAGTCATAAGCAGTAGCGGAGTCCCGTCAGATCATCTGGAACTGGAGATAACGGAATCCATAATGATAGATTCAGCTGAGAAGGCCTTGAGCAGGATAAATGAAGTGAAGAAAATGGGCATTAAAGTGGCTATAGACGATTTCGGTACCGGTTATTCTTCTTTGAGCTATCTGAACACCCTGCCTTCCGACTTGCTTAAAATAGACAAATCTTTTATCGATGCCATGAATTCCAGTGAATCTTCGAAGCAGTATGTGGCATCCATCGTCACCATAGGCCATGTCCTGAATATCAAGGTTATTTCCGAGGGAGTGGAGAGCCCTGAGCAGCTTGAGACCCTGAGAAACATAGGCTGTGACTACATACAGGGCTTCATTTGGGGTAAACCCCTGCCTCCGGAAGAAGCTTCGGAACTGGTCTAGGCCTGTTCCTTCATGCAGATTTCCTCAAGCTCCCCCACGTCTGCGGCTATATAGTCAGCCCCTGCTTCCTCCAGCTCTTCTCTGCTTCCGTATCCGAAAAGCACACCGCAGGATTTCAGTCCGGTTTTCCTTGCGCCTGTTATGTCGTGCTTCCTGTCCCCGATCATCAGCACTTTCGATATGTCTTTTATGCCGCATCTCTCAATAGCGTATTCTATGACTTCATCCTTTCTGGTCCTGGTCTCGTCCATCAAGCTTCCGCAAACATAATCAAAGTAGAGGGCAAGACCGAAATGCTCAATAATCCTTACGGAGAAATCCTCCGGTTTCGATGTGGCTACCACCAGCTTTTTCCCTTTTCCCTTCAGCCGGGCCAGCAGCTCCTTTATCCCGGGATATACGGAATTCTCGAAAAGGCCTTTTGTGGAGAAATACTCCCTGTACTTTGCGACGCCTTCATCGGCTTTGTCATCGGAAAAAGCGAAATTCTTTTTGAAGGTATCCTTTAAGGGCGGCCCTATGAAGGAGCATAGGATACTGTAGGAAGGAATCTCTATGCCGAAATACTTTAGGGCATGCTTGAAGGAATTTGTTATTCCCTCTGCCGGATCTGTAAGGGTTCCGTCAAGATCGAAAAAAAGATAGTCGAACATGGCATATTTTTTAAAGGAGAAGATAATTTATGTCAATTGCGGTCTTAGTCCTGGCGATTTTTTTTTCTTGACATATTATTTATATCTGATGATATTTAAATTATGTCTGTAATAAGAAAACTGATGCATGGTCTTGAGAAAAAATACAAGGCTGCTGCTATAATCGCACCTCTGTCTATAATGGGCGAAGTTCTGATGGAGGTTTTTATCCCCTTCATCATGGCTCGGATAATTGATATTGGTATTGCAAACCGGGATGTGAGCTATGTCATAAGAACAGGAGTCCTTATGGTGGGTGTCGCTTTCTTCTCTCTTATCTGTGGTTGTGTCTCCGCCCGCTTCGCAGCTGTGGCTTCCTTCGGTTTCTCAAGGAATCTTCGCCGCCGTCTTTTCGATAAGGTACAGAATTTCTCCTTTGCCAACGTAGATAAATTCAGCACAGCCTCCCTGGTAACCCGTCTGACCACGGACGTGACCAACGTGCAGAATACCTTCCAGATGATAATACGTATGTGCTTCCGCGCTCCCTTCATGTTCATAAGCGCCATAGCCATGAGTATGTATATAAACAGAAGACTTTCCGTCGTTTTTCTGGTTTGTATACCTTTAATCGCTATTCCTGTGGGATTCATCATGGTCAAGACCTTTCCCCGCTTCCAGAAAATGTTCAAAAAATACGACGAGCTCAATGGTAACGTCCAGGAGAACCTTATAGGTATAAGGGCTGTCAAGGCCTTTGTCCGGGAGGATTTCGAGAAGAAAAAGTTCGATGACACTGCCGATTCCCTGCGTAAGCTTCAGGTAAATGCTGAGAAGATGGTTATCCTCAACTGGCCTATAATGCAGCTGGTCATGTTCCTGGGAATCATCGCCGTGCTCTGGTTCGGCGGCAATATGATCATCGTCGGAGATATGCAGACTGGTGAGCTCATAAGCTTCATCACCTATCTCATACAGATTCTTATGTCCCTTATGATGATATCCATGCTTTTCGTCATGCTCAATATTTCCAGGGCTTCTGTCCAGCGTATAGGCGAGGTTCTGGACGAGGAAATCGATTTGACAAATCCTCCGGAGTCAGAGCAGACTTCCCTTGCTCCTGCTGACGGCTCTGTCTGCTTTAAGAACGTGTCCTTCAGCTACGACAAGAAGCCTGATACTGCAGTGCTCCGGGATGTTAATATAAGCATCCCCTCTGGTGCTGTCGTGGGAATCCTCGGAGGTACTGGCTCCTCGAAGACCACCCTGGTCCATCTGATTCCCCGGCTCTACGATGTCCTGGAAGGTTCCGTGGAGGTGGGCGGTCGGGATGTCCGTACCTACGGCCTTGAAACACTTCGCTCCAGCATATCCATGGTCCTGCAGAAAAATGTCCTTTTTTCCGGCACAATTGAAGAGAACCTGCGCTGGGGAAATCCTTCAGCCACAGAAGAGGACATAAAAAATGCCTGTGTCGCCGCCTGCGCTGACAGATTCATATCCACCTTCCCTGAGGGTTACAAGACAGTATTGGGGCAGGGCGGTGTTAATGTTTCCGGTGGCCAGAAGCAAAGGCTTTGTATAGCCAGGGCTCTGCTCAAAAAGCCTAAAATCCTTATTCTGGACGACAGTACCAGTGCTGTGGATACAGCTACGGACGCTTCCATAAGAAAATCCCTGAGGGAGTCTCTTCCTGAGACCACCAAGATAATAATAGCCCAGCGGGTCGCATCCGTACAGGATGCAGATATCATATTCATACTTGATGAAGGCCGGGTCGTGGATTCAGGTACTCATGAGAAGCTGCTCTCTTCCTGTGAGATATACCGTGAAGTGTATGAGTCACAGCTTAAAGGCAGCGGTGATATGGACAAGGTGGAGGAAGACTGATGGCTGGACCAAGAGGAGGGCGTGGCTTCGGACGCCCCGCACAAAAACCGAAGGATGTGAAAAAGACCATAAAGCGACTCTTGTCATATTTGAGTGAGTACAAGGGTCTTCTTGTAATCGTATTTTTCTGCATTATTTTTTCGTCAGGCTCTATGATTGTGGGTACAACCCTTCTGAAGCCTGTTATCAACGATTATATAATCCCCCTCATAGGGCAGGAGCATCCTGATCTGTCGCGTTTCGTGAAGCTTCTGTTTATCATGCTCTGCGTATATGTTTTAGGAGCTGTAGTATCTTTCGTGAACAACCGCATAATGCTCCATATCTCTTCAAGGACTCTTTATAAGGTCCGCACTGAGCTTTTCAATCATCTTGAGACTCTGCCCATAAAATATTTTGATGCCCATACCCACGGTGAGCTGATGAGCCGCTTCACCAACGATACTGACACTCTCCGTGATATGTTGAGCCAGGCCTTGCCCCAGCTCTTCTCCAACTCCCTTACGGTCATCGTTTCCTTCATAATGATGCTGACCCTCAGTCCTCTGCTTACCCTCCTTGTCTGTCTTTGTATAGTGGGCATGGTGGCTGTGACCGGAGCTGTGGCCAAGCACTCAGCCCAGGCCTTCCGTGACCAGCAGATGAACCTTGGAAAGGTGAACGGCTATATAGAGGAGCTTATCGAAGGCCAGAAGGTCGTGAAGGTTTTCTGCCGTGAGAAACAGTCCAAAGAAGATTTTGCCGTCCTGAACGATAATCTTTGTGAGGCAGGAACCAGGGCCAATACCCTTGCCAATATCCTGGGTCCCCTGATGAACAATATGGGCCATATAAGCTATGCCCTGACTGCTATTTCAGGAGTCCTGCTGGCTATCTCCGGCTCTTTCGATATCGGTTCCATAGCCTCCTTCCTTATGTTCTCCAAGAATTTCTCGCAGCCTGTGACCAATATGGCCCAGATGCTTAACGGAGTCCTTAATTCCCTTGCCGGTGCTGAGCGTATTTTCGCCTTGATAGACGAGAAGCCTGAGGTGGATGACGGTTATGTTTCTCTTGTGAACGCTAATATCCTGCCAGACGGAAGTGTGGCCGAGGCTTTCTTCCCCACTGGACAGTGGGCCTGGAAGCATCCCCATCAGGACGGGACTGTCACCTACAAGAAGCTGGAGGGAGAGGTCCAGTTCGATGACGTGACCTTCGGTTATACCCCGGAGAAGACCGTCCTCCATGACATTGTGATGACAGCCAAGCCAGGTCAGAAAATAGCTCTTGTAGGTTCAACCGGTTCAGGAAAGACTACCATCACGAACCTTATAAACCGTTTCTATGACGTGGATCCCGGGGCAGACGGCCAGGGCAGCAGCAAAATCCGTTATGACGGGATAAACATCAACAAGATAAAGAAGGCTGATTTGCGTCGGTCCCTGGGTATGGTCCTTCAGGATACCCACCTTTTCACCGGAAGCATAGCGGACAATATCCGTTTCGGAAAGCTGGATGCCAGTATGGCAGAAGTTGAGGCTGCCGCCAAGCTTGCCAACGCGGACTATTTCATCCGTCACCTTCCCCAGGGCTATGACACGGTCATCACAGGGGACGGAGGCAACCTGAGTCAGGGACAGAGGCAGCTTTTGGCAATAGCCCGTGCGGCCGTGGCCGATCCGCCTGTTCTTATTCTGGATGAGGCTACCAGCTCCATCGATACCCGCACGGAAGCCCTTATTGAAAAGGGTATGGACCGTCTTATGAGGAACCGTACCGTATTCGTCATTGCCCACAGGCTTTCCACCGTCCGCAATGCTGACATGATACTTGTCCTTGAGAACGGCCGGATCATTGAGCGTGGGAACCATGATGAGCTTATTGAGGCCAAGGGGCGTTACTACAGGCTTTATACGGGTGCCTTCGAGGAATCTGCCGATGAAGGTGCTCATGCGTCGTAAAAGACGCTTCCAAGATCGATCACTATGAAGCCGGCTCTGCCTGTCTCATAGAAGGAGTTTTCTTCCCAGGCTGCTGTAAGGGTCGTTCCTGAAAGGGCTATAACCCCGTAGACAAAATCTTGCGGCAGTTCTGGAAGTATGAAGCAGAAGGGCTTTCCTTTGTTCATGATATGTTTCCCTGGCAGACAGCCTGAGAAGTAGCCTGTTCCGTCAGGGAAAAGGGCCATTATGTAGTCATTCTCGATTATGGCGTTGGCTGTCTGGGTATAGATGCCTGTCTCCAAAAGAGCTTCCGGGGAGTCATTGTTTATCCAAGTACGAGGGGTTTCGTTCTCTACTGCGGATCCTGTCAGTGTCACGCTGAAGGGAAAATCCTCCGGAATCACGTCCAGCAGCTTTCTCAGTCTCTCTGGAGCTCCTATAAAGGGCTGGGGAGTAAGCTTTTCCTCGAAGGCATCCTCATCGATTTCCTCAAGATTATAGGATGATGATGACCGGTTTCTGGAAGAAAGAATGAAATCGGCAAGCTGATCTGGCATTTTCATCCTGTAGTAGGAGAAGTCGTTTTTCTTTTCTGTGCTGTTTTTTACTGAAAGGTAAATTTCTTCCCCGTCGAAATATACTTGTGTCACTTCCGAAGTCTCCGCGAACTTGAAGGTATTCCTGTCAGGTCCGGGGAAGAAGGTGCCGTTCTCCGTGTTGTACATGGCCAGGAAAGGAATGTCTTCAAGCCTTTGGGTATTTATTGATTCAGGGTCCGCTTCCAGCTCAAGGACAGTGTTCTCATAAAGGTGGAATATTGGGTTCTTTCCTGCTATTACGAGGTTTCCTGCCGTCTTTTCTGGAAAAAGCTTCAAATCAGTTTTAACTGTGAGCTTCCCTGAACCATCAACGATAAGAAGGCCTTTTGTGTTTATTAAGAAGAATGCTGAGCCGTCTTTTTGTGCCGCAGAAGAAAGTCTCACAGCATCCGTCCAAAGCTTGCTTACAGCCTTTGGAGCCTGGGAGGGATGCTTGGTCTCCGTATATCCGTCTTTCGTCAGGTAGTACCATTTATGGGTGTCCGGGGCATCTGCCCGGATTGTCATCATTTCGGCTGTAGCGACATCCTTATTGTCTTGTTTAGAGCATGAGAAAAAAAGAAAAATTGATGCTGCTGCAAGCAGGAGTGTAATGAATCTGTGGAGAGACGGGCTTTTCTTCATTCCTTCAGTGTACCTCTGACTTCCTTTATTTTCAAGGGTTCTGTCCCGGATTGTCGGCTCTTTGCCTTTTCTCATAAGGTGCCTTTCCTCCCTGTATTGTCCTCCATACTCCTTTTTGGGGGGCTGCCTTTTGTCATGAGGATTCTTTGACTGTCCTGTCAGGGAACCTTCACTGTGTCGGCCTTGAAGGTTCCCTGGGCGATGGCTTGCAGAATATGGGTCTGATCCCATTCCCAGGGGTTGCCTGACTGGTCTTGGGCCTTTTTCACCAGTTCCTGTAGCTTTCTCCAGTTGAAATGGCTGGCGAACAGCCTTACCTCTCTTTTGTCCCCCTCCTTACCTTCCATCTGCTCTGATTCCTTGATGAAGCGGTAGAGTATGTGTGCCGCGAAGCCACCTGCTTCTGATAGCTCTTCTTCCAGGGGATAGATGAAGCCCCAGGGCTGCTGCTCCCCATCCCCATAGAAAAGCACTGGTGTAAGAAGAGCCTTTGCCACAGTTATGGACATAATCCTCTCTTTACAAGCTTGCCGGGTCCTTACTTTTAGAAATTCCTGGCCTCCCTCTGAAGAGGCTTGTCCGCCCTCCCCAGTGTCTTCTGGGCTTTCTCCCCGGCAGGCCTCCGGGGAAGTCACTGTTTCACAGCCGACAGAAGCGTCCGCTTTCAGCCAGATAAGGCTTCCCCCCTTGTCTGGTATTTTGACGGCTATGCTTTTACTGTCGCTTAATGTGTCTGAAATAAGACTGCAGGATGATATAAGTACTGTCAGGACAAGGGAACCTGTAAGAAAAAGCAGAATGCTGATGAAAGCTCTTTTTGATGGGGCTTTGGTGGAGTGCCGAAAGTGGCGATGCCCTGGGGTGCGGGGTAAAAAAAAGCCGGCGGTCAAAGTAATGTGTCTCATACAATACTTATAGGACCGAACCGGCATTTTTTATGAACTTTTCAGCCTTTCTCAGCGTTTTTTTTCGGCGGAAAAGCCGGGTAGGGGGCGCCTTGCGAGGCTCCTCCCCTGATTTTGCAGAGAAGATCGCCTGAAGGTGTGCAGTCCGCAAAAATGTGGTGCTCATAGCCTGTACAGGGCAGGCTATGGGCCGCAGGACTCAGTATTTCGATAGATACCTGTCTATCTCCCACTGGCTGACCCGGGTCTTGTACTCGTGCCATTCCATCTCTTTTGCTTCAATATACTTGCTAAGTACATGTTCGCCTAAGACCTCTCCCACGAACTTGTCTTTTTTCAGTTCTGCAATTGCCTCTTCAAGAGAAGCGGGCAGACTGCCCACATGGTGCTTGCGTCTTTGGGCTGGAGTCATAGCGTAGATGTTTCCGTCTACGGCAGGCGGCGGCTGCAGTTTTTTCTGGACTCCGTCGAGTCCGGCGGCTATAGTTACCGCAAGGGCTAAGTAGGGGTTTGCGCTTGGATCCGCTGACCTAAGCTCTATCCTTGTTCCTTTGCCGCGGGCAGCAGGAACCCTGATAAGAGGGCTTCTGTTCTGGGCTGACCAGGCAATGTAGACAGGCGCTTCGAATTCAGGCACCAGGCGTTTGTAGGAGTTTACCAGGGGGTTTGTTATGGCCGTCATACCCTTTATGTGGGCCATGATTCCGGCTATAAAGCTGTATGCTTCCTTGCTCAGTCCTTTTTCATCATTCTGGTCATAGAAAATATTCTGACCGTCTTTCTCCATTGAGAGATTCAGGTGCATACCACTTCCTGCTATCCCGAATATAGGCTTGGGCATGAAGGTGGCATGAAGCCCGTGCATGTTTGCTATAGTCTTTACTGCCAGCTTGAAGGTCATGACCCTGTCAGCTGTGGTAAGGGCATCATCATATTTGAAGTCGATCTCATGCTGTCCTCTGGCACACTCGTGGTGGGAGGCTTCTATCTCAAAGCCCATCTGCTCAAGGGTGAGTACTATATCCCTGCGGACATCCTCGCCCGGATCAACTGGTCCCATGTCAAAGTAGCCCGCAGAGTCAAAGGTCTGCAGGGAAGGCTTTCCGTCACTGTCTTTCCTGAAAAGGAAGAACTCGCATTCAGGACCTACATTGAAGGTGTAGCCCAGGCCGGCGGCTTTGTCCAGGACATTTTTCAATACTTGACGGGGAGAGCCGTTGAAGGGGCTTCCGTCATGCTTGTATACGTCGCAGATAAGGCGGGCTACGGAGTTGTTCGCCCTCCAGGGGAAAAGGGAGAAGCTGTTCAGGTCCGGATAGAGCTTCATGTCCGATTCCTCTATGCGGACAAAGCCTTCTATAGAGGAACCGTCGAACATACACTGATTATCCAGAGCTTTCTCAAGCTGACTTGTTGAAATAGCGACGTTCTTGAGGGAACCAAGTATGTCCGTGAACTGGAGCCGGATGAAACGAACTCCTTTCTCTGCCGCTATCTTGAGAATCTCATCCTTTGTGTATTTTTTCATTTATAAGATACGTCCTCGTAGCATTTCACTGACTTTACGGAACCATCCCTGTAGTAGGTATACTCATATTTCTCAGCGTAGTAGTCTGTTTTTACGAAGGTTATGTTGCCGTGCCTGTCTTTTTCCTCATAGTAGCCGTAATCCTCGGCATAATCCATGTCATCGTGGTAGTCATTGTAATCGTATTCAGCATCAATCTCTTCATTATAGTCAGTGTCCTGCTGCTGGTAGCTGTAATCGCT
>JAILBN010000012.1 GCA_024680915.1 Treponemataceae bacterium | reverse complement strand
ACCTTGCCGGAGCTTTCTTTACAGGCAAAGAATTCTAACGGCCTGTCTTGAGGTCATAGGTGTTGGGGACATAGACACTCTGGTCAGAAACCTCCACACCATTCCATTTCTTTGCCTGTAAAGAAAGCTCCGGCAAGGTTCTGCGAAGTGAATCCCGGTATGGGACACTTGGGAGAGCCCTTGCATCCGGGGCTTTTTTTTGTGGCTCGCTTCCGATCTGTCCGTGGGAAGCTTGACACTCGCGTGGTGCGCAGGGGGTGCCCCGGGGCTCGCTGCCACCTTTGCCCGACGGAGTTTTTCGCCGGGCGGTTTTCCGAAAGCTCAGCTTGCCTCTGTTGTTTTTTCGCCGGGCGGTTTTCCGGGACTCGCTGCCGATTTGTCCGTGGGGAGCTTGACACTCGCGTGGTGCACAGGGGGTGCCCCGGGGCTCGCTGCCTTCCTGGGTGCTACCTTGTTCGCACAGGCGCGAGGGGGCGCTACTGATTTTTGCCCGATGGGACGCTGGTGCGGCCTTCTGGGGAGCAGTGCATCCGGGGATGGCTCACCTCTCACTTTTCATCGGGGCCTTTATACTCTTGCCGACACATAGTCCCTTGGATTATAATTCGCGGCATGAAAAAAC
Organism: Treponemataceae bacterium; assembly: GCA_024680915.1. Taxonomy (GTDB): domain Bacteria; phylum Spirochaetota; class Spirochaetia; order Treponematales; family Treponemataceae; genus Treponema_I. The sequence goes on along the minus strand of JAILBN010000012.1, from coordinate 15,313 downwards.
TTGATGGTGTACCTGCCCTTATCCTTTGCGCTTTGTTATGGAGCACGGGCGGGATTCTTATAAAACTGGTCGACTGGAATCCCTTTGCTATTTCCGCTACCAGGAGCCTTATTGCTGGTGTATTTATCTCCATAGTGATGAAGCGGCTGCCTTTCTTCGTCATAAGAAGAAAAGATGGCTCAGTTGATAGAAAGGCGACATCGAACCTTTGGTTTGCCGCCATCTGCTATGCCCTGACCATGATTTTCTATGTCCTTGGCAACAAGATGACCACTGCTGCCAATACCATACTGCTGGAATACACAAGTCCCATCTACATAATAATCTTCGGACCCGCAATACTGGGCGAGAAAAACAAAAGCTCAGATTATATCTCCGTCCTTGTGGTCATGTGCGGAATGATCCTTTTCTTTTCGGAAGGCCTGGAGAGCGGAAATATGGCTGGTAACGTGATAGCAGCCTTGTCCGGTGTGGCCTTTGGTTTCTGTACCATTTTCATGAGGAATCAGCCTGCGGACCATTCCATAAACTCCTTTGTTCTGGCTCACCTCATCACCTTTGTCTTCTGTATCCCCTTCGCTTTTATTACCGGGCTTCCGGATGGTAAGTCCTGTCTGGGCCTTCTTCTTATGGGAATTTTCCAAACGGGGCTGCCTTCTGTCCTTTATTCCCTTGGTCTGAAGAAGGTCCGCGCTCTTACTGCCACCTTCGTTTCTATGATAGAGCCACTGATGAATCCCGTATGGGTAATGCTCTTCGCGGGGGAAGTCCCTTCCTGGCAGTGTGTTGCCGGTGGTTCCCTGATCCTTGCTTGTATATGTGTCCGGGCTGTTTTGTCCCGCCATAGAACTGCATAGACTGTAAAGCTTGGCGGTATTTTTGCCTTGTCTCTTCTATAATGCGTCTGTATAGACAAAAAGCAAGGGGCAGGGGGTGCAGGGGCGCGAAGCGTACCGCGTCAGCGGTATGGAGCGCGGTTAGCGCGAAACCCCGAAAGACCCGGCGGCAGTTTATCTGCCGAGCCCTCCATATTCCCTTTGTTCGTATGATTTTTCATACCGTTTACTATTTCCTCAAAATTAGATAGAATAATGCATTATTTCTGACTGTCCTATGCCCCAGGCTTTTTCCGGGAAGCTTTTCCTCTCGGGTTGCTTTTGTAGGCAGGACGGTACCCAGAGGCTTTTATGAACGGTGAAAAACGCACAATTGATGAGAAGACGCTGGATGCCCTGCTTCAGCTTTCAAGACTTTCTCCTGAGAGCACTAACATGCAGGTGCTTAAATCACAGGTAGACCAGATAGTTGAGTACTTTGATATCCTTTCTCAATATGATGACAGTGAGAATCCCTATGACGCATATCCTTCGACACAGGCTGAGATGCTCCGTAACGACGAGGTTGTGAAGGGCCTTGATATTCCTGATGTCAAGAAAATGACCCCGGAGTTCATGGACGGATATTTCCGTGTACCCAAGGTTCTGGGGGAGGGCGCATAAGATGATTAAAGGCATGACGATAACTGACGCCAGAGAAGCCCTTATGGAGGGCAGAGTCACCAGTCTTGATCTGGTGAAAAAAGCAGTGGATGAATTCGAGGCTGATAAAAAATCAGATATCCCCATGAATGCTTTCCTTGAGATTTATGATGATGCCCAGGCCCTTGCCCAGGCTGCTGACAAAGAGATTTCCGCTGCCCGTGCTGCCGGTGAGGATGCTGTGGAGAAGCTTTTCGAGGAGAAGCCTCTTCTGGGTATTCCCTTCGGAGTAAAAGACAATATTTCCGTCAAGGGTAAGAGACTGACCTGTGCCAGCCGTATCCTTGAAGGCTATGTGGCTCCCTATAACGCCACTGTGACGGCAAGGCTCATAAAAGCCGGGGCCATTCCTCTTGGCCGCTGTAACCAGGACGAGTTCGCCATGGGCTCTTCCACTGAGTATTCCTGCTATGGCCCCACCCGTAACCCCCTGAACCGCAAGTATGTTTCCGGCGGTTCTTCCGGTGGTCCTGCCGCTGTGGTTGCCGCCGACCAGGCTCTTTTCAGCCTTGGTACCGAGACTGGTGGTTCCGTCCGGCTGCCTGCCAGCTACTGCGGTGTCTACGGCCTTAAGCCCACCTACGGTGTGCTCAGCCGCTGGGGTGTGGTGGCTTACGGTAGCTCCCTTGACCAGGTGGGTATTTTCGGAAAGACTCCCGGAGACATTGCTCTTCCTCTTTCTGTTATGGCTGGTGAGGACTTTTACGATGATACCTCCGCCGACCTTCCGGATGCGGCTTCCCTCCGTACAGAGATGCTGGAGGGCTCTCTTGCCGCAATGACCGATGAGGCTTTCTCCGCCATGAAGATTGCCATTCCCCGCCAGTTTCTTGAGTCAAAGGGTCTGGACCCTGAGGTAGGCAAGGTTTTCCAGGAGACAAAGGAATGGTTCATAAAAAAAGGTGCCACTGTAGAGATCGTGGACGTTCCCGTCCTTGATGCTTCCCTGGCCTGTTATTACGTAATCGCCTTCAGTGAGGTTGCCAGTAACCTTTCCCGCTTTGACGGAATCCGCTACGGTAACCGCCAGGATCCGGGGGAAGGCTACGACGAGCTTTATATAAAGACCCGCAGTCAGGGCTTCGGTCCCGAGGTCAAGCGGCGTATAATAATCGGAAACTACGTTCTTTCTGAGCAGTTCTCCGGTACCTGCTACAAAAAAGCCATGAGCGTCCGCGCCCGTATGCAGCGTGAGATTCAGAAGCTTTACGAGACCTACGACCTTATCATCTGCCCTGTCTGTCCTACGGCGGCCTTCAAGCTCGGACAGAAGTACGACGACCCTATGGCCATGTATCTTTCCGATATGTTCACTATTTTCGTGAACCTGGCCCGTATCTGTTCCATCTCTGTTCCTGCCGGCTTCAAGAGCCCTGATGAGGATGGAGTGAGGATGCCTATAGGTGTTCAGTTCGCAGGCCCTATGTTCGGCGAGGCCAAGATACTGTCTGTGGCTCAGGCCTGGGAGAATGATCACCCTGGAATCGCTTGCGGAATGGCTGGCCCTGCCGGTCAGAACGGGGCTGCTGCTGTGGCGGCGGAAAACTGAGAAACGGAGAACTAAATCATGGTAGATTCATATAGAATTGTTATTGGATGCGAAATCCACTGTCAGCTTACGACAAAAACAAAGGCCTTCTGTGCCTGCGAGAACCGCTACGGCGGAATGCCTGATACCCGGGTCTGTCCTGTTTGTCTCGGGCTTCCGGGCGCCATGCCCCGCATAAGCCGAGGTTACGTCGAGATGGGTATCGTTGCGGGAACCGCTCTTAACTGCGTCATATCACGCTTCGCCAAATTCGACCGCAAGCACTACTTCTATCCTGACCTTGCGAAAGGCTATCAGATAACCCAGTACGACATCCCTCTCTGTAAGGATGGTCACGTGGATCTTCCCTACATAAAGCTGCCTGAGCAGTGCCGCCCGGGTGGAGCCATCTACTGGGACAAGAACTTCGCCGGCGGTGACAACAACATAGACAACACCTACAAAAGGGTCCGGGTTGAGAGAATCCACCTGGAGGAGGACGTAGGAAAGTCCCTGCACCTTGAGGGAAAGTACAGCTACATCGATTACAACCGCTGTGGAACGCCTCTTATCGAGATCGTTACCAAGCCTGATATGAACTCCCCTGAGGAAGCCGCCCTTTTCATGGAGACTGCCCAGGAGATTCTGCGTTACGTGGGTGTCACCAAGGGTAACCTTGAGGAAGGCAACATGCGCTGTGACGCCAATATAAACCTGACTGTCTGGGAGAATGGTAAGGAATACCATACTCCTATATCCGAGATCAAGAACCTTAACTCCTTCCGCTCTATCCGTGAGGCTTGTGCCTACGAGGCAAAACGCCAGCTGGAGGAGTTCGAGAATGACAGGCAGCCCTTCGACCCCGGCTACAAGAACACCATGGGGTGGAACGAGGTTGAGGGAAAGACCGTAATCCAGCGTACAAAGAATTCCTTCGTGGATTACCGCTTTGTGGTTGAGCCTGATATAAAGCCCTTCACCCTTTCTGAGGAGTTCATCGCCCAGCATGCCTCCAAGGTGGGGGAGCTTCCTGAGCAGAAGCGTTGCCGCCTTAAGAAGGATTTCGGTCTTTCTGATTTTGATGTGGATACCATTACTTCAAGCCGGGAGCTGGCTGAATGGTTCGAGGAAGCCGCAGCCCAGTCCAAGGACGTAAAGAAAACCGCTAACCTTATTCTGGCTGAGCTTCTTGCTGTTCTAAACGAGAAGGAAGAGACAGTGGCCGACCTTAAGATCACTCCGGCACATATAGCCCAGCTTTCCAACGCTGCTTCTGCGGGTAAAATAACCAGTAAGCAGGTGAAAGAGGTTTTCGCCTGTATGATGGAGACTGCCAAATTCCCTGATGACATAATAAAAGAGAAGGGGATGGAGGTTGTGTCTGACTCCTCTGCCATTGAAGGCTTCGTAAGTCAGGTGCTTGCGGAGAATCCTAAAGCTATAGCTGACTACAAGAGCGGAAAGACTAATGTGGTGGGCTGGCTCATGGGTCAGGTTATGAAAAAATCCGGTGGTAAGGCAGATCCTAAGACTGCCACAGCCCTGCTCAGAACAGAACTGGAGAAGCTTTGATAATGCAGGTGGAGCTTGCGGCAGAGATAGCTAAGCGTTTCGGTAATGTACGCCGGGCCAGGGGCTGCTACCTCTATACAGAGAAAAACGTCCGCCTTACGGACTGCTTTCTTGACGGAGGCCGCGCTTTACTGGGCTGGGACGGAGGGAAGGCCCGCACTGTCTTCAAAGATACTCTTGAGAGGGGTGCCAACGGCTCCTATTGTGCCGGCTATGAAAGCCGCCTTGCCACTGCCGTGCGTCATCTGCTGCCAGCTGAATACACAGAGATTCGCTGGTATTACGACGCGTCCTGTGCAGCTGATGGTCCTTCTTCCAATGCTGCAGCTGGTGAGAACAACACTCGCTTTGGTGCCTCTCCTGTCCTGTGGCGGCCCTGGATTGACATATGCGCCCAGACTGAGCCCAAGCCCACCCGCTACCCTGAAATCACTATAACACACCTCAGCGGAGAGAGACCTGCTGTAATAAAGCTTGTCCCTCCCTTTCCCTGGGCGACTACACTCTCCATATACGCATTCCGGGCGGGCTCTGTTTCGTCGGCTGGGGGCTCTCCTGCTGCAAAATCCTCTTTTGGGGCGGAAGCTGCGGCTTTCGGAACTTCAGATGCGACCTTCAAGACCGGCTCAAAAAGCCTTGCGGACCCCGCGGAACTGACTGGCTCAAAAAGCCTTGCGGAATCTGCAGACTCCCTTCCTCCATCGGACTTTGCTCCTGCTCCTCTTCTTGCCGCCTATGCCCGGGCCTTCTATGACCTTAAAACCGCCCTTGCAGCTTATGGTGAGAAGGACTTCAGATGCCACTCGAAGCAGCTGTCCCCTCTTTTTGAACGGAGGGCCTGCTGGCTTTTCCCGACAATTTCTCGGGAAAGTTACCCAGACCTTTTCCTCCGCTGCCTGGACAAAAAAATACTATTATCCCCCGATTACGATACTCCCTCCATTATTCCCTGGCGGGCCAACAAAGGTGACATGAAAGGTCTTGCAGACTCGATTTAGCAAGACTTTCTTTTAAAATTGGATTTTTTTACAGATATTTTTATAATTTTATTGAAAATTAAGAATACTCTGATAGAATATGAGTAATAGTTTTTTCAGAGAACTGCCTGTCATTTTGTTGGACAGAAGGATTTATCTGATATAAAAGGAGATTCACGATGAATAAGATTTCGAAACTTTTTGCCTTTATCACTGCTGTTTTCCTTGTTATGAGTTTGACAGGATGTTTTTTCAATCTGACAGAACCAGCACAAACACCGGAACAAACACCAGAACAAACACCCGTAGACTGGATTGATATTGCTGATGCGACACAGTTGAGTGCTTTGTTTTCTGGTACTGATTTATTAAAAAATGGTAGACTGGTAGCCGATATTACTTTGGCCAGCGGTTCTTATACTATCAGCTCCGGTAAAACAAGGATACTTGATCTCAATGGACATACTATTTCAAGAAGCTCGGCTACGACTTCGGCTTTCTATGTTGAAGGAGCCTTCACTATAAAAGATTCTTCGGCAAATAAAAGCGGACTCTTCGTCGATAGTGATGGATCTTACCCTATTAAGGTTAAAGCATCAGGAACTTTGACAGTCGAGGGTGGAACAATCCAATCTAGGAAAGTTACTTCACCTATTTGGAGCTACGGTAATGTAATTATAAAAGAAGGTACTACTATTAAGAGTGTGGGTTCACATGCAATTGATATGGATGATGGTTCTCTGAAAATTGATGGTGGAGTTATAAACTGCACTGGGAATAATTGTGAGGCTGTAGAGCTTTCAGGCGGGGCTTCTGCGACCATAACAGGAGGGACTATTTCTGCCACAGAGGGAGAAGGTGCTGCTGCAGTAGACAAAGGCACCGCCTTCTATATCACGAGTGGTACTGCATCAATTACAGGAGGAACCTTCATCGGTAAGACAGGTATTTATCTTGCTAGTACTAATGTAAATGCGAATAATAAAATCACAAAGATCAGCGGGGTTACAGTAGAGGCTTCTGAAAAGTGTATATATAATTTTGGTCCGATAAATGAAATCTCTGGCGGAACTTTTACAGCGACAGGATATGATGCGAATGTGACAGTTTATGCCTTGTATAATGCGACTTATGGCTCAATTAGTAATATCTCAGGAGGAAATTTCACAGCCATTCTTAATGTTAGTGGGACTGCATACGGTTTATTCAACAACAATGATGCTGCAGGATGCATTCATACCACAGGCGGAAGGTTCCTTGCACAAGGATCTGGAATCTTGAAGAACAAAAGTTCAGCAGCTGCCTTGACTAGTGGTGTAAATGCCTCGGCTACATTCAACCCCGCTGTGACAGCGTACTAATAGTGTTTTTTAGTAAGTAGTCACTTTTACAGTGAACAGATAAGATCAGAGCGTACATGAGAATCATAAAAATCCTCATGTGCGCTTTTTTATGCTTACACTACTTCCCAAGCTTTGCGGGCAGCCTTATGAAGGAGGCCAGTTTTTCGTAATTCTCCTGGTTTTTTCCTTCCCAGGAGACGCAGACTTCCTGAAGTCCTTGGGCACAAAGACCTGCGAATGTGTATGCGCCGTCAGGAGTCAGGTGAGTGTCATCGACTCTTCCCTCCGGGTAATTGGCGTATACTCCAGCTTTTAAGCCCATGTAGAATTTTCCGGCTTTTTCGTAGCCTGTTTCTGTTATCAGCTTTCTGGAAAGTTCTGAAAGATCCACGAGAGGATAACCCTTTTCTTTTGCGAAATCTTTCATAGCATCTCCGTATGGCTTAAGGGTATCCTTTGCTGTCTTAGTCTTCTCATCGAAAATCCTCCGTGCTACTGGAGTGAAAAAGACAGGGAAGGCACCGTGTTTCTCCGCTGTCTGGGCAAAAATCAGGAGGTTGGCCTTGAAATCGGTGTCCGGATCCGTGAACCTCTTGGGGTCGTCTGCTTTCTGGTCGTTGTGGCCGAATATGATGAAAAGGAAGTCTCCGGCTTTTATCTGCTTGTCTATCACACTTAGTCTTCCTTCCGATATGAAGTTCCTTGTACTCCGTCCGTTACGGGCATAATTATAGAAAGTAACTGTCTCTATGGGATTTTTCCCCTCTGGTCCTGGCTCACCTGGAAAGAGATCATCCGTATAGTTGTCTATGTCGTGTACGGAAAGATCAGGCTGCGACAGGTTCGTGAAATAAAGGGGCAGCATCTGCCCTATTCCGGTCATGGGGTATGTGGCTGAGTTGTTGTATTGGAAAGTTGAGTCTCCGGCTATAAAAATATTCATAGCTAATCCTACTGGTTTTTATGACTGTCTTCAAGACTTTTCTCTATCTCCACAAAAATAGCCTGATGCGCTATACTAGGATTATGAGCAATAAAGATTGTGTGTATATCCTTGATTCCTACGGGCTTATTTATCGTGCCTATTTCGCTTTTATCAGTCGTCCTCTTGTCAACAGCAAGAATGAGAATGTATCTGCTGTATTCGGCTTTTTCCGCAATTTTCTGAATGTCCTGAAAAAAGAAAAGCCTGCTTGTATCGTGGCGGCTTTTGATTCCCGCTGTCCTACCTTCCGTCATGAGATGTACAAGGAATACAAGGCTACCCGGGATAAGACACCCGATGACCTTCATGCTCAGGTTCCTGTCATCGAGGAGATACTCAGGGCAATGGGGGTTCCTGTGTTGAGATGTGATACCTTCGAAGCCGATGACATAATAGCAACTGTCGCAAAGCAGTGCAGGGACTCTGGCCGGGAATGCCGCATTCTGTCGGGTGATAAGGATTTGATGCAGCTTGTCACGGACTCTATACTTATGCTTATGCCTGACAAAAGCGGAGGCTGGGCAGAGACTGGCAAAGACTCAGTCGCCGAGAAATGGGGGGTAGGACCGGAGCTTATGCTGGATATGCTCTCCCTTACCGGGGATACTGCTGACAATGTACCCGGGGTGAAGGGAATCGGAGAGAAGACTGCGGCAAAGCTTCTTCTTCAGTATGGTTCCCTTGACGGTATTTATGCTCATGCTGATGAGCTGAAAGGTTCTGTCGGCGATAAAATACGAAATGGTAAGGATAATGCGTATTTCTCAAGAGATTTGATCGCACTCCGGGAAGATGTTCCTGTGGATATAGATTTCAGCTGCTTCTCTGCTGCCGCCCTGGATTTTGCTGCTGCGGCGGCACTGCTGGAAAAAGCCGGAGTCCCGGCTGTGGCAAAGCAGTACGAAGCCTTGGGTAAAGAAAGATCAGGCTCTGTTTCTTCTGTGGAGGTATCTTTCGCTGACCTGCCGGACGAAGCCATAGAGCCGGTGGAGAATAAAGGAAACTATCGTCCTGTCCGAACTCTCGATGAGCTTCATTCCATCATTGATGAGATTCTTGCCTGCGGTAAAGCTGGTCTGGATACTGAGACAGACGGGCTGGACTTCCTTTCTGCCCGCATGGCAGGTTTTTCCCTTTCCTGGCGGAAGGGAGAGGGGGTGTATGTTCCTCTTCTGGTCACAGATATGCTTCTCGCCGGAGATTTGGTGCCTGAAGCTGCCGCATTGGGTGAGCTTTCCAGACTTTTCACTTCTCCTGACATGACCCTTGTTTTTCATAATGGTAAATTCGATCTTCATGTTTTTGCTGCTGCCGGACTGGATATGATAGACAGTGAGGCTGATGGTGGTAAAAGACGCTGCCGGCTTGTGGATACCATGATAGCAGCCTGGCTTATGCAGCCGGACAGGCTTGAAGGATCCTACAGCCTTGAGAAACAGGCCGAGAACAAGCTCCACCTGAAAGGAACCGACTTCTCTGATATAGTTCCGAAAAACTCTACTTTCCTTGACCTGCCGATAGAGACGGCATATCCCTATGCGGCGGAGGATGCCGATTTTACTTTGCAGCTCTGGGATTATTACCAACCCCGTCTGAAGGATTCAGGCCTTGAGAAGCTTTTCAATCTGGAGATGGAAGTGCTTCCTGTTTTGGTCTCCATGGAAAGAAATGGGATAAGGCTTGAGAAAAAGCCTCTTGAGGAATATGCCCAGGAGCTTAAAGGAAAGATAGCAAGTCTTCAGAGTGATATATTCGCTATGGTTGGCCATGAGTTCAACATAGCATCTCCAAAACAGCTGGGGACAGTCCTTTTCGAGGAGCTTATGCTTCCTCACGGAAAGAAGACGAAATCCGGCTATTCCACGGATACCAGCGTGCTTGAGGATCTTGCGTCAGGTCATCCTGTTCCTCAGAAAATCCTTGATTTCAGGGGGATGTCAAAGCTCCTGTCTACTTATGTGGAGACTCTGCCCTCCCTTGCGGACGGAAAGGACCGCATACACACCAGCTTTATGCAGACAGGCACGGCTACAGGTCGTCTTTCAAGCAGGGACCCCAACCTTCAGAATATTCCTGTCAGGGAGGAGTCCGGTCGTCGTATCCGCTCGGCTTTCATCGCGCCTGAGGGACGGCTTCTGGTTACGGCTGACTATTCCCAGATAGAGCTTGTGGTGCTTGCCCATCTTTCCAAGGATGAGAATATGTGCCGGGCTTTCCGTGACGGTGTTGATATTCATAAGGCCACGGCGGCCTTGATATACGGTGTGGAGCCGGATGTCGTATCCCCGGACATGAGGCGTACTGCGAAAACTATAAATTTCGGTGTCATTTATGGAATGAGCGCTTTCAGACTGGCTGCCAGCCTTGGAATTTCGAGGAAGCAGGCTCAGTCTTTCATCGATTCCTATTTCGAGATGTATTCCGGGATAAGCCGTTTTGTGAGTGATACGGTGCAGGCTGCCGCCGAGAAAGGCTTCGTCCAGACCATACTTGGAAGAAAACGCAGGATTCTTGCTATAAATAGCAGTAACCGTATAGAGAAGGCCGGGGCGGAGCGGATCGCGGTGAATACACCGGTCCAGGGGTCTGCCGCGGATATAGTGAAAATGGCTATGGTGGCAGTATACAAAAAGCTCAAGGAACAGTTCCCGTCGGCCCGGCTGCTGCTCCAGGTTCATGATGAGCTTATCGCGGAATGTGACGAGGCTGAGGCTCCTTCCTTAGCAGCTCTTATGAAAGAGACTATGGAGAATATAGTGAAACTGGAGGTTCCTCTTAGAGTTTCTGTGGAATACGGGAAAAGCTGGGGAGAATTCCATTGAGCCGGGTCGTCCTTTGTGTTACAGGACCCATGGCAGCCGGTAAGAATGTGGTTTCTTCCCTGCTTGAGGAAAGGGGCTTTCTCTGTGTGGATGCGGATCTATGTGTCCATGATATAGTCGAGTCTCAGAAAGACAAAATCATAGAGCGCTTCGGGGCTTTGGCGGAGCAGAGGGGAATCTCGATATGCCGGCCTGACGGCTCCATTGACAGGAGGGCTCTGGGTAGCATCGTCTTTTCTGATCCTGAGCTGCTAAAGGCTCAGGAGTCTATTGTCCATCCTGCCGTTGAAGCCTTCTTGAACTCTTTTATAGATGATAATCCTCAGAAGAATATCGTACTGAATGCTACAGTCCTTTATAAAACCTCCCTCATACACCGGTGTGATGCTGTGATATTCGTCACGGCTCCCTTTTTTGTCCGCTTTTTCCGTGCTAAATCCAGGGATAACATATCCACTTTGAATATTTTGAAGCGTTTTTACTCCCAAAGGAAAATCTTCGCTAAATATAAAAAAATAAAAACCGATATTTACAGAGTAAGGAATACGGGAAAAAAAGAGAGTCTTAAGAAAAAACTCTATGCCGTACTTCAGTTAATTTGAAAAATAGGGCTTTCTTCTGGGGCTTGCCTGACGCTTGCTCTTGTATAGGGAAGACTCTGTAAAAGGAATATGCTGGTTATGGAACAGAAAAGAGTATTGTGGATTGTGGCAGCTGTGGGATTATTTCTTCTGGTTGTAATAGGCACAGCTCTATGGATATCTTCTCCTTCTTCGCTTCCGTCTTCAGGACTTGCCTGGACCTCTTCTGATGCCCAGCTTTTGTCTTTGAACAATACGTCTGATGTGGCGTCTCTTCCTTCCTCCGGTACTGCTTCAAACTCTTATCTAGGACAGAATGAGATAAAAGAAGTGAATTTTGCGTCTGATGCAAATGCTCAGAATCCAGTCAACCTTAATACATTGGAGACTCCTTCTTCAAATGTAACTTCTGCAGCTGAGAATAATCCTGCTGCAGCTCAGCCTGCTCCCTCATCCCCGGCCTCCTCTGATTCGAAATCAGCCTCCGCCGGCCTGGCACAGACAGCAGTCACCCTTAACGTCAATATAACTCCTTCGTCAAGCAGCGCTTCGGCATCTGCGGAGAATGTCCAGAAAAGTGTTTCTCCGTCCAGTGTACAGCCTGCAGCTTCAGACAATAGGACAAGTCAGCAGCCTGTAGCACAAGCTCCCGCCGCTGCCAATGCTCCTGTGACGGAAGCTGCCGATACGGCTCCTGCAGCTAAGACTACCTCAAAGACAGAAAGCACTCCTGCAAACACAACGGCAGCTCCTGTTAGAACAACGGCTGAGTCTTCATCAGCTTCCAACAGTGTGAAGACCGTTCCTGTCATTCAGCCAGATAAGTTCTGGGTCCAGGTTGCCTCTTTCACTGGAAAGAAGAATGCGGAGGACGCAAGGGAAGCTCTCGCGGAGCAGAAAATAAACGGAGAGGTCTTCACTCATCAGGATTCGTCAGGGACTATTTATTACAGGCTCCGCGTGGGACCTTATAAGACCAAGAGTGAAGCTGAGTACTGGCATAAAATAATAAAAGAAATAGAGCAGTTCGACGGAACTGACAGTTATGTCGTTAACTCGACTGTAAAATAATTTTACAGTCTTTATATATACCCGCCGTTTTTTTGATATGAGTTCTGTTTTTGCTGCATATCAATTTGACGGCGTTTTTTTTCTTTCAGATTCTGATGCTTTTCTGTGATTATTTGTTATAAAAAATCATTATTTTTCTTTTCTCTGTCAAATAATCTAGTATGAGCATATTGCATTTTTTTATGCTGGCATCTCTTTTCCTCAACATGGATTGCACTATGAAAGACTCGGATAGCCGGATTTTTTCCTTTGCTGAGGGGCTGCGTGTGGAAATTCCCTGTGTCGAGACTGCCGTGTTTTTCTCTCAGGAAATAAAAGACAAGGATGAAAGCGATTCGTCTTTTTTTACTTATATTCCTGAGAATTGGGGGATTCGAGTGTCTGCCCCTCCCGAAGGTAAATCACCCTATGCCTTGGGATGTGATTTCGGTATGGGACGTGTTTCTGTGTCGGGACCTCTTTCTGAGCTGAAGAATCCACTTCCCTCCATCAAGAGAAAATGGAATACCAGTACATATAACTCTTTGAAGCTAAGGGTTGGGCTGCCATCCATAGCGGACAATAAGAAGCCTCTGTCATTTTTCACCGCAGTGGATTCCAAGGCTTTCTACACAGGATTCGCTGTCATTTCCCTTGATGAGGGTGAGCGTGTTAATGCTTCGGGTCTGGGTGCTGAAGCCATGGTTTTTCAGCTTTGCTTTTCGAAAGAGGGAGAAAATGGCTTTTCTTTCTCTAATGCCGGGACTTTTTCGCTTTCGGGATTCGATGAAGTGAAAAGCAGCTCTTGGTTCTCTCTTAAGAGTGTACGTCCACCGGCTACAAGGAGAGCATTTCTGAACGAGACTCTTATCTCAGGGAAAGGAGAGGCTTTGTCGGTATCTTTTCAGAATTCTTTTTCAGCTGGAATTTCTGATTTCAAAGCAGGCATCTTTTTATATGACAATGCTCTTTTGTGCCTTTCCGTAAAGAAAACCGCCCTGAGCCTCGGCTTTTTCCTGTCTGATTTTGGTTTCCTGACCTATTCGGGAAATGAGATTTTTGATGTTTTCAGACTGTACGGGTCCTTTTCTTCTTCCTTTAAGCTTTCGGATGTGACGGTGGAGACTGATTTCTCTTGTATGACAGGACTTTCCTTTGATGATGACTTTCCTTTTTTTGCGGAACCTGTGTTTAATTATCTTTCTACGGATGCCATGGGAGGAGTCTCCGCTTGCTATGAAGGTTTTTCTTTTGCTCTTGATTGTTCCGTTAAAAAATTATGCAGGCAAAAGGATTTCAGCGATTCCGTCTTTGAGCTGGGGGTGGAACTGGGAGCAAAAGGAGCTTCCGTTAAATATGAAGGTAAGATGCCCTTGTTTTATGTGGAGAATTCGATGGATTGGGCTTTTACTCTGGAGTATTCCGGAGAGAAAGGCAGTTTTTTAGCTGCCGCTTTAAGTTCGAGATTCAAAAATTTCGATTTTACTCAGGCGAAAGGTTCTTTGACATTCTCTTACAAGGTCCTCAAGTCTTCTGTCAGCATGAGTCTTTCGTCTGAGAGAAAGCTGTCCTGGACTTGCAGCATATCTGTTTCGCTGTGATGTCTTCTCTGGTTTTCACCAATAAAACATCATCAGCTTCGTTTTTTTTGACATAGCGCATCTGTGTGATGATATGACAAAAACAGGCGGTAGACAGATTTTGCATCCATTGTCCTTTTATGTTATAATTGAAGAGATGGATAACAGGACATCGCATATATTGTCATTGATCTCGAAAATTCATGCCCAGTCTTCCGCTTTTTTGAAGCAGGAGCTTCAGAACAGAGGATTTCCTGAGATGGTCTCTTCCCATGGGAATATATTGTTCCAGCTCTCAAAAAATGAGAGGATGTCCATGAGGGAACTGGCTTCTGCAATTCACCGGGATAAATCTACAGTCACCGCTCTTGTCAATAAGCTGAGGGAACAGGGCTACGTAGAGAAAATACAGTCCCAGCAGGATTCCAGGGTTGTTTTCGTTTGTCTCACCGAGGAGGGGAGGAAATATACCGTGGAGACTCAGGCCATATCCTCTTTGCTGAATGAAAAATGCTTCGAGAATTTTTCTGAGGAGGATAAAAATACCTTGTATTCTCTTCTGTCATCTCTTTCGAATAATTTTGAGGAATGAAGGCTTCTTGCGGTTTTTCCTCAGCTCTATTGACGTGTTTGTCTCATTTTGATATTATTACGAACTAGCAAATTACAGGAAGGTTTTGATATGTCCAGAAGATGCGATATTTGCGGAAAAGGCTCAATGACAGGAAATAAGGTCTCAAAGTCATATAATCACGTACGCCGTGTTTGGAAACCAAATATTGTTGAGGTTAAGACAGAAATGGGCGGTACAACAATGACAATCAAGATGTGTACACGTTGTCTCCGCAGTGGTTTTATTCCTAAGAAAGTCTGAGTTTATATGACCGCAATAGAAATGAGAAAGCCTTGGCTGATTGAAGCGCGCTTCAATTAATACCAAGGCTTTTTTTTGTTTGTTGATGATTTAAGAATACTTTTTTAGCAAGTTGTTTATTTCAAAATCGATTGATTTTTTCAATTGGGTCGAGAACGCGAGCAAATCTACTGTTATGGAATCAGGCTTTTTTTCATCATCTTCCACGAAAAGCTGAAAAGGCTTTACATTCAGTGCATTTGCAACTTTCGCTATAGTTTCCGGCGTACCCCATTTGTTCCCTGCTTCTAAATCACATAAATATCCTACCGATAAATCAGATTTCTCTGCTAGCATCATTTGTGTCATGCCGCATATTTTACGGTATCTTTTTATATTTTCAGAAAATGTTTTTCTTAATTCCTCTGAGGTCATAGAGAAATGATACTCGCTGATGGCGAAACTTGACATATTCTGAAAGAGA
>JAILBN010000011.1 GCA_024680915.1 Treponemataceae bacterium | reverse complement strand
AAATTGAAGGTGTTTTATATTACTTGAGCATTGATTCCACGAACCAGATGTTCTTGTCGTAAGCTGCAATGTGGTCCTCAAGTGCATTGGCGATTGCGAAATCGTCTTCCTCCGCGGCATCCTTGCGGATTGCCAGGGCTTCAGAACGCAGAGCTTTCTGGTTCTCAAGCAGTGAGTTTACTGCATCCTCCACCTTGATATCCTTGCTGTCCAATTCTGGTATATCAGACAAGGCTGCGTATTCCTTCAGGCTGGCAGCAGGGTATTCTCCCTTCATCCTGATAAGCTCAGCAACTTCGTCCAGGATATCTGCATAAGCCTCGTAGATTGTCTCCAAGAATTCATGGACAGCCTTGAACTGGGGTCCTGAAACGTTCCAGTGAAGGTTGTGAATCTTGATGTAGGAAACCGCGATGTCAGCCAGATACTTGTTGGTAGCATTGATAACTTTATTTGACATAAATAAAACCTCCTTTGTTTTATTGAGGGGAGTATATCTTAGGTAAAATAGTTAGTCAACGCTAACTAGCGGATGGGGCGCTAACTCAAAAGCAAGGGCGCTACCTCTCAGATGGGGGAAGCTAACTCTCCTGACTTGAGATCTTCGGACATTAATCCTTTGTTTTATGCCCTGATCCATGTTATACTTTTAGGAACGGAATAAAAATGACTATAACAGAAATCAAGGTAATTACAAAAAAATATCATTTATCAGAGCTTTGCGGAATTGCTTCTTCCCTTATCCTGATGCTTCTCTCTCTTATCCCCATATTTCAGGGGGGAAACATATATCAAATGTCAGTCATCTTGTTCTTCTTCATGATGTTTGCCCTGAGACTTTGGCTTTTCCTATGGAACCGGAGGGTGAGTGGCAGAGCCGGAGAGCAGAAGGCTCAGGCCAAAATGATGTTAGTTTCCGCTATCATCCTCCTTTTAATGCATTCACAAATCCTGCTTGCTGTTCTTTACCAGCTCCTGGTCAGTGACAAAATTCCCGTCATGGCCAGCCTTCAAGTATTGGCAATTGTTTATGGTACCTACGCTGTAGGGAAACTCATCCTGTCCGTGCGTTCCTATTCGGTAAAGCGTAGAATGAATAAATACGCTGAAACCTTGTCTTATCTTGGTCTGCTCAATGCAATGTATACCCTGAGTCTTTTTACCAACTATTTACTTCTGGCCAGGAAGGCCGTGGAGTACAATTGGCCCAGGTATATCATGATTTCACTTGTGGGGATAATGTCCTTTCTGCTGGCAATTATTATGCTGGTAAAGGCCGTCAAAGAGTTAAGAGTGTGACCTCTCATGTGGCAAGTCACCCTGCTGACTGTGCAGGCATGAGTTTTGCAGGGGGAGCCTTGGGCTGCGGATCCGGCAGGAGGCTCCGAGCACGGTCCGGAAATGCCGCCGACAATCGCCTGCTAAGGGGCGGAAAAGCGGTCTCGGCGCGCGGCTTGGAAATGCGCCCGGAAAGTGACCTTGCTCTCGGTAAGCGCCGTGAAGGCTGCAGCAGGGGCGCTGGTCCAGGTCAGGGAAACTTGCAAGCCCTCCAAGGCCAAAAGGGCGCCGTGAAAGCGGAGTCAGTGTGAGGTGCGGAAATGCGCCTGGACAACCGCCTGCTAAGGGGGAGCCTTGGGCTGCGGATCCGGCAGGAGGCTCCGAGTGCGGTCCGGAAATGTCACCGACAATCGCCTGCTAAGGGACGGAAAAGCGGTCTCGGCGCGCGGCTTGGAAATGCGTCCGGAAAGTGACCTTGCTCTCGGTAAGCGCCGTGAAGGCTGCAGCAGGGGCGCTGGTCCAGGTCAGGAAAGCTTGCAAGCCCTCCAAGGCCAAAAGGGTGCCGTGAAAGTGGAGCCTGTGTTAGGTGCGGAAATGCGCCCGGACAACCGTCTGCTAAGGGGCGGAAAAGCGATTTCGGTGCGCGGCTTGGAAATGCGCCCGGAAAGTGACCTTGCTCTCGGCAGGCGCCGTGAAAGCTACAGCAGGGGGGGGCGCAATCCGGGAATGCCCACTGACCGTTAAAATTGATTTTTTATGGAAGAGGATAATCCTTTCATCCCTTCCAAAAAAATATTACAAGGGAGAAAAAAATGAAAAGGAGATTTTTTCTGGGAATTATGGCAGTCCTTACGACCTTTGCCATAGTTTGTGTTTCGGGCTGTACCTCTGACGGGTCAGCATCTGGAGCTTCTAAGGAGCCGCCTCTTATCTCGCTTACTGTAAAGCCGGATGAGGAGCTTCATGAGATCAGTGATCTGCTCTATGGTATCTTTATCGAGGATATCAATTTTGCTGCAGACGGCGGTCTTTACGGGGAGATGGTGGCAAACCGCTCCTTTGAATTCACCCGTCTGGCAAAGGACGATGGCTTCTACGGCTATAGCACCGTAGGAAAGGCCAAGTACAGCGTAATTTCTGATGGCAAGGGGCTTAATCAGAATAATCCATCTTATCTGAATGTCATCAATGATTCTTCATCCCCGGCAGGAGTGGCCAATCGCGGCTTCCTGGATGGTATGTGCGTAAAAGAGGGGGAGGATTACCGCTTCTCCGTGTACGCAAGGGGAAAGGATGGCTACACAGGTCCTATGCATGTGGCTATCAAGAAGGGGAATAAGGAGCTGGCCTCCGGGGATATCAAGGCCATATCCGGTGAATGGCAGAAATATGAGCTTGTCCTGCATTCCGCTTCCTATGCGGATAAGGGTGTGACACTGGAGCTGACTATTGATAAGGGCAGCGCGGATTTCGACATGATTTCACTTTTCCCCAAGGATACCTATAAGGGCCGGGAGAACGGGATGCGCCGGGATCTGGCCGAGAAGCTGGAGGAGCTGCATCCTGCCTTCCTGCGTTTCCCAGGTGGCTGTGTGGTTGAGGGAATAAACCTTCAGAAGGCCTATGACTGGAAGGATTCCATCGGGGTGGATGAGAACAGGAAGCCTCTTCTTTTCAACGGCACATACGGAGATGTGGCCTGCCGCAGGATGGGACAGAATATCTGGACTGATGAGACTGCATCTCAGGATCCTCACCCTTCCTTCATGAGCTACGGTCTAGGTTTTTATGAGTATTTCCAGCTGGCTGAGGACATAGGAGCCATAGGAGTTCCAGTAATCAACTGCGGTATCTGCTGCATGATCCAGGGCAACGGCTCCGGGGTCAGGGCTGGTAACGACAAAATGCAGCGTTATATCGACGATGCCTTGGATCTGGTGGAGTTCTGCCGGGGTGACAAGGACACTGTATGGGGAGCGGCCAGAATCGCCATGGGCCACGAGGCCCCCTTCCAGTTGAAATATATCGGTATAGGTAATGAGCAGTGGGGTGACCATTTCTTCAAGAATTACGAGGCCTTCGTTAATGCCTTTGCCGAGGCAAGGGCGGAGAGGCCGGAGCTTTTTGAGGGGGTGGAGCTGATGTTCTCTGCCGGTCCTGATGACGGAGACTCCGGTTCAGGTACCTACAAGGCGGCTTATGCAGAGGCTGCCCGCTGGCTTTCAGAGAATGAAGGTCAGGATATCAGCCTTTATGCCGGTGCCATAGATCACCACTACTACAATGCCCCCTCCTGGTTTTTGGCCCACAATGATTATTATGACGAGGAGAATTACTCCAGAAGCACCGAGAATATGACCGACACCCTTTATGGCGGCGGTATGCAGGTCTTCCTCGGTGAGTACGCTGCCCAGTCCAATACTTTGGAAGCGGCTTTGGCGGAGGCCTCCTATATGACAGGCTTGGAGCGTAACGGTGACATCATCAGGATGGCAGCCTATGCCCCTCTTTTCGGCAACACCACGGCCACCCACTGGGCACCGGACCTTATCTGGTTCAACAACCACACGGTTACCCCCTCGGTCAACTATTATGTGCAGAAAATCTTCGCGGATAATGCGGGCAGCCGCCTTCTTGCCTCAGAGATGAGTGGAGCCGAGCTGACCGCTAAGGATATTTCCGGGGCTGTGGGCCTGGGAACCTGGAATACGGCCGCAAGCTTTGACAATATAAAGGTTACGGATAACCTCACCGGTAAAGTGCTGGCAGAATGTGACTTCTCCAAGGACAAGGACCTTGATGAATGGAACCGGGTTTCTGATGGAAACTGGAGCATAAAGGACGGACAGCTGCTTCAGAGCAGCAGCAGGACCAACACAGGAAGCTTCGGCACTACTGGAACTGCGGCCTACTTCGGTGATACTGACTGGACCAACTATACCTACGAGCTGGATGCGGTCAAGACCTCCGGTTCAGAGGGCTTCCTCATCCCCTTTGCTGTGGGCGACAAGGATAATCATTACTTCTGGAACATAGGCGGCTGGAACAATACCGTATCCTGCCTGCAGCAGGTTTCTGCCGGCGGCAAGTCGGACCAGATGGCTGGCACTGTCAAGCGCTGTGCCATAAAGAGAAACACAAGCTATCATCTTAAGGTGGTAGTGGAAGGCAACAGGATAAAATGCTATATAGATGACCAGCTCTACGTGGATTACAAGGTTCATTTCGGTACCACTGCCAGAATGTATCAGGTTGTAAGCAGTGATGAGAGCGGAGACATCATCATCAAGCTGGTGAATGTCACGGGGGACAACCTGCAGGTGAATCTGGACCTGGGAACCTCAGAGGTTAAAGACAGCGCAACCCTCCATCTGGTGGCTGGGGACAGCTCCCGTAATGATAATATCCTGGGTAAGGAGGAGGTCGTCACGTTGAAGACTTCTGTACTGACAGGTATTGCCCAGAACTTCACCTACACTGCACCTAAGTACAGCGTGAGCGTAATCCGGGTAGAGAGAAAATAAGAGGATTATACACTTGAATCTCTATCCCAAGGGCATGGATGCGATCGTTGTTTTTGACTTTCGCACCTATTGCCCGGAGAAGCAAGCAGGATCAGTTACAACTTCGCAGTCTGGAAGCATACCAGGGTGTTTTATCTTGTGGTTGACATTATTCGACAATTTTGATACTTTTAACTAATTGCAATGGGGCAGAATTGGTTTTCCAGTTCTGCCTTTTTTATTCCTGACCCTTACTCTCTATAGTCTGGGAAAATGCTGTTTCATGGTTTTATGATTCCACAAGACATATTTACCTTGACCAGCCTTATTTAAACTAAGTTTTGGAGGCTCTGATGCTTGAGACAATTACAAAAATCAACAATTCTGTAAATGGTGTGGTTTGGGGAACCTTCGGTATTGCCCTTCTCTTCGTCACGGGACTTGTAATGACCATCGTGAACAAGGGCTTTCAATTCACTCATTTTTCCCACTGGATGAAGAAAACAATCGGTGCGATTTTCAAAGATAAAAAAATAACCGCTCATACAGGAAAACATGACAAGTCTATTTCTCAGTTCCAAAGTCTGTGTACAGCCCTTGCTGCCACCATAGGAACAGGAAACATAGTCGGAGTCGCCACTGCTATAATCCTTGGTGGTCCTGGTTCTATTTTCTGGATGTGGGTCATGGCTATAGTCGGAATGATGACGAATTATTCTGAGAACGTACTGGGAATATATTTCCGCAGGAAGGGGGTCAACGGTGAGTGGCATGGCGGTGCCATGTATTACCTTAAAGACGGTCTTGGCGGCTACAAGGGGATGAAGAAGCTGGGAACAGTCCTTGCTGTTCTGTTCAGTCTTTTCTGCCTTATCGCAAGTTTCGGTATCGGAAACATGAGTCAGGTGAACTCAATCTCCGGCAATATGAAAGCCGCCTTCAACATTCCTACCTGGGTAAGTGGAATAGGCCTTGTGATCATCGCTTCCGTCGTTATCCTTGGTGGTCTGAAAAGAGTGGCCGCAGTAACGGAGAAGCTGGTCCCCTTCATGGCTGTGATTTATATTATTGGTGCCCTGATTATATTCTTTACTCATATTACTTCTGTACCCCTTGTCTTCGGTGCGATTTTCAAAGGAGCCTTCGCCACAAAATCAGCAGCAGGGGGCATAGTGGGCTATGGTTTCCAAAAAGCTATTACTTGGGGCTTCAAGCGGGGGGCTTTCTCAAATGAAGCAGGACTTGGCTCCTCTGTAATGGTTCACTCCTCCTCCAACGTAAAAGAACCTGTCCGGCAGGGAATGTGGGGTATATTCGAGGTATTCGCGGATACCATCATCATTTGTACTTTGACTGCTTTTGTGATTCTCTCCACAGGTGTGGTAGATTTGGAGACCGGTCTTATGATTTCCTCAAGTGAAGGTTCCGGCCTTGTGGGAGAGGCTTTTGGCACCGTGTTCGGGGGCTTTGGACCCAAGTTCATAGCGATCGCCATCCTTTTGTTCGCTTTTTCTACCGTTCTGGGCTGGAGCCACTATGGAGCCACCGCCTGCCAGTATCTTTTTGGTGAAAAATCCCAGATTATCTATAAAATTGCCTTTGTAATAATGATTTTCTTCGGTTCTACCATGAGTCTTTCTCTTGCCTGGGATTTGTCTGATACCTTCAATGGTCTTATGATGATACCCAACCTGATAGGTGTTATATCACTTTGCCCTCTGGTGGCGAAAATCACGAAGAACTATGTAAATAGAAAGCTTTTGGGCAAGGATGAAGCTCCCATGATCTCAAAGTTCCCAGAGTATCAAATTGACAGCAAGGAATTAGAGGAAGATGATTGACAGTGGTGTCTCCTCATGGCAGCTTCAAGCCTGCTGTGATGGACCTCGTTGCTTTTCCTTTTTTATGCTTATAAAATCTTTTGCTTGGGGAGTGTGATATGCATCCTTGTCATCAAGGATGAGCCCAAGGAAGATAGTGTCAGCCTGGTAATAGCTATGGACGATATTGCTGCTGGCAGACTCTATAGGTCCTCTTCTCCTGTAAATCCTGAGATTTGTCGGAATAAATATGCGGATGCGCTGCCGATCTACCACGAATTGCATTTTTTTGTTCATGGGTTTCGATTACACATTTTTTTATTTAACTGTATTGAAAATACATATAAAAGTGTTATAATTTTTTTTGAGTCGTACGGGATATCAGTACGATACATAAAAATCTGGTATGTGGTAGTTGTAGAAGTATATTTTTTTCTTCCATTGATTTCCTGATAGTTTTATACAAATACAACTGTAACGGACAAAAAGGAGATATGATGAGAAAGATT
>JAILBN010000007.1 GCA_024680915.1 Treponemataceae bacterium | reverse complement strand
AGCAGTTAAAACCGATAAGTCAAGTACTCATTTAAGAAAATAGAGATTTTCAGAATTCCGTAAAATTTTCACTATTTATCTTTTCCCCTACTCTTTTCCTCAGAAATAAAAAACCAAAAAAGAGGCATTTTTTTGCTGATTTTATGGATAAAAAGCGTTAGAATTAATGGAAGGCAAATCATCAGAAAGGTTTGAGAAAAACCGATGTTTTTTTTAGCAGAAGATGGGTTTCGAAAGCTGCTCAAGAAAAGGCTTCTCTATGCCGATAATTCAGTGGGATAGTATTTTTGGAGATACCGGTTAAATGAACAGAATGAAGTTTTTATCTATATTGTCTATTGTTTTTATACTGTTTCTTTTTCCTGCACAGGAATTGAATGCAGAATCCTCCCTGAGTACATTCGCAGGAGCAAAGATTGATTTACTCCCTGTAAGCGGAAGTTTTCCAGAGCTTAAGCTCAGCGGAGTTTTCGCAGGGCAATACAATATGAACAACAGCCTTCTGTTCAGAGGAAGCTTTGGAATAAGGACAGACGATATCATCACCAACGGTTTTTTCCAAGACACTCCCTCTTACTTCACGGTAAATGAGCTTTCTGCTTCTTTCAAGCTCCCTACCAGCGTAATCACCCAGCAGCTGGCAATTTTCATGGGACAATACGAATCCCTCGGTTCCGACGAATTCCTCCAGAAAAGTTTCAGCACTGTGAACTATGCGTCAAGCCTGTTCAAAAACCAGCTTTCACTCTTCTCTGAAGGAATCGTAAACTATTCAGGAGTCGGAATTTCTTATTCCATGAAGTTCGCATCCCAGAAAGCACTTGGTTTTTATTTCTATTATGATGAGAAATATAACTTCAATTTCCTGAACCTGGACCTTAGGTTTGCATCCGCATCGGATTCAATACTTTTTGACATAGGAGCCGGAGCCGCTCTTCCTCTGGAATCAACGGACTCAGACGACGAAGAAGTTTTCCTACTCATACGAAGATGCGATATCCACGCAGGCTTTTCACTCCTGCTGGGAAACAACCCTGTGACAAACCTCTTCATACAAGCTGGATTACAACGCTTCCAGATAAAGCCTATGCCAGATACTACCAGTATATCTCTTAAGGACTTGTTCATTTTTGTTGAGCCCAGGTTCTCAGGCAAATACATCCACTGCAATGTATCCT
This sequence comes from Treponemataceae bacterium, assembly GCA_024680915.1. Lineage (GTDB taxonomy): Bacteria > Spirochaetota > Spirochaetia > Treponematales > Treponemataceae > Treponema_I. The sequence goes on along the minus strand of JAILBN010000007.1, from coordinate 7,613 downwards.
TTTTCTGTGTTCCAGAGACTTTGATCGCAGAGTTACCTTATATTCCTCAACCTTTAGGATGTGACATACATCTGTCGACACAGGAGTTCATATTCATACGGAATCCTTCTTACGCTGGTATCCACGCTGCTGTCGCCTGCGGTATTACTGATGATTTCAAGCTGGAAAACCTTGACATACAGATCTCTCCCTACATGGATTGTTCTTTACTAAGTGGTAATCTCAACCTGTGTGTCCAGCTTCATCCTTTGTTCTTCGATGATATCAGCAAGCTATTCAATATCTCGATGAGCTATAAGGCAGAGTTCTGATAATGAAAAAAAAACTTATTGTCCTATCATTCCTTTTTTTTCTCTCAAACCTTCTCTTCGGTGATGCTTCTTTTTTCCTGGGCGGGTTTTACGGGAATTTCAACGGAAACGACTGGGGTGTCGAAGGCTCCATAAATACTGATTTCATGAAAGATGCATATCTTTCAGCCGCTATTGATTACCGGCAGGCAAAAACCTATTCCATGAGTTTCACTGCGGATTATACACCCTCCATTTTTATTATGGGAGGAGGACTAGATTTCAAAATAAACATGAACGGGGTATATCCTGGATTGAAAGCGAATTTAGGAATTAAAATAAAGGAAATGCTTCGATTTTCTATCTATGGAACTATCGGAATAAACGCCTCTGATGTCAGTGCCCCCACAATGTTCGAGCTGGGATTGAATTCGCAGTTCATAGCTCCCTACACAGCATTTCAGCTCAAGGGTTTCTTCTCGCAGGAAAACAACCAGACATATCTTTTAAGGAATGCATCCGGGGAATTTGCAGTCACCCTTTACAAAAAAGGTTTCCTTTACTCTCTGAAAGCAGGAGTCATAGGAGAATACAGCGGGGACACCCGGCAAACGATGCCCCACAATCTTTCTTTGAAAGCTGTCGTCGGTGTGGGAAAAAACAAAGATTCCGGAACCTTTGCCATACAAGTCTCCATGAATATTGTCACGATTTTCGGAGAACCCATAAGCGGTTTCTCTGTCTCTATCGGGAAATTTCCAGGAAAGACATCCTATATTTTCTAAAAAATCCTAAAGACACAAAAAAAAGCCCGGGACTTAAAAATCTCAGGCTTTTGTACTCTACAAAGCTTCTTGCGATATCAAGAGTTCTCATCCTTTGCACGGATAGCTTTTCTCATGATTTTCCCGCTTGAAGTCTTTGGAAGGGCTTCCACGAACTCAACTATACGGGGATACTTGTAAGGAGCGGTTGTCTCCTTCACGAATTTCTGAATCTCTTTGACAAGCTCCGCACTGCCTGGTCTATAAGCGGGAGCAAGGACGATAGTAGCCTTTACCACCTGACCACGTATGGGGTCGGGGGCTCCTGTCACGGCACACTCAAGGACAGCAGGATGCTTCATCAAGACACTCTCAACCTCGAAGGTACCTATTCTGTATCCGGAGCATTTTATCACATCATCGCAGCGGCCCACGAACCAGTAATAGCCATCGTCATCACGCCAGGCCTGATCGCCTGTGTAATAATATCCGCCATGGAAAGCGGCGGCTGTTTTTTCAGGCTCACCGTAGTATTCGCACACCAGGCCAGGGAAGCGGCCGTCAGTATCAGGGAAACGCTCTTTATCCAGCTTGAAGCAAAGCTGGCCGACCACAGCGACGCCGACCTCCTCGTCATTGTCATCAAGGAGACATACATTGTAATAGGGGCAAGGCTTTCCTATGGAACCTGGCTTCACCTTCTCTCCGGAGAAGTTGAAGAGAGAGACCGTAGTCTCGGACTGGCCGAAGCCTTCGGTTATCTCAAGCCCTGTGATACGCTTCCACTGGTTGAAGACCTCCTCGGAAAGAGGTTCTCCTGCGGTGGAGCAATGGGTCAGGGAAGACAAATCTATACCTGACAGATCCTCCTTTATGAGGAAGCGGTATATGGTAGGCGGAGCACAGAAGGTGGTGACCTTATGCTTCTGAACCTGGTGCAGCAGATCTATGGGCTGGAAGCGGGAGTGGTAGTCGTAGACGAAAAGGGCTGTCTCGCATATCCACTGACCGTAGAGACGACCCCAGGAGGTCTTGGCCCAGCCAGAATCAGCCACAGTAAGGTGAAGGCCGCCATTCTGGACGTGCTGCCAGTATTTGGCCGTGGTTATATGTCCCAGAGGATAAAGGAAATTATGGATAGCAAGCTTGGGGTGGCTTGTGGTGCCGGAAGTGAAGTAGCCCAGCATGTAATCATCATTGTGTGAGACAAGGTTCCTGTCCAGCTTGGGAAAAGGAGGAGCCTTCAAGCAGCCTTCAGTGAAGTCCACCCAGCCCTCAGGAGGATTCTCCACAGGACGATTCACTCCGAAGGCGTTCACGAAGGCACAGACTTTAAGACTGGGCGATTCAGGACGGGCCTCGTTTACATGCTGAACCACATCAGGCACGTTAACCGCAAGAATCATCTTCATCTTAACGGCGTTGTTTCGGTAGACGATATCCTCTTTTGTAAGCATGTGAGTGGCAGGAATAGCCACAGCCCCTATTTTATGAAGGGCAATCATTGAGATCCAGAACTCATAGCGGCGCTGCAGGATAAGCATGACAAAATCCCCATGGCCTATGCCCTGCTGCATGAAGAAGGAAGCCGCTTTATCAGAAAGCTCCTTCATTTTTCCGAAGGAAATCTCGTAGTAGTCCCCCTCATCATTGGTCCAGACCAGAGCCTTCTTATCAGGGGTCTTCTCTGCTATAACATCTATGACATCGTAACCAAAATTGAAATTCTCGGGTATTCTGATGCTGTAATTCTTATAAAAATCCTTGTAATTGGCGAACTCTGTCCGCTCCAAAAACTGTTCTTCCATGTATACACAAGGTCTCTCGACCTGCTCCTTTGTTAGAGTTGCTCGGAAACTTCTGACTTCCGAACAGGTCTAATTCAAAATAATCGTAATAAAACGACACCTTTTATCGCCCACGTTCTGCTGGCCGTGGGGCTTTGACGAATCAAAATAAAGGGAATCTCCCTCATTGAGGATTATCTCATTCTCACCGACGACGACACGTACAGTGCCTTCGACACAATAATTGAACTCCTGGCCAGGATGGGTGACAGGATGAATCTCCTCAATATCCCCGGGATTGATGGTGACCAGGAAGGGATCAGACTTTCTGTCTGCGAAGCCGAAGGCCAGAGACTCGAAATGGTAATCAGCCAGCCTGTTAACAGTAACACCCTTTCCTTTGGGCGTGTAGAAATAGGAGACCTTATGAGGCTCAAGCCCCGTAAGGAAGGAGTTTATGTCCACATTGTATTTTTTACCCATACAGAACATAACGCCCAGGGGAATATCTACCTCTCCGGACTCATATCTTTTGTATGTCTCCACAGAAACATCGCACACTGCTGCAGCTTCTTCCTCTGTGACATCAAATACGTCCCGCAGCCCCCGGAGCCGGTCCGCGACTGCTTTAATCTGAGAATCCATATATTCCTCCTTTTGGCGCCCTTGACGGCGCGAATCGCAGTTTTACCTTAAGTCAGTATACGATTTTCACGACAAGAGCACAACCGCCACCTACCGGCGACAAGCAGAACCCCAGCTCCTTTTATTTGCGCTCCCGGATCTCACGGCGCTTGATTTTACCGCTTATGGTTTTAGGAAGCTCATCCACGAACTCGACTATTCGGGGATACTTGTAAGGTGCGGTGGTCTCCTTGACGAACTTCTGGATTTCCTTGATAAGATCAGCACTGCCCGGCTTATAGGATGCGGCAAGCACGATAGTGGCTTTTACCACCTGGCCGCGGACAGGATCCGGGGCGGCAGTAACGGCGCACTCCACCACAGCAGGATGCTGCATAAGAACGCTCTCCACCTCGAAGGTGCCGATTCTGTAGCCGGAGCATTTTATGACGTCATCGCTTCTTCCTGTGAACCAGAGGAAGCCGTCCTCGTCACGCCAGGCGGTATCACCTGTGAAATAATAGCCGTCACGCATAACCTCGGCTGTTTTGGCACTGTCCCGGTAATACTCCATGAAAAGACCGGGGAATCTTCCTCCAGCGATGGGGAAGGCGATCTCCCCTACCTCACCATCCTCACACTCCTCGTTGTTCTCGTCCAGCAGAACCACATTGTAGTAAGGGGCAGGCTTTCCGATGGAACCAGGCTTTACGGCCTCGTTCCCGAAGTTAAGGATAGAAAGGGTGGTCTCTGTCTGACCGAAGCCTTCCCTCAGCTCCAAGCCGGTGAGCTTCTTCCATTTATTGAAGACCTCCTCGGAAAGGGGCTCTCCTGCGGTGGAGCAGTGCTCCAAGGAGGAAAGGTCGAAAACTGAGAGATCCTCCTGAATCAGGAACCTGTATATGGTAGGAGGAGCGCAGAAGGAGGTTATATGATGCTTCTCGATCTGCTTGATAAGGTCGAGAGGCTTGAATTTAGCATGATAATCGTAAACGAAGACAGCACATTCACAGATAAACTGACCGTAGAGCTTGCCCCATACGGCCTTACCCCAGCCGGTATCAGCAACTGTAAGATGAAGCCCGTCCTTTTTCACCTGCTGCCAGTATTTGGCAGTGACGATATGTCCCAGAGGATAGGTGAAATCATGGGCTACCAGCTTGGGATGGCTTGTGGTGCCGCTGGTGAAATAGGCCAGCATTATGTCATCGTTCTTGTTTATTTTTTTGCGCTCATCACCCACAGGAGTAACGAAAGCAGGAGCGGCGGCTGTTCCTGAGGAGAAGTCCTCCCAGCCTGCGGGCAGGGGGCGGGATTCGTGGAAGGTTCCGTCCGGGCTTGTATATTCCTTGCCATTGGGTACATCAAGGCCATGGGGATTGACTGCCACACGGATTTTCAAGCTTGGTGATTCAGGAAGGGATGCATCCACATGGGAGAGGATATCTCCGTCATGAACGGCGATAACAGCCTTGATAGAAGCGGCATTGTTCCTGTATACGATATCCTCTTTTGTAAGCATGTGGGTTGCCGGAATGACAGAGGCTCCCAGCTTGTGGAGAGCCAGTATTGAAAGCCAGAACTCGTAGCGTCTCTGCAAAATGAGCATGACCATATCGCCCTTGCCTATGCCCAAGCTCTTGAAAAAAGATGCCGTGGCATCAGTACGTTTTTTCAGGTCAGCATAGGTGAACTCCACGAAAAGGCCCTCATCGTTAGTCCAGACCAAGGCTCTCTTGTCCGGGGTCTTAGAAGCTAAGACATCCATTACATCGTAGGCAAAATTGAAATTCTCAGGGATATTTATCTTGTAGTTTTTAAAGAAATCCTCGTAATCCTTAAAATCTGTGCGTGGTAAAAATACTTCTTCCATAATGAAATCCTTGCAATAAGATTAAAACTGACCGGATAATATTAAAATGCTGAGGTCAGTCGATTTATACCGTAACCCTTACGGCGGGGCAAAGGCGCCGGATACCGTACCCTGGCGGGCAGACATCCGGCTAAATAATTATTGCAAGGAAGCGGGCCTTAGCATTGTTCAAGGCCTGCATTCCGTGGGGTTTTGTCGCATCGAAATATAATGAGTCGCCCTCATCAAGCTGCATTTCCTTGCCATCCACGACGATTCTCATGGAGCCTTCAATCATGTAGTTGAATTCGTGGCCGGGATGGGAATTGAAATGAATTTCCTTAGTCTCCTCCGGTGTGATGGTCACAAGGAAGGGCTCAGCCTTCCTGTTGGCGAAACCAAAGGCAAGAGACTGGTAGCGGTAATCGCTCCGGCGGTCAACAGAAAGACCTTTTCCTTTTTTTGTAAGAAAATAGCTTTTCATGTGAGGTTCATCGCCGGAAATAAGGGTAGTAAGCTCGAAGTTATACTTCTTGGCCATACTGTGAAGAATACCTACGGGAATATCAATTTCTCCAGACTCGTAAGTAGTATACTGCTCCGGTGTGATTCCACAAACCTGGGCAGCTTCCTCAACAGAAACATCCATTATTTCACGCAGACCTTTAAGCCGGTCTGCCACGGCTTTTATTGCACCGTCCATAGAGTTAGTTTTAGCAAATTTTCAGTATTTGTTCAAGCCTTTCAATATAATTAAAGTTCTGAAGTCTCAATAAAGAAAATCAGAAATAACTGAAGGCTTTCCTTTCATGCCTCATGCGGATTTCTCGGAAGAGTCACCGACTGAATAAGAGGAGGTCGTTTCTGATCTAACATTTTCAGGCAGCAGGCGCATAAAGGCCTTCTGCAGACTACCACGGCTCCAGATTACCGGTACAGGATAAAGGGGATTGCCTTCCTTCTCGGCCATACGGCTGAGAGCAGGAATATCCGCAATTCTCAATTCCTTGAACTCTGATTTTATTCCGAAAGTTCTGTTTTTCTCCTCGACAGCGGAGATAAAAGCAAAGGCGGCTTCTGAAAGAGGTGTATTCTCAGTGGCAACACCTGCGGCCACAGCAAGCTCTGCAAGCTTCTTTTCCGCAGCCTTGCCATAAGCTTTAAGAACGACAGGGAGAATTGCGGCATTAGCGACACCATGCGCGATGTTGTACATTCCGCCTAGCGCGTGAGCCATCGCGTGTACATAGCCCACGTAAGAGACGGTGAAGGCGTAGCCTGCCTCGAAGGCAGCCTGAAGCATATTGCGACGAGCCTCAAGGTTCTGACCATCAGACCATGCTTTTTCCAAATTGCCGAAAATAAGACTAACTGCATGCAGAGCATGACGGCGGGTTACTTCTGTCGTAGAGCCGCCGATATAAGCCTCCACTGCATGGGTAAGAGCATCCATGCCGGTGGCAGCTGTAATTGAAGGTGGCAGTGTCACTGTCAAAGAAGGATCCAGCACCGCATATTTAGGAATAAGGGGAAAGCTGGATATAGCGTATTTCTCTTTTTTCTTCTGGTCCCGGATGACCGCAGCCAGGGTTGTCTCGCTTCCTGTTCCGGCAGTCGTAGGTATGGCGACAAGAGTAGGAAGCTTTCTTCTTACCTTGAGTATGCCGCGGAAGGAGCTTATTTCCCTATCTGGATAGGCAGCGCATACCCCCAGAGCTTTGGCACAATCCATGGAACTGCCTCCTCCAAGAGCGACGATAGAATCACATTTGTTGAATTTGTAGATTCTGTAAGCTTCTTTGATATTTTTAACCGTGGGGTTTACATCGGTTCCATAAAAAACAAAGACCCGGAAGCCGGCTTTATCAAGAATGTCCTTGAGCCTGTCCATAAAACCAAGTATCAGCATTGATTTATCGGTCACAATGACGACACTATGACAGCCCTCTTTTCTGAGTGTCTCAGGCACCAGCCGGATGCTGTCGATAACATCAGGTTTCCTGTAGGGCATAAGGGGAATAGCCAGCTTAAAGACTTTTTGAAAGAGCCGGCACCATACCTTTTTGAATATATTATGAGAGGAAGATATTTTTTCGTTTTTCATGTAACAAGTCTCCTTAAACTTGGTCGATTTTCACTTTTGAAGGCTCTGGACTCCGAGCTTGAGTACATCGGAAAATCTGGATATCTATAGTCCGAAGGTTCCAAGATCCAGATCTCTTTTTATGACAATTCTTTAATTTTTGTCATTTATTATACATATGCACAATATTACACTTTATGTATTTTTGTCAAG
>JAILBN010000105.1 GCA_024680915.1 Treponemataceae bacterium | reverse complement strand
TTCCTGCTTCCTGAACTCACTGCATACCAGGTGGAGAATCTCGTCTATAAGACCCATGGCATTGAGCTGTCCTGCTTTTATCATCTTCTCTGCTTCCAGCACAGGATCAAGAAGGGAATTTATTGCATGGGCGAATTTCCTTACATTATTGAAGTTTGAGAAAACAACATTTCCTGAAAAGGAGAAAAGTTCCCCGTCAAATTTACACATATCACGTACTTTTTTTGAGACATGAAATTCCATAGGTATCAACTCCTTTTGTTTTTAAGTTTTCCGTCATGGATGACGGCAATCGCGGTTATCTTTTTGGTCAGTGTAGTATCCTTTATCAATGTTTCTATAGGCAGAGGCAAGCGGTAGGTCCAATTGAAATCCGTCACGCTGCCCGGTATGTTTATGCGTTCGTTCTGGGGCTTCTCATCGTAGTAGGCTGCTGCAAGCCCAAGAAAATCCTGGATGGGATGGATACAGAAGATGCTCTGGCTTTGGGCAGCTTTCTCAAGAAGATATTCTGCTGCTTCCGGGGAATATTTGCCCGGCTTTATATCAGAGCCTTCTTCCGGCGGGAAGGTCTTGAAGAAATCCTGAGCATCAGGCTCCTCCGTCCACCAAAGACGCAGTGTGGAAGAGTCGTGGACCGATGTGGTGGTCACGCTCTTCTCAGGATATTGGTCGAAGGCGAAGAAGGGCTGTCCCTCCTTTTCCCACTGCCTGTTCCATCTTATGACCTTAAGGCTCATTATGCTCAGGTCGTTGAGTACGGATTTAAGGGATCGGATGTTGGCTCCCAAATCCTCAGCACAGGCTGTCATGGTGGTGGTATCAGTTATCATGCCCAGAAGCTCTCTGGCCTGCTTTTCCCAAGCATTCTCCATATCGTCACGCTTTTCTGTGATGAATTGTGAGACAATCCTCTTCTCGTTGTCTGAGAGGGAAAGCCAGGCTGTGGTGTCTGAGTATGACCAGGCCGGGTAGTATTTATCCTTCTCCACTTCAATGAACATGCGGTCCCGCCATTTTTTAGCAAGGACTTCCCTTACCGCAAGAGGAATTTCCTCATGGGCGTATATGTCGCTGTCGCTTTTTATCTCCGGCTTGAAAAGCCAAAGCTCTTCCTGGCCGATTCTGTCCATTATGGTGTTGAGGATTCCGTGGCTACCCAGATAGTCGCCGTTATTGGCGGCTTCCACAAGGTTTGTGGGAACATGGGGCAGAGAAAGCCAGCGGATTCTTTCCTTTGTGAAGCCCAGCTCCTCCAGCTCCTTGACTGTGACTGGCTCGTAGGGCTCTGTGTGTCCCAGCAGGGCCGTGCATTCTCTTTTGGGAACAGCCCAGATGCGGAAAAAGCCCAGTATGTGATCGATTCTGAAAAGCTGGTAGAACTTAGCCGCCTGCTTCAGTCTTTCCCTCCACCAGGAATAGTCGCATTTTTTAAGAGCCTTCCAGTTATAGGTGGGAAAGCCCCAGTTCTGGCCGCAAGGGTTGGGACCGTCCGGCGGGGAGCCTGCCCTCAGGTCATCGTTGAAGAAGTCCGGGTGGGCCCATGCGTCGTGGGAATCCTCGTTCATCATTATGGGAATGTCCCCCTTGAGCATTATTCCCTGTTTGGTTACGTATTCGGAGGCCTGGGTGAACTGCCTCTCCAGATTCATCTGGACCCAGGCAAAAAAGAGGTGCTCCTTTTGCAGTTCTGTTTTGCTCCACAGCTCCTCTATATCCTCGGCCTTTATTTTTTTGTAGTCCTTCCAGGATTTCCAAGAAGCCTCGAAGTTGATGTTCTTAAGACGCTTGTATACAGCATACTCTTTTACCCAGGGATTTTCTTTTATCCATTTCTTAAGCTCCGGGCTTTTCTTTATACTATCGCTGTCCAGCTCATATATCTGCCGGAGCAGGTCATCCTTGACCCGGCGGATTTCCTTATAGGGGAAACGAGGTAATTCGTTGTATTTTTTTTTCAGTTTTTTTATCTCAGAGATTATTTTTTTGTGTGCTGTATCCAGCTCCTCCTGCCGCAGCTCCGGGAGGGACTCCAGACTTATATAGATAGGGTGAAGGGCAGAGGCAGACAGGGCACTGTAGGGCGAGCTTTCTGTTCCCGTGTCATTGACAGGTAAAAGTTGAATGACTTTTAAAGAAGCTTTCCTGCAGAAATCTGCGAAAGGAATGATGTCGAGAAACTCTCCTATGCCGAAGCTTTTTTTTGTGCGTAATGCTCCGACCGGAACCGATGTACCTGTCATTTTCATAGTAAACCGATTTACCCCCTTGTAAAAACAATGTTAATTCCATTGTATAGCATTGTGGCAAAAAATCAACCTAAAAAAGGCTAAAAGGGAAGTGGGACTTTGTTAAGGAGCAGGTTCGTCCCTACCTGATTGCCGCCCAGCCGGGGGGTCTGCCGAGGCTTACCGAACTTTTAACGCCTTGACGAGGGCTGTCCTGCTGTAGATTTTCGGTCTTTCACTTGCTTTGCCGGCTCCTCAAAGCGCCTTTCAGCTGACGAAGCCTTCTTTCCAATGCCAGATAGGTTTTGCCAGCTTGTTGCTGAAGGGCTGGATCCGGTTGAAGTCAGGCAACCATTCCGTGTCTTCCTCCAGCTCCTGATAGAAAAGGTACTGGAAATCATATTCATCTATTAATGAACGGATCTGAGCGAATTCATCTTTTGTTATAAGACGGTTGCTGAAGGCCCCCAGGGCGGAGTCCCGGGCTGAGCTCTCTGCCTGAGTGAAGGCTCCTTCCTCCGGCACCACCGGTGTATATTGAGACATCAAGGATATGCAGGCCCTGTGGCTGTCCTCCCTGTCCGCTGTTTTTTTCAGCCAGTCCAGTGTCAGCCTCGTGTCGTCAAGTCTTCCCGGCAGGACTAGGTGTCTGATAATGACACCGGACAGCATCTTTTCTTTGCCCTCTGGAGCCTGCTGGAAGACAGCCTCTGTGTTCTGAACCATCCAGCGGATTGCCTTTTTCGCCACTGACGGATAATCCCGGGCTTTGAAAACTGCATCCGCGATAAGGGGATTCAGGGTCTTCATGTCCGGCAGCCAAATATCCACAAGACCTTTAAGCATCTCCAGACTTTCAATTGTTTCGTAGGAAGATGAATTCCAGCAGATTGGGATGGATAGTCCCTTACCTTTGGCCATGGCTAAGGTTTCTGCAAGGGCCGGCACGTCATGGCTGCCGGTGACTATGTTGATGTTCTCGGCTCCTGCCTCCTCCAGCTTCATGCATATATCAGCGAAATCCTCGTAAGAAAGCTCTGCTCCCATTCCGCATTGGGATATCTGGTAGTTCTGGCAGAAGGCACAGCGCAGATTACAGCCTGTTATGAATATGGTGCCGGAGCCACCGTTCACAGTTATAGGTGGTTCTTCCCCAAAGTGGAGGCAGGCGCTGGCGGCTTTTATCTGGGCTGCTTCCCGGCAAAAGCCTGTTTTTCCGGTGCTTCTGTCACATCCGCAGAGGCGGGGGCAGAGCCTGCAGCTTTTATAGAGACTGTTACAGGGCATCATGACTCATTATGGTATTCATCATGCTGGTAAGCATATCCACAGGAAGGTCTTCTGCCTCGTAACCTATAAGCTCCCTCAGCTCCTCAAAATCGGCCTTTGTAAGAACCGTGTCCCCCTCCAGAGTTCCGTCCATGAACTCCTGCACATCGTAGAGCCAGCTCAGGTTTTCTTCAGAAGGCTCTTTTTCTGGGGCCCTGAAGGAGGAAATCCGCGAAAGCCACAGCTCTGAAATAGACTGGGCCAATCCCTGACAATCTTTGTTGGAAGAAATGAAAAGCTCCGCTATTTTCCTGGATGCCCGGATTCCGTCATAAGAACCTCCGTTATCGGCTCTATCGTGTTTTATTATTCTTTTTATATCGGCTTGGAATTTCTGTATATCGTTCATGTCTGCATTCTAACATAAATTCGTATAATTTGACATGTATCATTCTTGACTTTTACGATAAGTAAACGTAAACTTTAGTTATGAATCTACGAACTGTATTAACGCCGGAGACAGTGAATCTCCACCTTAAAGGCACAACAAAAGAAGAAATTATTGACGAATTGCTGGAAATACTTATTGAAGCCGGTAAGGTGAGCAATAAGGATGCTGCAAGGGAATGCGTTCTCGACCGTGAGCGCAAGATGTCTACTGGTATGAAGCATGGTATTGCTATACCTCATGGAAAAACGGATACAGTGAGCGATCTTGTCGCATGTATCGGAATTTCTGACAACCCTGTAGATTTTGATTCTCTTGATCAGGAACCGTGCCGTATTTTTATAATGACACTTTCTCCTGTAAACAAGACAGGTCCTCATCTCCAGTTCTTGGCAGAAGTAAGTCTTCTTTTCAAGAGTGCTGAAAAACGCAAGGAAATTCTCAATACGACTGACAAAGCTCAGGTTATCAAAATCCTGACAGAGTAGTTGTTTTAAGAATTGTATCAGAGAAGAGGGTTTGCTCTGGTGTTTTCATCAGGGCTGTTTACAGACTCATTGGGAGCCTTTTGACATTTTTAGTTTTTAGGTTTTTCTCGATTAGACGGGCCTCTATGGCAGGGTTTTCCTGACTGTGGGGTCTGTTTTTTTTTTGATTTAAACGCTGGCAGCTAGCTGTTTTTGTGCCGGCTTTAATATTATATAAATGTAGCTTGATTTTCGATAGTTTTAGGAAGTAACCATGAAGCATGAAATCCTTTGGTATCCAGAAAATGGTTTTATAAAAGATAATCACGGACGAACAAGATTTTTTCGGGGTATTAATTTCGGCGGTATAAAAAATCCTGCTCCTGTGGAGGACAATGATGCCGGCGGTATTTCCTTTACTGACAGACCTTTCCCTGAATCGGAGGCTGACGAGCTTTTCCGCAGGCTTTCTGATGCCGGTTTCAACCTTATCCGCTGGGGTATTACTTGGGAAGCTGTTGAGCATGATGGTCCCGAATGTTATGACGAGGATTTTCTTGCTTACACCAGGCGTATGCTGAAAAAAGCAGAGGAATACAATATTTCTGTAATTTTACAGCCCTATCAGAATGCCTGGTGCCGGTTGACGGGTGGCTGCGGCGCTCCTCTCTGGACCTTGGATAAGGTGGGCTTCAACCGGAGTATGCTTGAGGCCTGTTCTGCGGTCTATACCAAGGAAGCAGCCGCAAAGGACGGGTATCAGTCTTATCCCTGGCAGCTCAACTATCAGCGCTATGTCTGCCAGACCATGTTCACTCTTTTTTTCGCAGGCAATACCTTCGCACCGGAATGCCGTATAGAAGGGATAAGTGCCCAGGATTATCTTCAGGAGCATTATATCGCGGCGATGTACCATGTGGCCCGCAGACTTAAGGACTGTAGTAATATAATCGGAATGGGCATAATGAATGAGCCTTCCGGCGGTTATATCGGCATTTCCGACCTGGATAACTATATAGAGCCTCCTGTTCCGGAAGGTGTTTTGTGTACTCCTTTCTCTGGAATGAAGGCGGCTTCTGGTATTGTCTCTTCTTTTAATCACTTTGAGTTGAAGCATTCTGGCTTGAGTATAAAAAAGAGTCTCGTGGTTAACGATAAGCGCAATACTGGTGAGAAGGCTATAGAAAAGTGTCCCTGGCGGGAGGCTGGTGTCTGGCACGAGGAAGATGGAAAGGCAGTCCTGGACCGACCGGATTATTTTTACATGAGAAAGGGTAGTCCCGTGGATTTTACGGAGGATTATTTGAGACCTTTCCAGCAGATCTTTATGGAGGCCCTGCAGAAAAAGCATCCCGAGTATATCTTTTTTACGGAATGTAATCCTGCCGGGGTCACGGATGGCTTTACCATAGCAGGTATCTTCAGCTGCTATGATTCCAGAATAAACGCATATCGAAAGACAAAGACGGAATGGTTGGAGAGTCTTTCACAGCAGATGATGGATAAGGCAGAAGCTTTTTCCTCTGAAGGTATACCTGCCGTTATGGGCGACTTTGGTGTTCCCATGAACATGATGCACGGCAGTAAGGAATCCATGCTTGATTATTCCCGGCAGGAGGAGGTTTTTACTGCCTATATGGAGACTGCGGAGAAGGAGCTTTTGTCAACGGTTCTTTCTGAGTTTTCCTTGCCTGGCTTTGAGAAGGATGCCTCCTGCATGGCCGACTTCAACGTGTATAATGCTTCTTTGAAGCAGTTCCGGGCGGAAAAGGGCTTCTCTCGTCCTTATCCAGTGGCTGTTGCCGGTAAGCCTGTTTCCTTGGTTTTTCACACTGACGGCATACCGATGATGGAATTCGAATGGGATTGTGCCGCCTGTCCCGCTGATTCTGATGAGACTGATACTGAGTTCTTTATCCCTGATGTTTGGTTCCCTTATGGCTGGCATGC
>JAILBN010000096.1 GCA_024680915.1 Treponemataceae bacterium | reverse complement strand
CCACCGGCACCGGCCCCCGAGCCTGAGCCGGAGCCTGTCAAATACAAGCTGTCTGTCCGCTGTGAGGATGGCGGCAGTGTGGTGAGTTGTGCCGGAGACAAAACTGACTTTACAGCCGGTGAGCGCTGTATGCTGACGGCCCTCCCTGCTGACGGTTACACTTTCGGCGGTTGGACCGGGGATGTGACTTCCTCCGAGAAAAACATCTGCGTGACCTTCGATTCTGATATCTTCCTGTCCGCTTCCTTCGACAAGATTCCCCCGGCACCGGCCCCCGATCCCGAGCCTGAGCCTGTCAAGTACAAGCTGTCCGTCCGTTGTGAGACTGGCGGCAGTGTGGTGAGTTCCGCCGGTGACAAAACTGACTTTACAGCCGGTGAGCGTTGTATGCTTACGGCCCTCCCTGCTGACGGTTACACTTTCGGCGGTTGGACCGGAGACGTGGGCAGCTTCGATAAGACAATCTGCGTGACCTTCGATTCTGATATCTTCCTGTCAGCTTCCTTCGACAAGATTCCGCCGGCACCGGCCCCCGATCCCGAGCCTGAGCCGGTCAAGTACAAGCTGTCCGTCCGTTGTGAGACTGGCGGCAGTGTGGTGAGTTCTGCCGGCGACAAAACTGACTTTACAGCCGGTGAGCGCTGTATGCTGACGGCCCTCCCTGCTGACGGTTATACTTTCGGCGGTTGGACCGGGGATGTGACTTCCTCCGAGAAAAATATCTGCGTGACCTTGGATTCAGATATTTTCCTGTCCGCTTCCTTCGACAAAATTCCCCCGGCGCCGGCTCCAGAGCCCGAGCCTGAGCCTGTCAAGTACAAGCTGTCGGTCCGTTGTGAGACTGGCGGCAGTGTGGTGAGTTCCGCTGGAGCCAAAACTGACTTTACAGCCGGTGAGCGTTGTATGCTGACGGCCCTTCCTGCTGACGGTTATACTTTCGGCGGTTGGACCGGAGATGTGACTTCCTCCGAGAAGAATATCTGCGTGACCTTGGATTCAGATATTTTCCTGTCCGCTTCCTTCGACAAGATTCCCCCTGAGGTGCGCTATTCCCTCTCCGTGAATTCTGTCGGGGCCGGGAATTTGGAAGTCAACCCTTTGAAAACTGATTATTCCGCCGGGGAGCTCGTCACGATCAATGCGCTTCCTGCATCTGGCCATATGTTTACATACTGGAATGATGGAGTAGAGAGTATGAGCAGAACTGTCGTAATGAATGATGATAAAACTCTTACTGCTCAGTTCAAGAAAAGAAACTGGACTATTGTAGTGTATATGGCAGCCGACAATGATCTTGAGTCCTCCGCAATCCTTGATATGAACGAAATGGAAGCTTCTGATTTTATGGAAGGGGGGCTGACAGTCCTCGCTTTGGTGGATCGTGCTGAAGGTTATGACGGTACAAATGGAAATTGGACGGATACTCGGCTTTATGAGATAAAGCATGATGATGACGGCCTTAATGGAAATATCATTTCTAAAAGACTTTCCTGCAATACTCTGGGGCTTTTTGACGATACGGAATCCGAGCTGAATATGGCGGATTCTAACGTCCTTTACAACGTCATTCGTTTTGCGATGAAAAAGTATCAGGCAGATAATTATGGCCTTATTATGTGGGGACATGGCACAGGCTGGAGGGGAGGAGCTTCTGCCTCTGATACAGCAGCTTCCTCTCTGAAATCTCTTGCCTTCGATGATTACAGCTCTTCTTATATGACCATAGCTCAGGTTCATCAGGCTCTTGTCCCTTTACCGGAGAAACTGAGCTTTCTGGGCTTCGACACTTGTTACGGTGCACTTCTTGAGACTGCCTGGGAATTCAGAAATGATGCTGTTTATATGGTGGGGTCTGGTAACAGCGTTCCCTCCAACGGCTGGAATTATCAGACCTTCCTGGATGCTGCGGCCATCACTGATATGAGTCCTGATAATATTGCAAGCTGCGCGGTCTCTTCTTTTGCTGAACAATACGAAGGACTTTCCTCCGCATCTATAAGCAAAATTAGGTTGGAGAATATAGAAGGCTTGAAATCTGCATTCGAGAAATTCACTGCTTCCGTGGTCAGCGGTATAGATTCAGCTCCTGTATCCCAAAACCTACGCAGCTGTATTACCAACGATGTGGTTTCTTATTCATATGCCGGTTCTGCCAGTGATATGTTCATAGACATGTATTCCTTCGTCAAGCAGGTGAATGCTTCAAGGGATACTATTTTCTCTAATCAGAGTCTGATTGAGGGTATGGAATACAGGCAGAGTAATTTTGTTACGGCCCTTAACAAAGCCGTTTCTTCATGGAGTGGAGATGGTTCAAGGAATGCCAGACTCAGTATTTTCTTTGCTCCTTTGACGGCAGGAGGACTTCCTACTTCTTCTTTCTCACCAGCATATATAAAGAACAGCGGAGATTTGACTCAAAGTTCCTTTGTAAAAGATTCAACGAACTGGGTTCCTGATAAAAACACATCAGCTGCTACTCTGCTGAATAAAATATTTTTTACGAGTTTTTAGCATATTTATGGAAGTAACATTTGAAGAAACTCTTAAAACGTGGTATAACAGAAAGGTGTTTCCATTTTAGCCGAGGTGAGGAGAAGAACCTTGGCGATAATATGAGGAGAATATTATGGAAAAGTTATTCAAACTGAAGGCGCGTGGAACAACGGTTGGTAAAGAAATCGTTGCTGGTGTTACAACCTTCCTCGCAATGGCTTACATTCTTGCGGTAAATCCTGATATCCTTTCCGGTTCTGGAATGGAATGGGGTAAAGTGTTCACAGCAACAGCTTTGTCATCTGCAATCGCAACTCTCGTCATGGCATTTGTCGCAAACCTTCCTGTTGCTCTTGCGCCAGGATTGGGGTTGAACGCATTCTTCACCTATACTGTAGTCCTAGGTATGGGATGTTCATGGCAGCTTGCCCTTACAGCTGTACTGCTTGAGGGTATCCTTTTCATCATCCTCTCTATATGTGGAATCAGAGAGGCCATCATCAAATCAATTCCTGAAGGTCTTAAAAAAGCTGTTGCAGTAGGTATCGGCCTTTTCATAACGATTATCGGTCTTGTCAATGCCGGCATCTGTTCTCCTGACACAGGAACAATCGTTGGTTTCGTTAACTTCAATATGGCTAATTCAGCAGCTCTCGTCGCTGTGCTCGGCCTTATCATTACAATCGTTCTGTTCATTCTCAAGGTTCCTGGAGCAATCCTTATCGGTATCGCTATCACGACTGTAATCGGAATTCCTTTCGGTGTGACAAAAATCCCGGATGGATGGTCTCCGGTTTCTGTTCCGGATGCTCCTTATTTCTTCCAGTTTGATTTCAAAGGTATCCTTTTTGATCCAGCCGGAAACTTCTCTGGTGTCGTTCTTGGAAAGTTCTTCGTGATTTTCTTCACCTTCCTTTTCACTGACTTGTTCGACACTATCGGAACTCTTATGGGTGTCGCTGAGCAGGCAAATCTCAAGGACAAGAGCGGAAATATCATCAATGCAAAGGGTGCTCTCCTTTCAGATGCTGTCGGTACAGTAGCTGGTGCTGCTCTCGGTACATCGACCGTAACATCTTTCGTAGAGTCTTCATCCGGTGTCGCAGCTGGCGGACGTACTGGTCTTACGTCTTTGGTTACAGCTCTTCTCTTCCTGGTTTCTCTTTTCTTGAGCCCGCTTTTCTTCCTTGTTCCTTCTGCAGCAACAGCTCCTGCTCTTATCTTCGTCGGTTACCTTATGATGAAGTCTGTTACTGAAATCAAGTTCAGTGACCCGACAGAAGGTATCCCTGCTTTTATAACGATCATGGTTATGCCTTTCTCATACTCAATATCAAAGGGTATCGCTTGGGGTATCATCTCTTACGTTATCGCTAAGTGTGCAGGTAAAAAGATAAAGGACATCCCTGTTATCACATGGATCCTTGCCGCTGTGTTCATCGCTGATATTATTTTCGAGGCTGTAAAATAAAACCAGCTTGAATTTGAGATTGCCGGAGTTTTTACTCCGCTTCAATAAGCTCCGCCAAAAATGTGGCGGGGCTTTTTTGTTGCCGCGGGAGGGAATAAGCTCACCGTTTTTTTTGCCAGGGTATGAAAGCGTGTCAGGCGTGAAAAGCTGGTCAGGGCATAAAAAAACCGGATGCTTTGGGGCATCCGGTAGAACTTTCATATAAACCTTACTTTTTTAAATTCTGAAGGCTCATCAAAGAGCCTTCTCTATTCATAAATGAATATTTTCATTCGGTTTGCACTTTTTTGCTATTTCTTATAACATAAGTATACACCAAAATCTGATAAATGGAAGCTTTTTATCATAAAAAAAATGAAAAAATCATAAAATTTTTCTTATTCTTTTTTGACATTTAAATAAGGTCAAAAAACTCCAATATTAATTCTCTACGTATGTATAGTTAAAACTGCAAAAATACTAAAGAAAATTTAGTAAAAATGCAGAAAACTTTTTCTTTCTTTATTGTTTCTTTTCTATCTGTTTTATATAATCATTACAGTTTTGTTATAGGCAAAACTGTAATATCGTGCTTGGTGCACGACCGCCGATGCGGGGTTTTTATTGGAGGTTAGAATGGCTTCAGGAAGACCTGTTATAGCTGTAGAGAAATGTAAGGGTTGCGGACTCTGCATTCGTGCATGTCCTAAATCCTTGTTGGAGATGTCCGCACAGACTAATGGCCAGGGTGTTCATTATCCTGTTTGTAATGATGAGTCAAAGTGCATAGCATGCACCTTCTGTGCGACCATGTGTCCGGACGTGGCTATAGAAATAGAAAAGGACTAAAGGTAAGGAAGAAAGTATGAGCAAGAAAATTCTAATGAAAGGAAATGAAGCTATCGGAGAGTCTGCTATTCTTGCGGGCTGCCGTTTCTACTTCGCATATCCTATTACACCTCAGAATGAGATACCTGCCTATTTGTCAAAGCGTCTTCCTCAGGTTGACGGAACTTTCCTTCAGGCAGAAAGTGAGCTTGCCGCAATTAATATGGTTATGGGTGCTTCAGCGGCTGGAGCAAGGGTTATGACATCCTCCTCATCACCGGGAATTTCTTTGAAGCAGGAGGGTATCTCTTACCTTTCCGGTGCCCAGCTTCCTGCTGTCGTCATCAACATGATGCGTGGCGGCCCTGGTCTGGGTAATATCGCCGGAGCTCAGGGAGACTACTTCCAGGCAACCCGCGGTGGTGGTAACGGTGATTACCATGTGGTGGTGCTTGCTCCCGGAACTGTTCAGGAGCTGGCTGATTACACAGTAAAGGCCTTCGAGATTGCTGATAAATACCGTGTAGTGGTAATGCTTCTTGGTGACGGATACCTTGGACAGATGGCAGAGCCTTGTGTTCTTCCTGATGAGGTCAAGGAGCTGCCTCCCAAGCCATGGGCTCTTACAGGAAAGACCGCTGACAGGGAATCTCATATAATAGCTTCTCTTAAGCTGGGTAAGGATGATGCCTACCTTAATCGCCACGTAAAAGCCTTGGGCGAGAATTATGCTGAGATCGCCAAGAACGAGGTTCAGTATGAGAATTATATGTGTGACGATGCGGATGTCGTCCTTTGTGCTTACGGAACCAGCGCCCGTGTCTGCAAGAAGGCTGTAAAGCTTCTCAGGGAAGAGGGCATCAAGGCTGGCCTTTTCCGTCCTATCACCTTGTGGCCCTTCCCGGAGGATGCCATTGAGGCTGCCTGTGCCAAGGCTAAGAAGGTGCTTACCGTTGAGATGAGCATGGGCCAGATGGTTCAGGATGTACGCCTATACAGCGGAAAGAAGAAGAGCGAGCATGATTTCTATGGTGAGCCGGGAGGAGTTATTCCTAAGCTTGATGTAATTATTGAGAAGGTGAAGAGCTATGTCTAAGATTTATACATTTCCCAAATCCATGAAAAACGTTAAGACCCACTACTGTGGTGGCTGTGGTCATGGAATCGTTCACAAGCTTATCGCTCAGATCATCGATGAGCTTGGCATTCAGGAGGACGTACTCCTTACAGCTCCTGTAGGCTGTGCGGTTTTCGCCTATAATTACCTGGATGTGGACTCCGTTGAGGCTGCCCACGGTCGTGCTCCTGCTGTATCCACAGGTATGAAGCGTGTCCACAAGGACAAAATCGTTATCTGTTATCAGGGTGACGGTGACCTGCTTGCCATCGGAACTGCCGAGACTATCCACGCTGCCAACCGTGGCGAGAACATAACAGTCATTTTCATCAACAACGCCATATACGGTATGACCGGTGGACAGATGGCTCCAACTTCTTTGGTAGGTCAGGTTACAAAGACCACTCCTTACGGACGTGATGCCAATGACGTTGGTTACCCAATCCGTGCCGCAGAGATGATAAACACACTGGTGGAGCCTAAATATATTGAGCGTTGCGCAGTTTATGACGTTAAGCACATAAACAAGACAAAGGCTGCCATCAAAAAGGCAATTCAATACCAGAGGGAAGGTAAGGGATACTCCTTCGTAGAGATTCTTTCCATGTGTCCTACTAACTGGGGTGTTGAGCCTACTACTGCTGCGGACTGGGTCCGTGATGCGATGGAGCCCTATTATCCGCTGGGTGTTTTCCGTGATATTCCTGCAGGAATCATTCCTGAGGCTGCCTGCCCAAAAGCCGGTGTGGTCAACAAATAAGGGTAAGGAGCTAAAAAAATACCTTCATGTATTTTTTTAGCTTGCAGATTTTGCCTCCGGCAAAACTGCGATCCGTTGCATTCCTGCAACGTCGCTGCCGCGAAGGCTTAAGGAGAATAATATGACAACTGAGATTATTTTTGCCGGATTTGGTGGACAGGGTGTTATCCTTGCCGGAAAAATCCTTGCTCTGGCTGGTATGAGTGAAGATAAATATGTTTCCCACATTCCCTCTTACGGGGCTGAGATGCGCGGAGGAACAGCAAACTGTTCTGTCATCGTCTCTGATGATGAGGTTGCTTCTCCTGTAATCGAGCATCCTGACGTGGTGGTTGCCCTTAACCTGCCTTCTATGGTCAAGTTTGAGCCTGCTCTCAAAAAAGGCGGCCTTCTCATCTATAACTCATCCCTTATAAATGATAAGCCTAAAAGAACTGATATCCGCACGATAGCACTTCCTGCCAACGAAATGGCTGAGGAGTGCAAGAATGCCCGTGGTGCCAACATGGTCGTTCTGGGCTGCCTGGCCAAGGTCATCCCAGGAATGGTAAGCGGTGTAAAGCCCTTCGAGTATGCTTTGGATGAGGCTATTTCAGCCCGCAACAAGAAGTTCAACCCCATAAATATCGCGACAATCGAAGCTGCCTATGGCAAAGATTACGATATCAAGGGATAATTTAAGGAAGGCGTAGGGGGGGAAGAATCCCCCTCGCTCCCAAGCCCTTACACACGCAAGCGTGCTATCGGTCTTGTCCGCTACCCCCTCTGCGGGGGCTCAATCGCCGCCCCCGCAAGGTCTCCTGCTTTTTCAAATCATATCGTAAAAATCGCGATCGGCAAGCTTTTCAAAATATTCTTTCAGTTCAAAATTCTTATTCCACTTTGCTTCTGGGTAGTAGCCGTACCGGGCTTTCACGTCGTTCATCCGTGCCTCAAGATTGTTCGTTCCATCCGCCGTGCAAGTGGCGTCTAGCAGCTGGATCAGCCTGTCGTAATCATCGAAGACTGCCGCCGCT
>JAILBN010000095.1 GCA_024680915.1 Treponemataceae bacterium | reverse complement strand
CTTGGAAAAGTTATCCCCCGTCATGAATATATTGAAAGAAAAGAGCCGCTGCAAAAGCCCCGCGATGCTCAAATCCTTCCTTTTTCAAGCCAATGGTTTGATAAACTGGAGCCTGATTTTCAGAAATGGCATATCCAGAATTACGGCTCTAAAGAAAAATTTCTTGAACAGGACTTTGGATTTTATGCTGTTGAAAATGACAAAATCTGCAGTGAGTTTGAAGCTGCTTTTACATCAAACGGTTTTACAGAAATTGGTATTTACACCTTTGAGCCGCATCGCAGAAAAGGTTATGCCTATGCAGCCTGCCTTCACGGTATAAAGGAAATTGAAAAAAAAGGGCTTAAGGCAATCTGGGCCTGCGATGTAGAAAATACAGAATCTATACAGCTGGCCGCAAAGCTTGGCTTTACAAATCCGGTTGAATATGATTTTATATTCTTTCCGCAGAAAAACTAAGAGCAAAAATATCGAGTTTTCTGAAACGGTGTCATTGCCATGCTTGACGCGGCAAAACTTTATCTGCATGACATCGACGCTTATATAAATCACAAGTCAACGGTGATAGAAAAGATTTATAAAGAGATAGGACTGATTTAGGCAGTAAGCCCTATTTAAAAAAACTTAAAAATCTGGGATAATCCACTCAAGAAGGAAGGGAAAGCATGAAAAACAATCTTATCGCAGTTTCTGCTGTCGTTCCCCCATTGAGGGTCGCAGACGTAAAATATAACACAGAAGAGATTATATCAGCCATAAAGGCTCATGCTGACTCCGGCATCATCCTTTTTCCAGAGCTCTCGACCACAGGCTATACCTGCGGAGATCTTTTTGAAAGCGACCTGCTTCTGGAAGCTGCCGAAAAGTCTGTCTTTACAATCGCAAAGGCGACGGAAAACACAGGTGTGACGGCTGTGGTAGGACTTCCCCTGCGTTTCAGGAACAGCTTGTATAATTGCGGGGCAATCCTTTCTGAAGGCAAAGTCAAGGCTTTTATTCCCAAGACTTTCATCCCCAATTACGCAGAGTTCTACGAATGCCGTTGGTTCGCGTCAGGTAAAGATATCAAGGGAGAAAGCATTACCCTACGGGGAGAGGAGCTTCCCTTCGGTGTCGATATCCTCGCTGAGGACTCAGACACAGGAGCGGTAATGGGCACCGAGATATGCGAGGATTTATGGCTACCCGACAAGCCAAGCACTCATGCAGCCCTGGCTGGAGCCAACATTATCGTCAACCTTTCGGCTTCCGACGAGCTTATCGGTAAGCAGGAGTACCGCAGCCAGCTGGTCAGACAGCAGAGCGGAGCCTGCTACTGCGCATATATCTATGCTTCATCCGGTACCCAGGAAAGCAGCACTGACCTGGTTTTCTCAGGCCATAGTATTATTGCTCAGAACGGGAGCATCATATCAGAATCAATTTTCCCGGACTATCCCCATGTGGAGAAAACTCTTGTGGATCTTGGCCTTATCATGCACGACAGACGAAAAGAGAACACCTTCGAAAATGACACCACATCCAGTTACCGCCGGGTCAAGGTAAGCATTCAGACGGCAGGTACCAAGGAAGCAGGTATTCCAGAGCTGACAGCCATCCTGAAAAAATATGCCTACCCCATGGCAAGGAATCCCTTCGTTCTGGCGGAGGGTGTGGCCAGAGAAGCCCGCTGCAGAAGAATCCTTCAGATTCAGGCCAATGGACTTGCCACCCGGGTCCGCTCCGCAGGAATAAAGACTTTATTAATAGGAATCTCCGGAGGACTGGACTCCACCCTGGCCCTGCTTGTATGCGCTGAGGCCAGAAAAATAATCCCGGACATCCACATCATAGCCTACACCATGCCCAATGAGGGGAACACCACAGAACATACACTGAACAACGCCTGGAGTCTGATGAAGCTGCTGGCAGACGAAAGTCAGGAGATTCCCATCGGGGAAAGCGTGAAGCTGCACCTTTCTCAGCTCGGTCATGCCGAAGGCTATCAGGGAGAGGAAGACGTGACCTATGAGAACGCCCAGGCACGAATGCGTACCTATCTGCTGATGGATGCGGCGAACATGAGGCAGGGGCTGGTAATAGGAACAGGAGACCTTTCGGAGCTTGCCCTTGGCTGGTGCACTTATAACGGTGACCACATGTCCATGTATGCAGTCAATGCCTCCGTCCCTAAAACACTGGTCAAGTATATTTGCAGCTCCTATGCCATGATTTGTGGTAACGATGAGCTGAAAAAAGTTCTTCTATCAATTTGCGACACCCCGATAACACCGGAGCTGACTCCAAATGCAGATGGAAAAATTGCCCAGATGACAGAGAAAAAAATCGGTAAATACGACCTCAATGATTTCTTCCTCTTCTACACGCTCCGTTACGGCTTCGAGCCCTCACGCTCAGCGGCCTATGCCCTCTATGCCTATCCAGAGCTCACAGAGAAAGAAGTAATAGAGGCGGCCAAGAACTTTTTCAAGCGTTTCTTCTCCCAGCAGTTCAAGAGAAGCTGCCTGCCGGACGGTCCAAAGGTAGGTTCGGTAACACTTTCCCCCAGGGGAGACTGGCGTATGCCCAGTGATGCGAAAGCATCGCTATGGCTGCAGGATTTGGAGTCCGCAAGCTAAAGGAGGCAAAGCCGGCCCATTACGGGGTGGACGCTGGAAAAATTATACCAGGCCCGAAATGTAATTCTGCCACCGCGTGTTTTAGAACTGCGGAAAGGCGACCGCCGGCGGCAAGAAGTGGCGGCGGTCACGCCCAAAAAAGTATTTTCTACTTCAACTTCTTTTTTAAGATTTTTCAATTTTATAAAGCTTTTTGCAAAAATGTAGGTGTAAAGGAAAAGCATAAGCATGAAGAAAACTGTAAGGCTGATTTCGAGTGGGCCATGCTCATCGGTAAAGTCTATTCTGTAAATCATATCTTCCGGCTGGCATTTTTCAAACTTATAAAAGCCTGGTAAAGTAAAGCCGGTTACCTTCCAGCCTTCCTTATGCTGCTACTCTAAAAATGCCTGCTCTTCTTTATATTCAAAAAGTGTAAAAATTCTGATCATTGTCTTTTTATCTTTCATTATTCTTCTCCTATATTTTTATAAAGTCTCTTGATTCTTTTGATTTCAAGCTCCAGTATCTCGCGGCCAATTTCAGTTATTTTGTAAAGCTTTCTTTTTTCCTCTTCACGAACAAACTCAATCAGTCCATCCTTTTCCATTTTTCCAAGTGTTCCGTACATGGTTCCCGGTCCTATTTCAACTTGTCCCTCA
This sequence comes from Treponemataceae bacterium, assembly GCA_024680915.1. GTDB lineage: Bacteria > Spirochaetota > Spirochaetia > Treponematales > Treponemataceae > Treponema_I. The sequence continues at coordinate 1,187 of JAILBN010000095.1, read as the reverse complement.
GTCAGCTGTCGAACCTTTTGGGTAATGTTGTAGCCATGCATTTCTTCCTGCAGACAAAAAAGAATGTAAAAGCCAGTTTCTGTCATTGGAACATAAACTCTTTTTATTTTTGAATCCAAGGAAAACCTCCTTTCTTTTTACCTAACGGCAGTATTGCATTTCGATATATCGTACATCGTTATATCGAAGTTAGATATAATATATCGCACTGTGATATAGCTGTCAAGTTTTTTTAAGAGACAGAAAAATGAAATGAATGAAAGGTTACCTTTTGATCCCGAAAGTCAAGAGTCTGTAATTCGGAGCACAATTTGTACGGGTTAATAGACAGCAGGCTTTTAGAAGAAAGCCGACGGGCGGCAATGCAGTATTATGATTGGTTGAATTGGAAATCCGGGTGTTGTAATTTCCGGCAAATATTTAATTTTATATTTCGTGCACGATTTTTAACAATCTGTGCATTATTTTTTTCTATATGATTTCTTCTCATGTTATAATACAAAAAGCGCAAGGGATTGGAGGGGTAAGGAAGTCTGCCGTAGGCAGGCTGACGAAAACACGCCGCAGGCGTGGTCGGAGGCGAAAGCCGGAGCCCCGCAAAGCCCGACCCGGCGCTGGCAAAGCCCGACCCGGCGCTGGCTTCGCCAGCGCCGGGATGCGCCCAGATTATAAAAAGAGGTTTTAACATGGGAGTTTTTTCTAAAGTTCACAGATATCGCGAGGCTGGTCAGGAGGCCAATGTCAACAATGTTGAAAGGTTTGGTCCGCCGGCTTTATCGCTTTTTACCAGCACTAAGATTTTTACCCTTCACCACCACATTGATGTTATGGACGGTGAAGAAAATATTCTTTATCAGGCTAATACTAAGATTTTGACGCTGCATGATGACACTGACATTACGACGAAGGATGGGGAACAGGTTGCAAATATCAGGCGCAAGATTTTTACCCTGCACGAAAGGCGTTTTGTTGTGATGGCGGATGGACCTGACTTTCAGCTTTCTAATGAGATTTTTCATATTATCAAGGATATCACAAATATTGAGGGCCTGGGCTGGACTCTTAAGGGAAACTGTCTTGGCCTTAATTTTGAGATTTATGATACTGAGGGCGAGATTGTTGCGGTTATTGCCCAGAAGATGTTTTCGATTCATGACAAATGGTGCCTTGATATTTATAAGAAAGAG
>JAILBN010000003.1 GCA_024680915.1 Treponemataceae bacterium | reverse complement strand
AGCTGGCGCTCGCTGCCGCCGACTCGTTGCCCGCCACGTCCGTGGCCCTTATCTCTATGCTATGGTTGCCTTCCGCAAGTCCGCCGCTTCCCAGCTGCAGGCTCTGCGTCCAGCTCTCGCCTGCCGTCATCGCCTGCCATGATCCGCCGTCGAGCCGGTACTCCATGCCCTCAAGGCCCGAGCTTGCTCCCGCTGGCAGCTCTGTGGTGCTTCCACGTACTATGTATGAGTCTCCTGATAGTTTCGTTCCTGCAGGGACGTTGCTTATGCTCACCTCAGGTGCGCTCTTGTCCATACGGACTGTCCTCGTCACCTGTTCGGCATGCTTGCCGCTGTTATCAGCCGCACCTACAGTAATTTCGTAACGGCCGGAAGCTTCAGCATAAACAACCAAGCTCCAAGTATATTCAGTGTCAGAAACTTTTGTCGTTTCTGCATTTATTCCATCCTGAGCTGTGCCGTCTTTCTTCACCTGGAGCACGAGATTCTCTTTGGATAGTCCCAGTGTATCCGTCACTCTTCCGCTGGCCCTGAAGTCTCCGTTCAGCCATGAGGATGATGTCTCGTTTTCGCCTACTTTTATCGTGATAGGACTTGCCACAGGCTTGTTCTGGTCGATTGTATAAGAAGCAGCAGAAGCGGCACTCACGTTTCCGGCCCTGTCGGTCGCTGTCGCACTGATAGTGATGTTGCCTTCGTCCCAGCCGTCGAGCGGCAGGACTGCCGACCAAACACTTCCACTTACAGAAGCCCTTTGAGGGGAGCTTGTCTCGTCACCATCTTTCTTTCCAGTGATTGTAAGAGTTACGCTCTCCACTCCACTTCCAATATCAGACTCTCCTATACTTCCACTTATTTCAACTGTACTACCGCTTATGAAACTACTGTTTTCAGGGTTAGTTATAGAAACAACCGGAGGAGTCGCATCTATAGCAAAGGTAAATGTCTTTTCTGACTTTTGTGAACTCTTGTCGTATACGGATACATTGACTACCCAGTTACCATCATTGTCACTATTTCCATCGAAAACCGGTATATCGGCTAAATCCGCGGCTTTAAGAGCTCTGCCTATATCTCCTGATTTACTGTACCAATAATTGTTTCCAGAACTTCTCTGAATAATACCATTCTTAGTGGCGGAAATCTCAAATCTATCTATCGCTATAGCATCTTCCGCAACATTCTCATCTCCATTAATAGATTCAAGGAGACTAAAGCTTTCACCAGCTTTTATATACTGCGGAGCTGTACCGAACACATCCTTCAATTCCGGAGGTTCGGTATCCACAGTGATGCCTGTAAAAATGGCTTCTGTCTTATTGTTCAACTTGTCATAAGCGACAAGCGTTATTTTCTGATTCGAAGCTTGTTCTGTAAATACAATTTCTGCCGCAGAACCTGTAATTAGATGTTCTTCATCTTCATCATTGAGCTTCCAGTAAAGCCTGCGGGAACTATCAAGTCCGGCATGCATATCAAAACAAGAGATGGTAATATTATTAGTACGAGAGAAGAATGACATATTGTCACTCAAAGACGTACTTATTACCGGTCCTGTCGTATCAAGGAGAATATTCTTTGTAGCTGTGCTTGTCTTTCCGGCTACATCCGTCACAGTAAGAGTTAACTGATAATTGCCATCTCCAGAACCGTCTCCAGGTACAGGCATTTTATAGGACCATTCACCAAAAGTATCAGAAGCCGGGTCGTTATCCCAGATAAATCCGTCGCTTATGGTTACAGAATCAGCACCATCCTTGCTACTGGAAAGTACTGCCGTTGCAGCCTTGCGTGTCGGTGTGTGCACACCATCATCAGCCCTTCCTGAGAAGAGGACATACTTGCTGCCATCCTCTTCCGTTCCTGTTCCATTCGTCTGGAATATTCCAGATCCGTTGTCACCAGCCACACTTATAGTCCCCTGAGGACTGCTCTTATCTATAAATATGCTTCTGGTTACAGAACCCTGGTTCACAAGGCCACTTCCATCTATGGCACGGAAATATAATGTGTATTCTTTTTCTTCTGTAAATTCGCTTCCATCTATGGCTGCCGTCCAGCTTGTGGTTCCTGTACAATCTGTCCAGGCAGATTCATCACTGCCGCCAGTCATTGAATACTGGACCTTAGAAATTCCTGACTGTGACGAAATTTCTTCTCCACCATCACTTGCAGTTCCGCTTATAGTGACATTACCGCTATAATATGTCTTTCCACCATAGGTTTTTGACTCACCGCTTATACTTGTTACATCAGGATCCTCAGGCGGTATAAGATCTATACGGATTCTTCTTATGACGGAGCTTTGTTTTTCCGCTCCATCCTCAGCTGTGATAGTAAACTCATAAAGTCCGGAATCAAGACCTTCGCCCGACCCGTCTTCGCTCGTATCAACAGCAACCTCACACTGCCAGGCCACGGCTTCGCCTTTATCAGGATCTGCATCCGTCCCGGCAGGTTCTATTGTTCTGAAGGTCTGTGTCGAACCACCATTTTTCGTATATACAATAGTTATCTTAGAAAGCTCGTTTGTCTCTGTCCAAGTGCCACCCAGGGTAAACGACTCCTGCTTGGCGACTATATCCATGCTGTTTATGGAGCTTTCAATAATAACCGGGGCTGCCTCATCGTAATAAAACTCTCTTTCGACGACACCCGTTGTATTTCCCAGATTATCAGAAGCCTTTACATATACAAGCTGACGCCCCTGAGAAGAAGGTAGCTGTATCAAAGAAGACTCCCAATTTGCCGTAGACACAGGAACACGGGTCCACTCCTCATTGTCGAAGGAATAGAATACACCGCTTGTCTCATTTCCGAACCTTGCACCTGTATCACGTATGGTTCCTGCAACCTTATAAGCCGCTGTAAGCGATTCACCTTCCAAGGGTTTTGTCACATCAAGCTCTGGGGCTGTCGTATCAATAAGAACCGTGCGGGTTTTCTTTACTGTATTTCCAGCGATATCAGAAACAGAGAGCGTAAAAATATAAGTTCCGTCACCTATGGATATAGGAAGATTATATGTCCATTTTCCGTAATCAGAGGAGCTGGAGTCCTTGTTCCAAGTAAAATCATCACCGCTTATCTCTGCGGTTCCGCCATCGTCCCTGCTGTAGCTTAAAGAAACAATAGCTTCGGAAGTATTGTTTCCATCAAGGATTTTTCCTGAAAGAACGATATCTTCTTTTGTCTCTATTTTACTGGAATTCTCAGTATTCCAGCTATCCTGGTTTCCAAAGAAGGCTTCAGGAGTTGAATAATCTACCTTAAAGCTTATAAGAGGCCGCTCATTTTCGTTGCCTGCTTTATCGGTAGCTTTTACCTGTATTGTATTGATGCCCTCATTCAAACCAGTAAGATTTATCGTCCAGTTCTGTGACAAATTCTTTATCGCGGTATACTCAGACGCACCGTTCACTTTGTATTGTATGCTGCCCAAGCCAGCAAGGCTGTCTATGGCAGATCCCTTTATGACAAGCGGACTTTCGCCACCATTGGTATACACAGCTCCATTCTCGATATTCAACACTTCAATCTCAGGCTTTGTCCTGTCAAGAGTGAAGTTCGTCGAAAGACTCTTAGTCTTTCCAGCTGTATCCCTTGCCTCAAAGACCACATTATAAAGTCCGTCAGCTGTGTCAGCAGCAGGAGACCAGGTCCATGCCTCATCCTCAACTGTTACGACGACAGGTTCTTTTTCGTTGATTGAGACCGTTAGTTCCTTGAAATGAGTATCGGCGGCAGTTCCAGTAATAGCCTCTACAGTATTGGAAACCCAATTGCCATTCTCCACCGTAAGGGTCGGCTTATATTTATCTATGACGATACTCTTGTCAGCTATTCCTATATTTCCTGCGGTATCCTTGATACGGATATGAAGTTTATACTCTTTTTCTGATAATTCAGAAGAATCAATATCAAATTTCCAATTGTAGAAGGACATATCCTCTAGTGTGATCCAGTCTGTTTCTACAGGTGTTTTCTCCGCTTCTATGAAGCAATATTTGAACTCAGCCTGGCCATCATCTTTCGTATCAAAGCCACTCAAAGAATCATTTGCAGTTCCATTGACTGAGACTTTCGTTCCGCTGTCATTCTGTGACAGCAGGGTTATGTTCACATCAGGAGATGTTGTATCGTGAACGACAGTACGGGTTTTTGTAGACTTGAATCCAAAAGATTCAGCAGTGAAGGTATATTCGTAGGTTCCGTCGTCTTCCGGAACAGAAAGACTCCAAGCACCATCAGCCTTGTTTACATCGATTGCTGCCGGCTCACTCTCCACCCCGCCATCCTTTTTCATAGTGTATGAGAGATTACAGCCCTCTTCTTCTGTACTTACGAGAGCCTTTCCATTTATCGTAAAGATTTCATCGTTCGTAATCTTTTTGAGTCCAGGTAAATTGAATATCTCAAGCTTCGGTGTAGAAAGACTTATTTTAAACTGTTTCTGAGATTTATATCTTGTTCCTACAGAATTCTCTATCTCTATATAGACATAATATATACCACCGCCCTTTCCTTCTGTGTTAATCTTGAAATTACGGTTAGTACCAGCATTCGTGACCTCAATAAAATCATCAGAAACCCGGCTTGTCTCTGCCGGTCTTTCTGTTACTTCATTATCTACTTCAGTTAATTTATCCTTATAAATATAAGCTTTGAAGGAATCATTCCTGAAAGGTGCATCAACACCCATCTCAGGGGCGATGGAACCGATTATTGAATCACCCTCATTCAACATGGCATCTTCACCTATGTTCTGCCATGTTATAGTCGCAAGCTTCTTCTGGGAATACTTAATCTGCGGTTGACTGCTGAGAGCATCCTCAGAGGAATTATCCACTGCCGCTATACGGACATTTCCGATTTCACTACGATTAATTCCGTAATATGTCTCCTCGTCACCCTTATCAAACGCTGCCAGTTCAGATTCCACGAGCTTAGACATGGTATCTGTTATTTTCGCGTAGATGTCTTCTTTGTGGAAGAAATAGGTACTCTTATTGCCCTGCTTATCAACAGCCGTGACGCTATATTTATAGGTGTCATCTCCCAGGATTGCGTTCTCGGTGGTGGAAAAGAGTTTTTTCTCACCATCAAAGGTAACAGTCCAGGTTCCAGTACCAGAAAGCTTTGCCTGCTCAGATGTCTTTAAGTTATCATTACTGTCATATATACCTACTGTTATGGTATCGATTTCCGTAGCATCATAAATCTTTCCGTCAATCTGGATGTCGTAATTCATAGATGCGCTTTTCTCATCGGGGCTTGTCACAATTACAACAGGAGGGGTGTTGTCTATAGTGAAGGTTGTCGTCTGTATAGAAGATTTTTTTGACTCATCAGTCGCTGTTACTGTCAACTGATATGTACCATCCTCGACAGGCCGTGTAGTACCGTTTGTCTCTGCCTTACCATTCACAGTATCAACCACAAGATTCCAGGAAGGATCAGCAACGTTGGCTGCATATTCATAGGTTAAAGCACTTGAGCTGGAACCAATTCTCTTAAATTCCACTATGACACTTTCTATATTTCCATCATCATGGGCTCTACCTTCAAGCCGGATCTCTCCATGCAGGACCTCGCTGGCAGAAGGCTTCCCTATCGTTACATCGGGGGCTGTCGTATCAACACTCGAACCAAGACCTACATCACACGTAGCGAGTGTCATCAACGAAAAGAAAATGAAAGTAAGTTTTAAAATAATACTGATAGATTTTTTTTTCATATTCATAAAGCACCTCCCGAAAAAGTTTTTTCCCCAAACGAATTCGGTTTTCAAAGCGTCTTAAAAACAGTTAAATTTATCAAAACCTATAGATTCGGATAAATTTCCCTCTTTCTCCCACCTGTGCTCCCCATCATATTATCGTGCAAAAAACTAAAGAATTCAAGTTTTTTCTCTAAAAACTGCAATTTAAACAAAAAATTTAATAAAGTTAATATCCTAAGATGAAAAAAATATTCTCTTCCACGAATTCAGGTATTAACTCCGCATCCTCTCTTCCTCATTTAAGGCTCACCACAATTTGGTCTATATACACCGGATACTTCTCGTAATATAAAAGACGGCCATCAACAAAACCGAGACGGATGATCATAGAATCAGTCGCACCAGGCATATCTTCCATTCCCGGAAAGACAAAATTTCCCAAGGACCAGGAAATAAGACTTTCCTTATACCATTCCACAGGCTGCAAAACATGGGGATGAGAGCCGAAGACCACATCAGCGCCCGCATCGCAGACTCTTTCATACAAATCACGCTGGCTACTGGTGGGCTGCGCATAGTATTCCGATCCACCATGGATATTCACAATTATAAGGGCCCCGCTTTCTTTTTCCCTGCGTATCATATCCAGCACTTCTTCTGACTCCCAAAGAATACCGGCCCGCTCCTCTGTCGCCGCCGCCATCGTTTTCCCGTCGAAACCAGAACGCTCAACAGGATAAGCCCCGAAAGAAAGAACAGAAACATCATGTCCCTTCAGCTTGGTCCTATAAAATTGTCCGGCCTCCTGTCTGTTCAAGCCTGCCCCGGAAGTGACGAAGCCGGCGGCGGCGACAGACTCCAGAGTATCTTTGAAGCCATCTTCCCCATAGTCGTAGCAGTGGTTGTTTGTCAGCATAAGATAATCGAAACCAGCCTCTCTCAAATATGGCAAAGCCGCTTTTTTGAACTTGAAAGTATATGTCTTCAGTGCATTCTCCGTCCGGGCAGTAACAGCTCCCTCCAGATTCCCTATGGTAAAATCGCTGTTTTTGAGAATCGGAATAGTATCCGTTAACACAGGTTCTGCAGAGCGGGCATAAATCATCGTCTCCTGAACTCCACGGCTAAGAATTATATCTCCTACAGCTGCGACAAAAAAAACATCAGGGAAAAAAGATTCGAATTCATAAAGGGGCATTACGCTATCTTTGAAAAAAACAGAAGAAAAATCGCAGGCAGCTTGGTAATGGTTCCTTACAGATTCCCTTGGAACATCAGGAATAGTATAAAACTCACATTCAAGAAGCTTGCTTTTATAAAGGGGGTATTCATTATTATCCGCAAGATAGACAGCCCCCTTGCAGCTGACCGGAAGGATTATATTCCCTTGGGGTATTTCTGATAGCTCAAGAAGCTCAGGAGACCCGGCAGAAGAAAAAGAGGAAAAATCCCTTCCACATACTTTTCCCACATCGTAGACAGGTTCGGGGATATCCTCCGTAAAAGGAATGCTTGGATACAAATAAGTGCGTGATATTTCTTTTGAAAGTCGGGATTGTTCCGGAAGTCTTTCGCCGTAAAAAGCCTCTGACAATTCTTCCTGAAAAGAAACCCGGGCCAAAATAAAAAAATTACCTGCTTTTGAAGCCGTCACATTTTCATTGGCTTCACCCAAGACAATAATCCTGTATTTTTCGCAGGAAAACAACTCACGGGCTATATCATCCTCAAAGAAGTCTGAGAAAGGGGCATTCTTAAATACAGTATCTGACTCGAGCCTATTATAAACATCCGTAGGAACTATTATCTCATAAACCACAGGACTGCATGAAACCAGACAGAACAAGAGCAAAAACACGAGAATCCTTTGAAAGCCCCTAAAGCAGAGCACTGAATGAGACAGAGTCTTTTTCTTTGAAGGATCAAGCTTAACATCAGGCTTTTTTAGTAAGGATGAATATGTCGGCGTCTCAGACATTCCTCACCTACTTCCCAAGATTGTCCATGATGACGCTTACATCGACCTCAAAGGCCTTATCCCAGTATTTACCAGTCATCCAAAGTTTTTTTGTATCAGCATTCCAAGCAAGCCCATTCATAACATCAGCTTTTTTATTACGTTCTTTTTTTAAATAAAGCTCCGAAAAATCAATCCTGGCACAGACCTCCCCTGTAGCAGCATCGATAACGACCACATCATCCGTCAGGAATACGTTGGCCCATATGTAACCGTCTATATATTCGAGTTCATTTATTTTGGAAACAGGCTTACCCTTTTCTGTAACCGAAAGAGTTTTTTTTACCCGATAATTGGTGTCCATAAAGTAAAGTCTGCTGCTTCCGTCACTGGCGATAAGCTTCTTCCCGTCGCTTGTCAGTCCCCATCCCTCCCTGGGATATTGCACTATCGTTTTAAGCTTAAAGGTCTCAGCATCATATATATAGGCAATCTTATTCTGATAAGTAAGCATAAAAAGCTTACCGTCAAGCATCACAGAACCTTCCGCGAACACCGACCTGTCCATAGTGAACATGCATACATTATTCTCATAGAATGCCGACTCAAACCAGTAGCCACCGCTCTCACACAAAACATCCCCATCAAAGAAATATCCTTCGGTAAAGGAAGATGTGTTATGCTCATGGACAGCCAAGACCTCCACATCAGCAAGAGAATAATATCTCACCTCCGCATATAAAACAGGAATCATCATAAAAAGAGCAGCGACAAGTAAAAGCTGCCGGGGAATCCGTCGGGATAAACCCCGGCAAAAGGAACGCTGCCTGAAAAAAGCACCCATCCTAATGACGATCCTCAATTTCCTTGACAAGACGCTTATACTCCACCTCATCAATCTTATATTTTTTCTTAAGAAGAAGGTCAGCAGCCACTATAACCGCTACCGGTATAAGAGTTATTCCAATACGGAGGATAAGAAGCTGCGTCGAGGTAGCTGTCTTTATGTATGCATCAGCTGCCACGAGAACTTCCTCGGAAGAAATAGCGCCTTTTCCTGCCTCAACCTCTAAGGCCGAAATATTCTGGCTTATGGCATAAATTCCACTGACGATAAGGATAAGGGCTTGTATTCCCTGATTGATTGCGCTGGAAAGCTTCACCGCAAAGGAGCGAACAGCAGAGATAATACTGTCATGGCGCTCTTGGAAACGGTATTCATCATACTCAATGGTATTGTTGAGCATAACGATAACATTCATGTTGAAAAGGCCCTGGAAGAAGAAAATAAGGAAGCCCTCTATGTTCAGTATTATCGGGTTCTCCGGGATTATCCGACCTGTTATGAGGAAAAGGAAATAGCTTACTATAATCGCTATGGTAAGGAAGCGCAGCATGGAACGTCTTGTGAATTTCTTAGCGATCGTGGCATAACAGCCCTGGGATACCAGGGTTCCCACGCCATACATGACTGTAAAGGTGAAAATAAGGCTTCCTCCCTCAGAATAGCCGAATTCAAAATAGAAAAAGTTCATTCCCAAAAGGATAAGAAGACCATTTCCTATGTTGAAAAGAAGACAGGCGATTCCGGCGATAACAAGCTGATCGTTTCTCAGGAAGATTTTGAACATATCCTTGAGGGAAAGCTTTTTTTGCTCCGACACTGAGCTTCTTTTGCGCTCTTTCACACCGAAAAAGGTGAGCAGCTGGAAGGCAAGGAAACAAAGAGCCACGACCAGAGCCGCGATACGATATGCATTCACGGCATTTCCTGCGACTACTATAGGGATGACTCCCGCTATGGCGAACTGCCCGATACAACAGAAAATACTCATGAGGGAAACCAGGGAATTACGCTCCTTAGGATCACTGGAAAGACTGGGAAGAAGTCCCCAATAGGATATATCATTCATAGTGAAGGTCATTCCCCAGCAGAGGTAACTTATTCCGAAGAAGACAACGAAAGCCCATCCTTCCGGACGTAAGGTGAACAAAAGGATTATCACTATGGCATTGAGTATTACGCCAAGTAAAATCCAAGGGCGATATTTACCGCTTTTGAAACGGGCATTCTCTATTATGATACCCATCATCGGATCATTGATGGCATCCCAGATAAGGCACGCCACAAGGATTGCCGAAATTGCACCATACTGAGCGACAGTAAGCTTCATCGTATACTGTATATAGGTTATAAGGTACATACTCACAAGCGCATAGGCCATATCGCGGCCAGTCGCACCCACGCAGTAGCTCCACTTTGTCCGCTTATCAAGCGGTTTTGTAATTTCCTGTGTCTTTGAATCACTCATCATATACCCCTTAGAACTGTTTCTTGTACGCACTGATTCCTACGTTCTTCCAGCATCCGTGCTGTCAGAACTTCACGAGTTTTGTTTGCACAAAACTCGTTGCTTTCGCGGTCATCCATGACCGCCAGACATATCATACTACAAGCAGACCTTCTGCTTAGAACTGTTTCTTGTACGCACTGATTCCACCGGTCTGCTCGACATCGATGTAATAGACATCACCGATATTCATACGAAGCCGGGGAGCATTTCCTATCGTACTACGAATACCCATCTCACGACTCAGATCCTCATTCTTCAAGACCTTCATAAGCTCACCAAGACGGGCATAGAAGGCTTCAGGATTTATCCCGTATATCTCCTTATCATCCAGACAGAAATTAAAAGGAAGACCTTCCTCATTGAACATACAGTCAAGCTGGATTCCCTCCGCCGCCGGGATAAGCTCGGAATACACCCGGTAGGGATAGGCCAAGTTCTTCTGCTCACCAGAAGAAATCTGGGAATAATCAAAATTTATGTTTATGCAGTCTATCACAAACTCAGAGCCTTCAAGCTCAATCTGCTGCTTTGACACAGTATCCCCGGCGGCGGACAAAACTTCCACAGAATAAAGCCTTACCGGCTTTTTACGGCCGGGAAGAGTCTTCATGCTCTCCAACGATACTTTCGCCACGGTCTCTGAGCGGGAAAGATTCTTGACTATAGTCTGAAGCTCCTTTATACGTTCCCCTGCCTGAAGAATCTTCTTAAGGGTACCCCCTGTCATAAGCAAGGAATTAACACACACAAGCACAGCCAGGATTATCGCTGCAAGGGGGAGCTTGCCGCATATCTTCAAAAAACCTTTCTCAAGGGAATTGAAAAAAAGAAAAAGGCTCTCATGACTACGAAGCTTTCTTCCTCCGTTGTTTATCATAGCAGCCACCCTTGCATCGGAAGAATCTTTTATGGCATAGAGAATAAGAAGGAGCCCGATAACAGCAAGAAGAGGAAGGAGGAAGGGTTTGACGAGAGGCCATATCAAGGCGATACCGTCCACTGCCGCTGCGATGACAGGAACTGTATCATAACTGACACGGGCAGCGAACCAGGTCTTTATTTCCCCAGAGAACCTGAAACTTAAATTAAGCACGATTATGACCGCGCAGATTATCAGTATGGGGAAGGCCTCTTTAGCTATAAGAGCCCCATAATGGCGGAGCTGGTCACGGAAAATTGGAAATTTACGTCTTTTTTCTCCCGCAGGAGCTTTTTCCGTACCAAGGGTTACCAAAAATCCTATGAAAGAAAAGAGCAGAACCAATGCGTAAATAACGGCAATCATTATCAGCACATCGAAAATAATCGTATTGATAAAAGCATTCATATGTGACGAATCTCCTCTGTCATATATAGAGCCAACCGCTCTCAGCGGCTTTCTGTTTGAAAATCTGCATCACAGGTAAGTCCTGTTTATTTCATTTTAACTATTTCTATTCCGCCTGAATGCGGATGACAGACCACCTTGTACACAAAACCCTTCTTGAACTCAGAAACAGACTTCAAATCATGGACAGCAACACCGTGCTGCTCTGTTCTCGAAGCAAGCTCCCCCTTACTGGCTATGGCATAATAGGTGGAAAACTGTTCCTTGATCTGCAAAACACCTTCTTCATCTAAGGGCTTAGAGTCCTTGTCAAAAAACTGCATGCCGTTATAAATCTGCGGGAAGCCTTTGTAATCGTAATCTCCACAGACAGAAATCTCATCAATCAAAGCCATTTGATCGGTATAGACACCGCAAGGGAAGAAAATAAAGGCTTTATCTGAGAACTGAATGACCTGAAAATCAAAATTAAGCTCGTCTCCCTTCACTTTTATATTTGAGGAACCTACCTCATCCCCCAGCATATCATAATATTTGATTTTCACAGCAATATTGGAATCCTTTCTTTCCTGAACCTCAAATTTCATCGGCACAAATTCTTCCTCAAGATACTTAATCTGATCTTCAAGAAGGGCGATTTCCCTTTGTTGGAATTTCAGGATACAACCGAAAATTGCGGCAAAGACGACGATTACTGCAATGGAACCTATAAAAAACTTCTTCATAGTGCTTTTCTTCACTATATCATAATAAAAGACAGACAGCGAAAAAGCAACATTTCTTTATCACAGTGAATCATCGATATCTTTCTCATGACTATTTGACGGTTGAATCCTAAAATGATATTCTTGTTCCAGTAAATAAATACCCTTCAAGAGGAAATTAGTGAGAAAACATATATCATTTTGTATTTTTATATTCTCCACATTATTTTTTATCGCATTTGCCCAAGATGAAAAAATATACATGCAGGTTACGGAGGATGGTATTTCCGTCGGACGCTGGGTAACATTCTACGAAAGCACGGAATATAATCAGTACGGACAAGAAATCCACTACAAAAACCATGAAGGCAAGGAAGTCTGGCAGGAATATGATGAGAACGGCTACAGAACACATCTGAAAGAGCTGGGCGGCGAAGAAATCTGGAATGAATACGATGAGGACGGAAGACTGCTTTCACACAAGAATGCCAACGGAGAGCAGGAATTATATGACTTCAACAACAATCTTATTTACAGCCGCACAACTGACGGCTTCGAGAAATGGCATGATTTTGATGAGAACAACCACGAGACCCATATGAAAGACAGCTCCGGCTATGAATTCTGGAGCACCTTCGACTCCCAGGGAAACAGAATCCACACGAAAACCAACAAGGGGCTTGAATATTGGTATGAATACGACCAGAAGGGCAACGAAATTCATACCACCAACAACGAAGGCTATGAATATTGGTGTAAACTGGATGAATACGGAAATGAAAGCTATATAAAAGGTGTATTCTCTTACGATTATTGGTATGAAATAAAAAAAACAGATAATTCCATAGAGTTCGTGGACAGTGATTCTTATAACTATATGCATGTACTCGATTCCCGCGGCAACGAGCTGTCATACATCTCCGGAAATGGTTATGAGCGACAGAAAGAATACGACAAGAGTGGGCGCCTGATCCATTACAAAGACAACGATGGCGAAGAATACTGGTATACCTATGACCAAAGAGGCCGTGTCACGAGTTACAAGAATATAAAGGGTTTCTCAAAGCTCTACGAGTACGACAATGCTGGTAACATCATAAAATACGAGGATAGTGACGGATACTTGTATGAATATGATACATCCGGCAATAAAAAACATATAAAAAACAAAGATGGTCTTGAATATTGGTATGAATATGATGACAAGGGAAACGAAATCCATACGAAAATATCAGACGGTACTGAATTCTGGTGTAGCTACGACGGCGAAAAAAATCTTCTCTCAAAAAAATACTCTTCCGGTATTCAGATTTGGTATGAATATACCTATTCATATTGGGATGGAGATGTGGTCAAGGAAAAGACAGTCTGGACCTGGGTACGCTGACAATGTGAGGACAATAATTCCGAGACAAATTTTATAATAATTTTATAAATGAATGCAATACTATATTTATATGTTTCGCAATAATGGATATCTGAAACAGTAAGGGAGCATTTTATGAAAAAAATTATCTGCGCGGTGATTCTTGCCGTCTTCTCTATTACTTCAATCTTTTCCTTGAATGGCAATTCTGTCGGAATAACAGACAGCGACGTCAACGCATTTATCGAAAATTTCGACAAAATCAATCTGACCATGGAAAACTCTTTAGACATGGTAGACATCGATTCGGACAATACCGATATAATGTCAAACATCCCGGAAGAAATGAACAAATCAATTTCTAAAGAGCTTAATAAGCTGGGCATAAGCGGCTCAAACGCACTGGAAAAAGCCCTCACCATTTCTTTCGCTACCACCTATCTTGTCATGGAACCCATGATTCAAATCCTGGCTCTATACTCGGATTATTACGAAGATGATGAGCAGACGCAGCTATTCGACTTTTTTAATTCCTTTATTTCTGAAGATGACATTAATGTTGTCAGAAATTACCAAGAAAAGCTTATGGATATACTAAACCTTGGAAATATCGGCTTTGGTAGTTCTGACTACGACGATGTCGACTATGACTGGGGAGAAGGTGACTACGACTATAGCAGCTGGGATGGTGATGACGATTATGACTGGGACGACGACTATGATTACGACTACGATGATTATGACTATGGCTGGGACGATGACTATGACTACGACTGGGATGATGATTACGATTATGACTACGACTATGATTACGACTACGACTGGTATGATGATTACAGCTGGAACGACTACTCCGAGGAAGAGGAGCTTGAATCAGAAGCCGGCGTGACCTTCCTGAAAGAACTGATACCTTCCCTTTCAAGCAAGAGCGGCTCATCGGAGTTTCTCTACGAAACATACAAACCTGGAGATTACAGGGAAATAAAAAAAACAGAGGAAACAGACTTCATGTTCGAGAAGGATTGGGCGGGAAGCAAATATCCATCTCTTTTCATCTCAGAATACGGCATGAATATATCATATGTTGACGAAGACTCCCCTCTTGCTGATGATGTCTATGGATATTACGATTTCGATGATGCCACCTCAACACTTTACAAAGCCACGATCAATGGTAATGTGTATTACGAGAAGGTCATCCAGACAAAAGAATACGGAACAATCCGCATTTGGATAGATGCGACTAACCTTGGAGAAGGTGAAGACATTTATTACAGCAACGGAGTATATGCTGTCCTGAGCATCGGCGACTACATCATTGAGGGAATAGCAATAGTAGCAGCAGGCTGAGAAAAAAAGAGGGGGTGAGGAAGGATGCTGACGATCCTTCCCTTATGCAATGAACCTTCCCACTCCCAAGGAGCTTAAAACAACAAGGCACTGGCTATTCCAAAATAAACAAGAAGAGAAACAGCATCCACAATCGTTGTAATAAAAGGACTTGCCATCACGGCGGGATCCAAGTGCATTTTCTTTGCGATCAAAGGCAGGGTACAACCGATTATCTTGGCGACGAATACAGTCGCGGCCATGGTCAGACAGACCACTCCAGAAACAAGGAAGGTAACCTCCTCGTTTTGCAGCAGCAGCTTATCCACGAGCATAATCTTGGCAAAACACACCACAGCAAGAGTCAGACCACAAAGAAGAGCCGTTCTGGCTTCCTTCCAGATTATACGTCCTAAATCACGGAATTCTACCTCGCCCAAGGAAAGGGCACGGATTATCGTTACAGAGGACTGGGAGCCTGAGTTACCTCCAGTGTCCATCAGCATGGGGATAAAGGCCGTAAGCACGACCTGCACCGCAAGGGCGCTCTCAAAACCAGTTATGATCATTCCCGTGAAGGTCGCAGAGACCATGAGCAGCATAAGCCAAACGATACGATGCTTGAACAAATCAAAGGGGGTGGAACGGAGATAGGTCTTCTCTGAAGGGGTCATACCACCCATAATCTCGATATCTTCGGTAGCCTCATCTTCCATAACCTCAAGAGCTTCATCAAAGGATATGATACCCACCATCCTGTTATCACCGTCAACAACCGGTATGGCATAAAAATTATATTTTGAAAGGAGCTTTGAGACCTCCTCTTTGTCTTCGTGAGTCTTAACACTTATAACATTGGTTTTAAGCAGATCGTCAATTTTTATATTATCATCTTTGGCAAGCAAAAGGTCCTTTACAGAAAGACGGCCTATAAGCTTTTTGTTTTTAGTCACATAGCAGGCATAGAAGGATTTTTTCTCTATTCCAGTGTTCCTGAGCTGATTTATAGCCTGTCCCACAGTGGTACCCAAGCGGAAGGCCACATACTCCGTGGTCATGATGGAACCTGCAGAATTCTCCGGATACTGCAGCAACTGGTTTATATCTTTACGGGTAGCGGGATCAACCTGGCTTAAAATACGGTCAACCACATTGGCCGGCATCTCCTCGACCAAGTCCGTGGTATCGCCTACATAGAGCTCATCCAATATATCCTTCAGCTCTGAATCTGAGAAGCTGCGTATCAAAAGCTCCTGAAAATCGTTATCCATCTCCACAAAAACATCCGCTGCGGTTGATTTAGGGAGCAGACGGAATACGATAGGGACATATTTTTCGTCAATGCGCTCAAATAAGGCTACAAGATCAGTCGCAGCCATTGTCGTAATAACATCTTTTATTGTTGAGAACTTTTTTTCTTCCAAGAGGGTTTTAATCATGCCCTGAAACGTTGCGTTGAATTCTGCCATTCTTTTTGTCCTTATTCATGGAATTTTTTACAAATTAAAAGATGGCGTCGTATTCGGGAATCGTTAAAAACGGAATAAAAGGAGAGCTTTCAGGAAAGAGCCGCACGTGTCATTACAGCAGCCATACTGAAAGGCTTCCCCGGATACGGGCCGCTACTACTACTGCCTTCGTCCACTGTGCATCCTCCTTCTTCAAGATAAGACATGAAAATATTAGTCAATATCTGCCCATTTGTCGAGTATTTTTTTTATTTTTTTTGTAAAAAAAAGGAGCCGTCCTTCTAACAGAAGAACGGCTCCTCACAAGGGAGAAACAAAAAGCACTATTCTTTTACAGCTCCGCTTGTCAAACCAGCAACGATCTCTTTCTGCGCAATCGCATAGAAAACAATCGCCGGGATAAGCGAAAGTGTTAGAAAAGCCAAAATTTTAACCAGCCCATAATAGTATAGTTATGGACTGCTTTCAAGCACCTACTCCTTTACAGCACCACTGGTAAGACCAGCGACAATCTGTTTCTGTGCAAGTGCATAGAAGACAACCGCCGGAATAAGAGAAAGGGTAAGGTAAGCAAGAACCCTGGCCCAATCTGTGGCATACTGTCCTTGGTATTGCATAACACCAAGGGGAAGTGTGAATTTCTTCTCGTCATTAAGAACAAGAAGAGGAAGAAGGAACTGGTTCCAGCTACCGACCAGCGCAAGAACAGCTATAGTTGTGATAATCGGTTTTGAAAGAGGAATAACCATTCTTATAAGGAAGCCCAGCTTACCACAGCCATCGATAGTAGCAGCCTCCTCCAAATCCATAGGAATCTGAGCAAAGAAGCTTCTGGTAAGCATTGTATGAAAGGCAAGATTGAAGGCCGCCTGAGGCAGCATAACACCCAGATATGTATCCAAAAGATGGATATCACGCATCTGCAGGTACATAGGAAGGATAGCTACGGCAAGAGGGAACAAAAGACCAAGCAGAATGTAGTTATAGAGTAATTCTCTTCCAAGGAATTTTATACGGGCGAAAGTAAAGCCTGTCAGACAGCAAAGAATGACGTCAAAAATAACGGTTCCTACCATAATGAAGAAGGAGTTCCACAAGCTTCTCCAGAATGAGGAGGACGGACTAAGAAGGTTTTTAAATGTATCGAACTGGAAAGGATTAGGAAGTCCCAGCAAATCACCCCTCAGCTGTCCTGTAGACTTAAAGCCTCCCATCAACATTACATATAAGGGGAAAACCGTATAAATAAGAATAATGATAAGAAAAATAATTTTCAGTGATTTATAAACAATATTTGTATTAGTCTTATTCATCTTAAACCTCAATTACCTTTCTTTACCAAGCGTTGATACACTGCATTGAAAGTAACACAGATTATGAAAATCACAATAGCTATAGCACTACCATAACCCATTCGCGAACGTCTGAAACCGAACTTATAGAGGTAGGTAACCATTGTCTCCGCGGAGTTTACAGGATCACCCTTACCCATAGCCCATATTACATCGAAGGTCTGAAGAGAACCGACTATACAGAAGAACAAGGTTACAACGATTGTAGGGAGAAGAAGAGGAATTATGATACGCGTATTAAGCTGCCAGGGAGAAGCCCCGTCAATCGCAGCTGCCTCACGGATATCATCGGATATTCCCTGCAGTCCCGCTATGTAAAGAATCATATAAAGACCGAAATACTTCCAAATAACAACAACGAATATCGCGTTGAAAACCGTATTCGGATCTCCAAGGAATCCGTCTACACTGGCAGGAATCAAAGATGCAAGGAATGTGTTTGAAATACCATAAGATGGGCTATATATAAAGGTCCACACAACACCAGCGATAACTTCCGAAACTACATAAGGAATGAAGAAAACTGTGCGGAGTGCGATATTTGTCCTAGATTTTGATGAAATTATAAGAGCAAGTATAAGAGCTATAGGAAGCTCTATAAGAAGTGACAGAACAATTATTTTTACATTATGTCCAAAAGATTTCCAAAAAACATCATGGGTCAATATTTCTTTAAAGTTATCTAAGCCAACAAACTTAGTTGTCGAGGCAACTCCTTCTCCTACGAGAGGGCCATACCCCTTCCAATTGAAAAGACCGTATACTGCCGCCTTGAAAACAGGGAGAACTACAAAGAAAGTGAAAATTATAAGAGGGACAATAAGGAATGCCATGGCAATCCAAAAATTCTGTTTTTTCTTATTCAGCATTTAATACTACCTTCGTTAAATATTTATCTTCAGAAAAAAACCGGAACGGACCGTCCGTTCCGGTTTGAAAAGTCAGATTAATTATCTGTTAGCTTCCCAAGAAGCCTGAATCATATCAACAGCTTCTTTTGGAGTCTTTGTACCAGCATAGATAGCTTCACAAGCAGCTTTGATGTCTTCACCAACAGCAGCTGGGAGGAACTGATCGTAGTAAAGCTGATAGTAACCAGCAGCCTTAACAGCAGCAACAACGTCCTTCATAACAGGATCGATAATGTCTTCATAACCAGGAACAACTGGGCAAGCGTTAAGCTTTGAACAGATGATCTTGTAGTTCTCTGGCTCATAGAATGACTTCAGGAATTCGATTGCTTCATCTGGAGCATTCTTTCCGATAACGTAACCGTCACCACCACCCTGTGTATCAGAGAGGAGACCAGCTCCGCCTTCTACTTCTGGGAATGACATATAACCCCATTCGTCGTTGTAGCCTTTTGTAGCATTGTCACGACCTGTTGATGGAGCCCACTGTCCCATAAGAGTCATAGCACATACACGGTCAGCAACGAGAGCTTCCTGCTCTGCCTGTGTTGTAGCCATGAAACCATCCTGGAATGGTTTTGTGTCTACGAAATCTTTGAGCATTTCCATAGCCTTGAGGTATGAACCTGTATTGAAAGCGCCTGTTCCATTGTATGCAGCAAGGAAGTCTGGCTCACCACCAAGACGCTGTGCAAGATATGTCCACCAGTAGAATCCTGTCCATGTCTCTTTCTCACCAAGAGCTACAGGAGCATATCCCTTAGCCTTGAGAACGTCACAGCTCTTAAGGAACTTTGACCATGTTGAGAAATCATCTGGAGTAAGACCACAGTCAGCGAATACTGTCTTGTTGTACCAAATACCTACTGTTCCCAGTGAGTAAGGAGCACCGTACTGCTTTCCATCGAAAGCATATACACCCATAGCACCTTTACCGATCTGAGAGATGTTACCTGTTGTAACATAATCATTGATAGTGCGGAGCATACCAGCATCAGCCTGCTCAACCATTACACCACCACCCCATGAGCGGAAGATGTCCGGTGGGTTACCTGACTGAACTACAGTAGCAACCTTCTGTTTGAAAGCTTCATTCTCGAGACATGTAATCTCAATCTTCACACCAGGGTGTGATGCTTCGAAATTGTCTGCAATCTGTCTCCAAGCTGCCTGCTGTTCATCTGTGGTGTCCAGATGCCAGAAGGTGATTGTCTTTGTGCCTGATGCTGCGGCTTCTTTCTTTCCGCCAGCGAACAACATACCGCAAGCAAGAACAAGAACGAGCATGATAAGTGAAATCTTTTTCATTTATACTTTCCTCCTAAATATTCTAACCTATACAGGTTGTTTATAGTTTAGGAGTGTTTTCATAATCTAAGAATAGGAATTTTACCCTAGTAAGAAATTTTCCCTAATGGGTGAGAGGAGGGAGAATCCTAAAAAAAGCCCCCGTGCAAAAATGCTCCGGGGGCCCTGCAATATCAGCTGGAAGGCTTTATTTTATTACGATACGACCTTCGATTGATGAATACCTGTCCTTGAGGTTTCCTTCAAGAATATCGACGATGTAGGTCATGAGAACCTGATTGTCAATCATTCCACAGTTGATGAGAAGCTCATCATCCTGGAACATGTTGAAACCATCTCCACCCTGCATAAGCATGTAATTGTGGCTTGCCACGGTGTAATTCGCCTTAGGATCGATAGGAACCCACTTTCCATCCTTAAGGACAACCACATCCTTGACACGGCGCTCACCAGCAACACCTGTGAACATACCTGTATCATCCGTAGTTGTAGAAGAAGGAATACTTGTATCGATCGTGAATTTAAGACCTGATACATTCTGGAATCCGCCTGATTCACCTACAGCCTTAGTTCCTTCCTTGTAAACACTTCTTGTATTTCTGCATGCGAACTCAAGGCAGTCAAGGATCTGCTGTCCTGTCGCATTTACCTTACAGAGCATGTTTCCGAAAGGATGCACATTGATGATGTCGGCATATGTGATATCACCAAGAGGAAGGTTAGCACGAATACCGCCGCCATTCACAAGTCCGATATCAGCCTGGGCAACTGCACGATAAGCATCAGCACAAAGGTTTCCGATAGCTGTCTCACTGTTTCTTACCATTCTTACGCCGGCATTATCAGTGATATTGAGAGCGACATTGCTCTTTGCCACTACTCTCAAAACCTCTGTCTCGTATGAAGCTTTGATTCCTGAAATGAACTTGGTCACAGAAAGATCTTTCTTTGTATAGACATCAGAGCTGATAAGGGAAGTTGAGATTTTTCCCTCACTTGAGATAACAAGCTTTCCTACGTTAGCGAACTTTGTTCCTGTAGAAGAAAGGATAACATCCATTCCATATTTATTCTTGACGATTTCCTGAGGAATAACGCTGTGAGAATGTCCGTCAAGAACGACATCGATACCTACGGTGTTCTCAATCAAGGAAATAGAATTGCAAGGAGCATCTCCCTCGTCTGTACCAAGATGGCAAAGGAGAACAACAAGATCAGCACCGTCCTGACGAGCAGCGTTGACAGCGTTCTGAACCTTGCGGAACAATTTTTTACCTGTAGAAGTTTTGTTAAGATCATAAACAAACTCTCCGTCTTCCTGGAAGAAAGCAGGAGTTGATGTTGTTATTGAGTTAGGAGTCGTAACACCTACGAAAGCGACGTTGTAGCCGTTGTATGACTTTATAGCATAGGGAGCTGTCCTGTCGAGGAAGGTCTTGTTCTTTCCATAGAAATCGATATTACAAACAAGATATTCTGCATCAGCCTTGGCAATAAGTCCGTCCAGGATATCCATTCCATAATCGAATTCATGGTTACCCAATGTCGCATAGTCGTATCCAACTTCATTCATTATATCTACGATATAAGAACCCTTTGAAACAGTTCCTATGAGTGTTCCCTGAACAGCATCTCCATTATCAACGAGAGTTACATAAGGAGTTGTATTCATAAGATCTTTCTTCATGGCAGCAAGCCCGGCGAAACCTATTCCGTCTTCAATTCCACAATGTATATCGTTAGTATAAAGAACAACGATATCATCATCCGGCAGGTTTTTCCAACCTGTAAATCCCATAAGACTGAAAGCAAGAACTGCAAAGGCCAGGATACCGGCTATTGCCTTTAAACCTTTATTCATTTTTTCCTCCGAAAATTAAGGTCTTTTACGTTCATTCTCATAAACGTCGATGAGGATAATTTTATTCTAATCATTCATTTTTTTCAATGTTTATAGATAAATCTGTAAAAATGAAAAAATGTGTTAGAATTCACAAAGAACAAAAGACAAGGCCTTGCCGGTAAAGGCATTAACCGTGAACATACGGAGCCAGAAAACTCTCAGGAGGTTTGTATGAAAAGAAAAATTTCAATGGCGGCATTAATTATTGTTGTGATACTTGCTCCAGTGGCTGCAGTTGACTTTGGTATAAATTTAAATGCAGGGTTAAAGCAGAGCCTGGTAAACACCTATGTTTTCCAAGACGTAGCTTTCAGGCTTGAGTTCAATGACACTTTCGGCTGTGATATCGGCATCGATCTCATGGAAAATTTTATTTACGACCCATATTTCTATTTCTCCCCCTCTCTCCTCTTATATGCCGGCCATTTCTACATCAAAGGAGGAATCCTCTTCTACCCGGATATAGATTTATCTTCTGATTCTATGCTCTATTACGGACAGGCAGGATTTACCATAGGAAACTGGCAGATGGGCCCAGGAATTGGTACTGCTGATATAGGAATTGACTTTTCCCCGACAATAAGCGTCGTAGATTCAGAAGATCCAGCAGAAGCCGTAATCGGCTCTATTTTCACCACTATTTTCAACATATTCAAAGTCAAAGCCGGTTTTTCCTGCTACCTGCCCTTTTAACCCATAGCAAAGGAGCCGTATCATAAAGACAGGATACGGCTCCGTCCCTACAGACCAACAAATCATACAAGACAGCACAAAACACCCCGGAACTGAAAAAACTTCCTGATCACAAACAGTTGACAAAAGCTAACTATTGCTATACTTTTAGGTAGTTCTTTTTAGAACCACCTAAACAAATTATGACATGCACTTTTGAAAAAACTACATTTACGGAATGCCTCATCGCTCTAGGTTTGACCCGCCAGGAAGCCCTTATCTACCAAAGCCTTCTGAAACACGGAGAAATGACCGGCTACGAAGTCTCGAAAGAAACCGGCATTTCCCGATCAAATGCCTATGCCTCCCTTGCCGCGCTATCGGACAAAGGTGCGGCCTACACAATAAGGGGAGAAGCCGTAAAATACAGTCCCGTCACTGTAGAGAATTTTGTGGACAACACCCTTACGGGACTCGCTGAAAAAGGAGAATTCCTAAAAGCCCATGCCCCGGAGCGAATAGATACAACAGACGGTTACATGACTATCCAGGGGAATTGTAATATCTGCATGAAAATCCGCCAGATGGTGAAGGAGATGGAATACCGTATGTATCTGATGGCTCCTTATTCCATAATCAGCCTGTTCGAGAAAGATATTATCGCTTGTATGAAAAATGGCCGTAAGGTTGTGATCCTGACCGACAAGCCTTCTGCCGGATTAGAGGAAAGCTTTACGGAAGAAGCAAAAAAACAGGGGTCAGCAGTATATATAACAGATGCGGAGCAAGGACAGATACGCTTCATAACAGACTCCGCCTATGTCCTTACAGGAGAGATGACCGGCTCGGAAAGTGACACCTGCCTTTATTCAGGGCAAAAAAACTTAGTTTCGGTGATGAAAGAAGCGTTGAAGAACAAAATCACGCTTCTGAATATATAAGGAGGAAAATCATGAGAATCGGAATTTTAGGATACGGAAATCTTGGAAAAGGCGTAGAATGTGCCATAAAGCAGAATCCAGATTGTGCGCTAACCGCTGTTTTTACACGCAGGGATCCTGCATCTGTAAAGATCCTTACAGACAATGTTCCTGTTTACAGCGTCAACGACATAGAAAAACACAAGGATGATGTGGACGTGCTCATCATCTGCGGAGGAAGCGCCACTGACCTTCCAAAGCAGACCCCGGAATATGCTAAATACTTCAACGTGATCGACAGCTTCGACACCCACGCCCGTATTCCTGAGCATTTCGCCAAGGTAGACGCGGCGGCAAGAGCAGCCGGCAACACGGCCCTTATCAGCTGCGGCTGGGATCCCGGAATGTTCAGTCTCAACCGTCTTTACGGCAGCTGTATTTTACCAGAAGGAAAGGACTACACCTTCTGGGGCAAGGGTGTAAGTCAGGGCCACAGCGACGCTATCCGCCGCATAGAGGGTGTAAAAGACGGCAAGCAGTACACGATTCCTGTCCAGGAAGCGCTGGAAGCTGTTCGTGCAGGAAAGAACCCGGAGCTTACAACCCGTCAGAAGCACACCCGTGAATGCTTCGTGGTGGCCGAGGACGGAGCCACCGATGCAGACAAAGCCCGTATTGAGAAAGAAATAAAAGAAATGCCCAACTATTTCGCTGATTATGACACCACCGTTCACTTCATAAGCGAGGAAGAGCTGAAAAAGAATCATTCAGGCATTCCCCACGGTGGTTTTGTCTTCAGGACAGGAAAAACCGGCTGGAACAAGGAATACGACAACGTAATCGAATACAGCCTTAAACTGGATTCCAACCCGGCTTTCACTTCATGTGTTCTGGTTGCCTTTGCCCGCGCCGTATTCCGCATGAATAAGGAAGGAATGCCTGGCTGCAAGACAGTATTCGACCTACCTCCGGCATATTTAAGCCCGCTCAGTGGTGAAGAACTAAGGGCTCATTTACTTTAGGTGATAGGTGGGGAAAAGAAAAACCCCTACTTCCCGAGCGCGGTTTTTCCTTCCCCCACACCCTCATCTTTTTCCGGCAGGGGTTAAAACTGACCGACAGAACCAATACAGCGGAAGGCCGGCAGTGTAATTATTTTAAGCCCTTTAAAATGAAAAACAACAAGGAATAAGCATGGAATCATACATTACGCAATCTGATTTTTTTGTAGGAAACGAACCTGAAAAGCTTGCCCAAACATACGGCACTCCGCTCTATGTATATAACGAGAGGATTCTTCGCGAGCGGATGCACGAAGTCGCCCGCGTCATAACGAAATATCCCTACACCGCCAACTATTCGGTAAAAGCCAACACTAACATACACATACTCAAGCTGGCCCTGGAGGAAGGGCTGAACTGCGACGCCATGAGCCCCGGAGAAATACAGCTGCTGCTCAAGGCAGGCTTCCCAAAGGAACGTATTTTCTTTGTACCCAACAATGTCGCGGAAACAGAGCTGGAATTCGCCATAGAACAGGGAATAATGACAAGTCTGGACAGCCTTGCCCAGCTGGAGCTCTACGGGCAGACCCAAAGCCGCATGAGAAAAGCCGGAACAGCCGCCGCCGGCTCGGAACGCTGTGCAGTCCGCATAAACCCAGGGATAGGTGCCGGCCACCATGAGAAAGTAGTTACAGCAGGGAAGAAAACAAAGTTCGGTATTCAGGAAGCAGACATCCCTGAGATTTTCAAGCTTGCGGACAGCTACGGCATCCGCATAGCAGGTATAAACCAGCACATAGGCTCTCTTTTCATGGATCCCCAGCCCTATCTGGATGCGGTGACCAATCTGCTTCGCATAGCGGAAGGCTTCAAGAAGCTGGAATTCATCGATTTCGGCGGCGGCTACGGTATCCCCTACCACAAGCTTGAGGATGAGAAGCCCTTCCCCATGGAAGACTTCAAGAGCAGGCTGGAACCCATACTTGATGACTTCGTCAGCCGCTACGGCTACGCTCCTCTTTTCAAAAGCGAGCCAGGCCGTTTCTGTGTCGCAGAGGGCAGCGTCATCCTGGGAAGGGTCCACGCTGTCAAACAGAACTCCGGAGTGACCTACTGCGGTACTGACGTAGGAATGAACGTGCTGGTAAGACCTTCCATGTACGACAGCTGGCATGATATCGAAGTCCTCAGGGAAGGCAAGGCAGTAGCTCGGCATTCAACAGCAGACGGCTCAACAGACTCAGCGGATTCGTCCGGCAACAGAGATGATGTGCTCGTAGAACAGACTGTGACCGGGAACATCTGCGAATCCGGAGATATTCTTGCAAAAGCCAGGATGCTTCCGGCTATGAGACGCGGAGACTTAGCATGTATCCTTGATACGGGAGCCTACGGCTACAGCATGTGCAGTCCCTATAACAGCCGGCCACGCCCAGCGGAAGTTCTTATCGGGAAAGACGGAAGCGTAAGAGTAATCCGGCGACGGGAAACAATTGACGACATTCTTGCTTTGATGGACGGTTGTGCAACATCCATGTAGCACAACCTATCGAGTTTCGCATATGCGAAACTCGTCCACTTTTCGCGCACATCCATGTGCGCAGAAGCCCCCATCAATCTCGTGGAAAAAATCAGTTCTTCAAATTATCGCTGTTAAAATCAAAAAACATATTATACTACGAAAGGAAGGAGGTTTTCATGTCACACGAAGCTTTAGTTGAGCAGGTAAAGCAATTACCAGAAGAAGAATTCAACGCAGATATGAAAAAAGGTCTTGATGACATAAAAGCAGGATGTGTAAAACCTGTAAAAGAAGCTTTCTCCGATATAAAAAAGCGGTTTGCCTGATGAATTATTAAGTTTTTTATCAGAACAAACTGAAAATGATTTGGCCAAAATCTACTCTTATATACTCAATCATTTTCAATCACAAATGAATGCAGATGCCGTACTTGAAAAATTGTATTCGGATATAACTGATTTATACTTTATGGCAGGCAGTCATCATTTATATCCGAATGAACCTTGGAATTCAGAAGGAGTTCATTATTTCTCCGTCAACAATTACTCAGTTTATGGGAAGCACGATTCGAACTCACTTCTGCGCGGAGCCGATTTCTGAACGCATACCGGTGTTCTTACCGTTCTACACTTCTGAGCGCTGTTCCAGGCGGCGTTTCTTGAACCCTTCCAGGCCTGCCACTCCTTCCGGGGTGACGGGCTTTATCCATTTTCCAGAGTACATGTGAATCTGCATCAGCACATAGCGTATCGGCTCGTCAACATAGCACATCGCAAAAACGACAAGGAATGGTGCGTGAAAGACGTTGTTCGCCACGAGAAGGCACGGCAGGACCATAGCGAACATGAACACTATCTCAAGGATTGTGCCGTAAGCCGCGTCTCCTGCTGAGCGGTACGTATCGTTCTGAGTCCAGTTTCCCATGCGGATAATGCACGCGATTCCGTAAATGATGATAAGTCCCCTGCCGTATGTATACGAAAGCCCCGAAAGGCTCATGGCGTGCAGCAGCGGATAGTTCACCGCAAGCAGAATCAGGATGATTGCAAAAATCGTTATCTGGCAAAAATATACGATCCGTTTTGCACGCCGGAAAGCAAGCTCCGTTTCGCCCGCGCCGACGGCTTTGCCCACAAGTACAGACGCTGCGCTTGAAAATCCTGCGAAAAATCCGATTACGAGTCCTTCCAGTGTCCTGAAAACCGCGACCGCCGCAATCGCCTCCTCCACCTGATGCCCCAGAACGATGTTTATCACCATGTTTCCAACGCCGATAAACACCTCGTTACAGATAATCGGGAAGCATTTCTTGAAATAAATAGAGAGGAACGCCTTGTCCCATTTAAAAAAGTTTTTAACCCGGAAAAGATGCGGATACTTTGAGATTGCCGCAAAAATCATGACGACGAGGACGTTCACGCCGCTAGAAATGACGGTTGCGAGCGCCGCGCCCTTAACGCCAAGAGCCGGTGCACCCAAATTTCCGAAAATGAGCACCCAGTTCATAAAGGTGTTCGTAAAAACTGATGCTATAGCACCGTAAAGAGGAATCTTCACTTTCTCAGTCGAGCGGAGAAGCGCGCTCATGCCCATCGCCAAAACTTGCAGCGGGTACGAAAAGCCCACAATCCGTATGTAGTCAACACCAATTTCCCGGATGTGAAGCTTATCCGTATACATGGAAAGCACGACTTCTGGAAAACATGTCGCCGCGACGGAGAAAATCAGAGAAACGGTCATCATACAAGAGAGCGTTATGCCGTAAGACCGCTCGATTCCCTTGTAGTCTTTCGCGCCCCAATACTGCGCGAAAAAAAGCATACCGCCGCCGACAAAACCCCAGTAGCCCGCGAACATCAGGAACGAGAACTGGGCGCACAATCCGACGGAACCGACGTACAGCTCGCCGAGCGAGGCTATCATCATGGTGTCTATCATACCGCCTGTCGTTGAAAGCAAGTTCTGCATGGCGACGGGTATCGCGATAACTGATATTTGTTTAACAAATTCTTTCCAATTGAATTTTTCTGCTCTGACCATAGATTCCCTATTTTTACAACAAAGTATAGAATAGTGGCAAGAGGAAAAAACAAATGGGAAAAGTCGAAGATTACTGGAATAATTTCGTTCAGGAAAGCCCGGACAGGAAAAATTTGCCGTATGGCGGCGAAATGTCCTTCGGAACAGACGAAAAGATGTCCGCCGAGCTGACTGCCTTGGTGCTTTCAGGAAAGAAAAGTGGTACCACCTCAGCCTTGGAAGCCTACAGAATAGACAATGAGAAGCTCCCGAAAACGGGAGTCTACAGTGTTCTTACAGACTGGGAAGGAAACCCACTGGGAATAATAAAGGAAATAAAGGTGGATATCCTTCCTTTCAACCAAGTTCCTTGGAGCATGGCGGAAAAGGAAGGAGAAGACGAAAGTCTTGAAAGCTGGAGGGAAAATCACGAGGAGTTTTTCAAAGAGGATGGGGATATCATGGGCTATGAATTCACGCCAGATATGCCCGTCGTCTTCGAAGAGTTCTGCCTTGTACATAAAGGACCAATACAGCCCTGAAGGAGGAGACAGGGCTATATGGTACAATCATGCGGCCTTTACTCCTGTCCTGTTGACTTGCATTTTCTGCATCCTTTCGAATATGGTCGCAATTTTCTGAAGGTTATCATCGTTGTTTTCCGGCCATGCAAAAACTCCATGAAATATATTTTCCGGGAACATGATTACAACGGCGCAGAACTGAGAAACTCCATCTGTCTTTGAATGGTGAAATACAAGCCTATCATCTTTTCTTGAACCGATAGCCCAATCTTTCGCCCTGATATCGCTCTCAACGCTCTTTCTGTCCTTTACACAGCCCGTTGTCTCAAGCAGTGACATAAGCTTGTCAAAAACCTTATCAGCAGAAGCTGGATTCTCTGTTGATTCAACAATCAAAATAGATTCGTTCATAAACCTTCCTTGCAAGGCTCTTTCAAGACAGCAACGTGCCTTTGTAACAATCTTCGCTGCTTTTCTGACCCTTACAATTGGAAATATATCACCTTTTGGAGATTTTGGAAAGTATTTAGATATTAATAATAATTTAGCCCGAAAAAAATGAAATTCCTACTAAAGTTTCTGGATACAGCTTCAAGACAGAAGAAAACCGGCAGATGAGACTGCCGGTTTTCCTGTATTCAAAGCCTCTTCCCAAGCAAAAGCGACGCCTTCAAGAGTAGTTCACTAATCATCTTTCCAGAGCTTACTCAGAAGATGCTTTAAGCTGGTGCTGCCTGCCTCAGAAAAAATACGTCCCATTTCTTTCAAGGCCTGCTTATCTTCATCAGGAACCTCCTGAAGAATATGCCTTATTTCAGTCAAATGCATGAACACTGCCGCCGGGATATCATCGGCATTCTTCGCCCCACTCACCTCTATAATTTTAAAAGCAGTCTCAACAAGTACACGACGCTGCTCTTTAGGACAAGAAGAGAGGAAGCCCTGCATAGTTCCTCTGAACAGACGGCTTACAAAGGAGGTCTCGGACACTTCCTCAAATCGACCTCCTTCTATATGCCAGTTGAAGGGATTATGCTGCATGATTCCTATGTCGTCACTTTTCACTATCGTATAATCACTGCAACAGCCTAAAATCATACCGACTATTGAGGATTCAGGGATATAGGATTCTATTTTTCCTACAGATTGCATCCATTCTTTTGAAACAAGAACCTCGTCATTAAACCCCGGTCCATCGAAGCTATATATGGCTTTTATGTATTTAGGATGCTTGCAGAACACACCTCCGTACATAGCCAGATTTCCACCCTTACTGTGACCGCAAACATAGATTTCCTTTTTACGGGAGTAAACCGAATTGATATATGACACTGCTTCAGACTGAGAAGGAATAGGAGTCGCATATCCCATGTTGAAATCTTCTTTCCACCCTATCACGGAGGTGTCCGTCCCACGGAAAGCGATGACCATTATATTTCCATAATCAAAAACAGCCGCAGCGAACTGCATCTGTTCGTCAACATCAAATTTCGAGACGAAATCAATAAGCTTTATCTCCCTGAAACGGCGGCATTCAGCAGCTTGCTTCCACAGGTTGAAAAGCTCGCCATTAATAAAAGTAGTTCCTGCAGCGACACCATCAGGGTATACAAGAGGAAAAATCTCACCGAGAGTCTTTCCGTAACAGGACGGATCAACATTTTCCAAAGGCGTATATACAAGCTGAGAGAAAATCAACATATCGACAGGAGATAAAGTCTCTGTACTGAAGAGCAGGTCTCCACGCCATTTTATATAATCATTCAAGTTACTCATACTTAGAATATAGTGATATTTCTTGCAAGATGGCAACTTTTCACTTATCATAATATCAGGTCAAAACTGTTTGGACCAATAATCGGTAAAATGTCGCGGAACCTTATATTTTATCTTAAAATACTCTTCTTCTCTTTTATTCTTCTTTTCAACGGAAGTTTTCTAGGTAATATAGATGCGAACAGGTTCACAGAAACTACCTTGTCGGCTGATAAAACCGTACTGAAAAACAGTCCTTATACTTTTCCAGAAGAAAACGATACTATCTCTTTGATAATGGTCGGTGACATCCTGCTTCATGACAGAGTGCTCGAAAACTGCCTTACCTCAGACGGCTCCTATAATTTCTCATCCATTTTCGCAGGTACAAAATCAATTATATCGAAAGCCGATATTTCCATCGTGAACCAAGAAGTAATAATAGGAGGCAAGGAACTGGGCATCTCAGGCTACCCCAGATTCAACGCACCATACGAAATAGCAGACACTCTGGCAGAAGCGGGATTCAAGGTCATCTGCCATGCGACCAACCATGTCCTTGACAGGGGCAAGCAGGGTATACTGAACAGCCTGTCATACTGGAAGGAGAATTATCCTGAGATAAAGATCATAGGAATGTATGGATCTAAGGAAGAAAGCGAGATTATTCTCATCTACGAAAAAAAGGGAATTAAAACCGCCATACTGAATTACACCCTTCACACGAATTACCTGCCCCTGCCCAAGGACATGAAATACGCGGTGAATATACTGGATGAGGACAAGGTTAGATCCGACCTTGCAAAAGCAAGGGAAATGGCAGACTTCATAATAGTATGCCCCCATTGGGGTGTGGAGTATTCCCATGAAATTTCGAAGGCACAGCGCGATTGGTGCAGACTTTTCATGGAAGAAGGAGTAGATCTTGTCATAGGGACCCACCCTCATGTCATCCAGCCTATAGAAATGCTGACCGATGCCGTAACAGGAAAAAAAATGCTCGTCTACTATTCGCTTGGAAATTTTGTCAACTGGACGACAAACATCGAAAAAAACTGTGCCAACCAGTTTGTCGGCGGGATTGCCGATGTCAAGATAAAAAGATCTGAGGATGGCTCAGTCCTTATAGAGGACTACTCTGTAAAGCCTACGGTATGCCATGTCTCTGAAGAAAAAAAGGGCATCACTGTATATTTTTTCTCCGCATACACACGTAAGAAAGCGGAGACAAACGCCATAACTAAGCAGGATCCAGCTTTTTCTTACGATTACTGCCAAAAGCTGATAAAGCAGGTATGGCCCCGATTCTCAGAGTAATCCACGAAACAAAAGAACTTGCCCCTCCCTCTCCTTGGCGATAAAATAAGGGTATGGAAGACAAGAATATCGATAAAAAACTAATGTGGAAAAAAACTGATTCAAAGCTTTTGCTACAGACACCAGTCTGCGACATATTCTCCCTGCACGAGATTTCGCCCACAGGCATTGAGGGCGATTACATATCCATGAAGGCGCGTGACTGGATAATGACGATTCCCGAAAAAGACGGGAATTTCATTCTTGTTAAGCAATGGCGGCATTCAGAGCAGCGTCTTACTATCGAGTTTCCCGGTGGTGTATCAAATGCAGGAGAAGCCCCGGAAGCCGCTGCCCGCAGGGAGCTGGAGGAAGAGACCGGCTTCAGGGTCGGGAAGCTTACGAAGCTCGGTACCATAAGCCCAAATCCAGCCTTATTCGAGAATCATGTCCACATTTTTCTTGCAGAGGACCTGATTCAGACTAACCAACAGCATCTGGACGAGGACGAGGTTCTCAACTTTTTCAGCATGCCCATAGATGAGGTTATAAAGAAATACGGTAACGAGGACTTCACCCATGCTCTTATGGGTTGCGCCCTGGCATTTTATCTAAGGAAAAGATATCTGGGCGAGGGATTGTAGGAGCTGGCTTTCGTGCGTCTTTCTCGTCGCCCGAGCTTACCGGGTTTTACTGACGCAGAACTCAGCAGTTTTGGCGCAGGTCCCTGCGCACGGATACACGCACGAAGCGCGCAGTTTCGAGCTAAGCCAGGAAAGCCCGGCGCCAGCTCGCTGACGCACCCCTGTTTTAAGCTTTTATGCCCAGATAAGCCAAAGTACACAGGCTGCGGCTGCCGTGGTCAGCACTGTAAAGACTCCGCCGACCTTAAGCCAGCCTGAGAATTTCAGAGGATATCCCTCTTTCTTTACTATACCCATAGAGACAACGTTGGCACTGGCCCCGAAGGGGGTAAGGTTGCCACCCAAGCAGCTTCCCACAAGCAGGGCGAACATAAGGAGCTCCTTGTTGATACCCATATTCTCGGCCATACCGCCAGCAACAGGCAGCATGGCAATTATGTAAGGAACATTGTCCACAAAGCCGCTTATCACGATTGAGACCACGAGGATTATCACGAAAGCCGCAAACTCAGAACCACCAGTGACTCCGGAAAGGAAGCTGGCGAAATCCATGAGAAGTCCTACTTCCTGAATGGCCCCGACGACGATGAAAATACCGAAGAGAAAGAAAATCGTCTCCCAGTCCAGCTCCTTGACCAAGGTAAGGACTTCCTGCTTTGTTTTTTTCTGTTTGCCCCAGTACCAGGCGACTCCGATAAGACCCAGGGTCAGCACATACAAGCCGCTGAGATAGGGCCATTCGAAGGGAAGGAAGGAAGCTCCCGCAAGACCTAGAATCATCGTGATAAGAAGTACGAAGGGGAACCAGGATATAACCTGGGTTTTCTCCACATCGATTTTTGCCTTGGCTTTCCGGGCGAAATAGAAATAAAAGAAGATACAACCAGTTACAAGTCCTGTCTGTATAATCCAGAATATAGAGAATTTCCCGTTATAGAAAAAGAAGTCATTGAAATTATAATTAGCGTAGGCGGCGAAAATCATTGAGGGCGGGTCACCGACCAAGGTTGCAGTCCCTTCCAGATTCGACATGACAGCAAGACCTATCATGAAGTTGGTAGGATTCATCTTTATTTTCTTACAGAGAGCCAGAGCTATAGGGGCCATAACAAGAACGGTGGCCACATTCTCCACGAAAATGGATATGATGCCTGTCATGGCAAGTATGGCGATCATGGCAAGGCCTGTGTTCCTGCTTGAGTTTACGATGGCATCGGCAATCCTGGCCGGAACCTTGGAGTAAATGAAGAGGGCGGCGATGACCATACTGCCCAAGTAAATCATTATAACGTTCCAGTTGATTATCTCTCCGGTGGTGTGCCAGAGGGAATAAAGCCGGGAGGAGGCTCCTCCAGCGGATTTCACTGCATCGGGCAGGGGAAAAATCGCATCAGGCAGAATTATACCCAGGGCAATAACTATAAGGGCGGCAGCCGTAGTGAACCATACTTTTTTTTCTTGAAAAAGTATTACGAACAGATACATGACCACGGCAAGTATCAGCACAATCCATTTCATCTGAAGCATAAATATCTCCTAAAAAACTCTTAAACCCCAAGGGGAAGTCCGATTCTTTTTTCCGGGAAATAAAGAATACCAAAAAAAAAGCTCATGCACAAGGAACTTATGTGCATGAGCTTTTGTACAATGGAGTAAACCCGTCTTATGCCTGAAGTGCGGTTACAGCTACTGTGGCAACGATATCCTCTACGTTACAGCCACGGCTCAGATCGTTAAGAGGCTTTGCGAAGCCCTGGCAGACAGGTCCGATAGCCATCCAACCGCCCATCCTCTGGCAGATTTTGTAGCCGATATTTCCGGCATTGATTCCAGGGAAAAGGAAAACATTGGCATGACCGGCAACCTTGCTTCCCGGAGCCTTAAGCTCTCCTACCTCAGGAGCAACGGCTGCATCAAACTGGAATTCGCCGTCCACTGTGAGCTCAGGATGGGCTGCTTTCGTAAGCTCAAGAGCCTTCTGCATCTTAGGAACTGTCTGACCATATTTGTCATCATTTCCACTGCCCTTTGTAGAGAAGGAAAGGAAGGCAAGACGGGGTTCGATTCCACCGATTTTTGACGCTGTCTCAGCTGTAGCAGCTGCTATATCACAAAGCTCCTCTGCAGTAGGCTGAATGTTAAGGGCACAGTCAGCAAAAAGAGTGACTCCCTCTGGGACATACTTGTTTCCACCATCCGGTGCGACCATGATGAAGCAGGAGGAAACTGTCTTGATTCCAGGAGCTGTCTTGATTACCTGAAGTCCCGGACGGATTGTATTTGCGGTAGAATGGCAGGCACCGGAAACGAAACCGTCAGCATCGCCGGCTTTAAGCATAAGAGCACCGAACATTGTGCGGTCCTTCTGGATATAAGCCTTTGCGGCAGCCACGTCAGCATATTCAGGCGCACCGGTCTTCTTGTTGATTTTTCCCTCACGAGCCTTGAAAAGAAGCTCTGCATATTTGTCAGCATCACTGCTTGTGGCAGGGTCTACCAGCTTTATACCGGAGAGGTCAACACCAGGAGCTACCTTCTTGCACTCTTCCTCTGTTCCTACCAGGATGATTTTTGCTATTCCTTCCTTAACGATTTTTGAGGCAGCCTCAACTACACGTTTATCCTCACCTTCGCACAGAACGATTGTCTTTCCTGCTTTTTTTGCTTTATCAAGCAAATTATCAATAAAAGCCATTTTTATCTCCTTATATACTAACAAATTCAATATCTGGTTCATATTTTTTTTCCAACAGCTGCTTTCGACAACACCCCTACAAGCTCAGTCAGTTCAGCACTTCGTGCTTCAATACTGGCTTGCAGGGAACTCTGCTGGCTATGCAGCTATTCGTTGTAAAAACATGTATCAGAAATCCAGCACATGCCGTATATCCGGCATTTTTTTTCCAAACTACACGTATTACTTAAGTTCTGCGGTATACGAGCTTACATTAAGCACAGTCTCGCCATCTATCTGCAAGGCACAGGGCTTATCAAATTCCACTGTGATTGTCTTTCCCTCGTGAATCGCAATCATATTTTTGTGAGTTACATGCTCTCCCTTGAAAATACTGGGGAAAACCATGAGTGTTCTAAGCCTGCCAGAACCGAACCATACAACGCAAGAAAGTTTTCTGTCCTTTCCTGTCCGCTCCTGCTCCGGCGCAATCTTCATTCCACCGCCCATATAACAGCCGTTCATCGACGGAGCCAGCCAAACTTTCTTGTACATATAAGTATTGCCGTCAATAGTGATTTTTGCGTTTCTCGGCTTGAAATGGAACAGAACACCTTTTATAGCGATTCCTGCGTAATTAACAGGCTTGTCGCTCTTTTTCCTTAATTCATCACCAACTTCACAGCAGTAACCTTCAATTCCGTATCCAATACCGTTTATAAAGCGGCTTGTTTTTCCATTTACAGTTACTTTTGGCAGATCCTTAAGGAAATCCTTCACTGCGACGATTCCGTTGACGGCGAAATCCTGGACATCACGCATGAAGTCATTGCCAGAACCACATGGATAATAAAGGATCTGAGGAGCCAGGGTCTCAAAGCTTATACCAGCATCGTAAAAAGCATTAGCAAAGCGGTTCAAAGTTCCGTCACCACCAGCGATGACGACTTCATCCTCTGCCGTCAAGCCGTTTATAAACTCAGGATAATCTTTTTTCGTGGTGATATCGAGGAACTCTGGATTTTTTCCGGCAAGCAGCTCTTTGAGCTTCTGGGAATTAGACTGCCCCTGTTTATTATCAGCAAGGGGATTAAATAATACATAGGTCATAGTTATTCTCCTTTTTATAATCACGGAAAGCAGCATTTCCAAGAAGAACCCGAAAGAAGACTCTCAGGAACTCAGCCACAATCCGTTTCCCTATCAGACAGCCTTGGCCAGAGAAGCTTCCATAAGGCTCTTCACGTCAGCCGCGATCTGAACGGTTTTCATATTACTTATGTCCTCCTCGGACAGAACTTTTACAATATCAAAATATACATCAGTACGTCTGAAAGGGAAGCGTTTATGAAGCATTTCCGTTCCTCTTATCGTTCCCACGACAACAGGACATTTTGCCTTCACAGCAATTTTGAAACAACCCGGTCTGAATTCCAGCAAGGAAGTTCCATCCCCTCTGGTTCCCTCCGGGAAAACTCCAACTGAGCAAATCCCGTTCTTAACCATTTCAGAGGCCTTTACAATAGTCTCCAGCGCGACCCTGGGATTATCCCTATCTATAGGAAGATAACAGCTTCTTTTCATGTAATGGCGGCCGATGGGAATCTTAAAGTTCTCAGGTTTTGTTATGAAAGCTATGACGTTCTTTTTAAGCACCACACTCTCAACCATGTTGTCGAATTTCGAGCGATGGTTGGAAACAAAAAGGAAGGGCTTGTCCAAAGGAACTTTCTCAAGACCTGACACATGAATACGGGCACCTGCGAGTCTGCACAAATAGGAATAACCTGCGTTGAATACCTTGTAATAACCTTTCGAAGGTCTCTCGTATTCCTTGTTAAGAGGAATAGTCCAGCAGATAAGAGCAAGAAGCGACCATAGAAGTACAGAAACAGCCAGATAGATACCTATAAGAATGCCTCCGACAGTCAATATCTTTGCGGCGGAGTCAAACCCGACGAAGGGGATGCTGATAAGAGTCAGCAACAACGTTGAATAAAGACTAATTCTCCACAATAGCATTATATAATACTACAACTAATTCTTTTATTGCGCAAGAATATAAATCAAATCAAGTTTCACCACTTTTTTCCTCATAATATTGTTTTATTAATGCAGATGTGTTATTCTCTATCTTGAAGATGGTTGTTCGTAATCTGCTTTTTTTTAGATTACTAAGGAATACAGGAAAATGAAACTTTTTCCTGCATTGTTTTTTTAGTTTTTGTGAGAGGTTTTTTATGAGAACAATACGTAAATTGGCAGCAATGCTTTTAATAGTTTCGCTATGTTTTTTGGGTCTTTTCGCTTATGATCAGAATTTTGATGAAATCGTTGTAGCAGGAGAATGGATAGCATCAACAACAGAAGACAATTTCAAATCAATCGCCAGCAACATCCAGACTTGGCACGATTTCTCAACGGAATGCCTTGGGCAGGAGCCTGACAGCTTCTACAACGTAACCCCAGAAAATA
This sequence comes from Treponemataceae bacterium, assembly GCA_024680915.1. Taxonomy (GTDB): domain Bacteria; phylum Spirochaetota; class Spirochaetia; order Treponematales; family Treponemataceae; genus Treponema_I. The sequence goes on along the minus strand of JAILBN010000003.1, from coordinate 2,551 downwards.
TGGACGAAGAGGACAAATATGTCATCGACAATCTTGCAGGTTATATAGAAGCCTGGGGCTATGTCGAAGACAATGATGTATACGCTTATACAATAGCCAGGTCCATTGAGGAAGAGACAGGATTCGTTCCGGAAGGATGGCTTGTGCTCTGCCATTACTCAGCAAATACGAACAAATGGACATTCTACATGTACTATTTCGGTATCCAATACTGAAGAAGAAGATCCGGAATCAAAAAAAAAGAAGGGGTCGTCCAAAGATGGGCAACCCCTTTTTTGCATAAAACCTACCTAATCATGGTATACAATTCATGATATAAATTTCCCGGGGCAAGAAGCATTAAAGGATTCTACGCCGGCGGCAAGCAGGTCATACTCCATATAGCACAGAATATTTAGACTCAAGATAATCAAGGAAATCATCAGGTGTGAAATCACGGTCAGTTATATCCTTTATCCAATCAGCCGGAGCAAGCCTGTTCGCTTTTTTCCAGACGAACTCCCTCATCCAGCTGTTGATAACGTCAAAACGTCCGTCCAAAATAAGCTGATCGATATCCAATTCTAATCGCATCCGTTTATAATACATCGCATTGTACATGTTCCCCAAAGCATATGTGGAGAAATAACCAAAACCAGAGGTCCAATGGACATCCTGAAGGATGCCCTCCCTGTCATTCTGTGGTTTTACACCAAGATATTCCTCATATTTCTTCTTCCACAAGGCAGGCAGCTCATCAACAGAAAGCCCGTCGTTAACGATGGCCTTCTCTATCTCATATCTGATTATAATATGGAAGGTATAAGTAAATTCATCGGCTTCGGTACGAATAAGAGAAGGATGAACAAGGTTAACGGCCTCATAAAGCTCCTTCTCGCTCACATCCTTCATAACCTCAGGGAAAATTTCCTTAACCTTAGGGTAGATAAGCTTTATAAAAGCACGGGATCTTCCTATCACGTTCTCATAGAACCTGGAGACAGACTCGTGCTGTCCCAAAGTCTTCAAATCGTTTATATGATGCTGGTGGTCTTCTTCAGGAAGATTCAGCTCGAACAGAGCATGTCCGCACTCATGAATGATGGAATAAATGCTGGACAAAAACAAATTCGGATAATAATGAGTAGTCACACGGACATCGTCCTTAGCCAAAGAGGATGTGAAGGGATGCTCCGATGTGGTGAAATTACCTCTCTCAAAAGAAAAGCCCAACAGATTCAAAAGCCATTCAGCCATTTTCTTCTGCTGCTCATTGGTAACAGTCTTTGTCAGAAAATCTGTACGTATGGAATGGGGTCCGCCCTGGCTAAGAGATGATGTCTGAAGCTTCCTCAAGAAAGGAATCAAACGCTCCTTGCAGCGGTCAAAGACAGCGTCAAGTTTCTCTGTGGTCATTCCGCGCTCATATTCATCCAGCAGATTATTGTAGGGGACTTTATCTGGCGCCGCATGGAGAGAGATTTTCTTAAGCTCCACGTCACGGACTTCCTTCAAGGAGGGGGCAAAGATTGAGAAATCATTCTTCTCCCTTGCTCTTGACCAATTTATGAAAGCCTTGTTATAAGTCAAGCTGAATTCATGGTTCATCTCAGGAGTTATATTCTTTGTCCTCAGGTAATCCCGGTGAAAGCTTTCTACCAACGCACGGTCAGTCTCTTCAAGCTCATCCCGGTTTTCATACAATTCCTCGGCAGCTTTTATAAAATCCGGCTGCTTAAGAAGCTTGAAAGCTTCGTTCCCAAGGAAGGAAATAACCTCCCCTTCTTTCTCCATTCCATCAGGAGGACATATCGTCTCCATGTCATAATTCAGCACATTGGCAGCATGTGCGTATATTTCAGCTTTACTAACTATCTCGTTAATAAATCTAAGATTATCAAGTGTAGAATTTTTCATATCGACAGAATAGCAGAAAGCAAGACAACAGGCAATAAAAAAAATGCAGTAAATATCACTTAAAGGGAAAACATAGATATGGAAGGCTGAAAAAAAGGAGAATCTATCGACTTATGCGATATCCGGGTACCTGCGTTTGTCCTCTTCCTCGGCCGGCCGATAGAAAATGGCGACATTACCTATCAGGCGGACAAGAACACAATTCGTCTCCTCAGCGATAACCTCAGAAAGCTTTCTTTTATCTTCTTTAAATTCGTTGAATTTGACTTTTATAAGCTCATGAATTCCCAAGGTCTCATCCACCATCTTGATAACACCTTCAGAAACACCGGCAGCGCCCACTATGACAACAGGAGAAAGAGAATGCGCCTCCTTCTCGAAAAATTTACGCTGTTTGCTTGTAAGTTCAATCATGTTTGTGATAATAGCGGTAAAAAAGCGTTTGTGCAACATGTCCAAATTACCCATGGAATCAAAAAAAATCCCCCCTCTTGAAACTCTTTGTTCTTTGCGCTATATTTGCTAAATCTGATTTTATGTTGAAATCATTGCAGTTTTTTGCAAAAACCATATTTGAGAGGTACAAACAATATGAGCTTTGATATTTCTAAGATGAGAAATATCGGTATCAGCGCCCACATTGACTCAGGTAAAA
>JAILBN010000066.1 GCA_024680915.1 Treponemataceae bacterium | reverse complement strand
ATTAATTATCCTACAAATAAATATCGCCTATATTGAATAAATTATTCCTAAATTTTCTAAAAAAAATTTATTTTTTTTAGAAAAATAAATGAACTAATCTAAAAAACATTTTTTAAATCATATAATATTTTAATCTTTCATCTGGAAAACAACCAAAGCAAGGGTTCTTACAGACTATTGCATATGAGTATTTTCTACCATAGACTATAGGCATTATTTTCTACTTATGCTTGATAAGGAACAATTCAATGACAAAAAAGAAAGGAACATCAACAGTTTTCAAATGCTCATCCTGCGGATACACCATGCCCAGATGGCTGGGAAGGTGTCCGGAATGCGGAGAATGGAATACCATGGAGGAGCAGACCGTACAAAATTCCACCTCAACAGTTCCCGCCCCTTTTTCCGCCACGAATTCTAAGCCTGTGCCGCTATCACAAATTTCCGCACTGGAGGACTCACGTTTTCACAGCGGTATAGATGAACTTGACCGGGTTCTTGGTGGCGGCATAATGAAGCGATCCGCAATACTCGTAGGTGGCGAACCGGGAATAGGGAAATCAACCCTTCTGTTACAAACCGCAGTTGCAGTAGCGAACAAGAACCGGGCTACCGGAAAGGTACTGTATGTATCAGGAGAAGAATCTGCCTCACAGATAAAAAATCGTGCGGACAGGCTGAAGCTGGACACATCAAACATCGAGCTGTTATGCTCAACAAGTCTTGAGAACATAGAGGCCGCCCTTAACGCAATCTCACCGGTCTGCATAATCATTGATTCAATCCAAACAGTATGCAGTCCTGAAGCAGGCGTGATTCCAGGTTCTGTAAGCCAACTTAAATACTGTGCCAACGAGCTTGTGAGCTGGGTCAAGGAACGAGATTCTGTCATGTTCCTTGTGGCGCATATAACGAAGGATGGCAGCATCGCAGGGCCTAAGTCGCTGGAGCATCTAGTGGATACGGTGCTCTCCTTCGACAGGAACGCAGAGGACGTCCGCTTTCTCAGGGCCCAGAAGAACCGCTTTGGCTCAGTGGACGAGCTTGGAATATTCGAAATGAGCGAGAAGGGACTTAAGCCTGTGGAGGATCCCTCCGGAATGTTCATGATCAGGAGAGAAAAGGGAATTCCCGCCGGAATAGCCATAGTCCCAGTAATGGAAGGAACCCAGGTTTTCATGATGGAGATTCAGGCCCTGACAGTACCGGCGAAAGCTTCTGTGAACCGAGTATACTCAGACAACATAGATTCTGCCAGGGTAAGCCGGGTCGCTGCAGTCCTGGAAAAGAAGACAAAGCTTAAATTCAGCGAATGTGACATATACGTCAATGTAGCCGGAGGTGTGCGAATAACCGAAAGCAGCGTGGACGCAGCCCTTGCCGCCGCTTTGTATTCGGCGAGGACAGACCTTGCGCTGAAAGAGCAGACTGTCATAGCAGGGGAATTAAGCCTTGCAGGTGAAATTAGGCCTGTACGAGGGCTTAAACAGCGCATAAAAACTGCATCATCGCTGGGCTTCAAGCATTTCATAGCACCAGGAAACGAGCCGGGAATAATACAAGTCAAGGACGTACAGGAGCTTGTGAAAACAATTTTCAGCTGAAACAGGGACAAACATCCCTGCAAGACCTTAACACCATAAAAGGCTGTTGTGGTGTTACTTTACAAGGTTTGTAATCATAGCAGGAACAGCAATGAAGTTTCCTATAGCTCCTCCTATAGAAGAAAGGAAGAAGACAAGAAGGACACGAAGTATTCTGTTCTTATAAATTGTCTTCAATGAAGAAACATCATCAGTAAGCTTCTCCATATCCTCAACCTTAGGCTTGTGAGCCCAAGCCTGCACAATTCCGGTGAACAAACCCACGCCAATGAAAGGATTCAAGGTAGCGATAGGCGCACCTGCAAATCCGGCAATTATAGCCAAAGGGTGTCCGGCAGCAAGGAGAGTGCCGAGAGCCGACAAAGAACCATTCCAAAGAAGCCAACGAAGAAGAAGGTCAAGAGAAGACTTAGCCCCTCCGGTGAAGAAACCTGCAACAATAAGAGCAACTATCAAGGCTGGCAGAATCCAACCTGCCACCTTTGAACCAGCACCCTTAGGCGGTACGGAGGAAATATCAGATACGTCAGGATTCTCAGATCCAGCAGCGAAAGCCTGGAGGTGTTTTTCCACACCTGGAAGATGACCGGCACCCAGGACAGCCACAAGTTTTTTCCCATTTGACTTCCATATCGATGAGGCGAGATACATATCACGCTCATCGATAAGAACCTGTTTGACTGTAGGAAGATAATCCGCCAGCTCATTCATCATAGAGTCCATCTCATTGGAGCTTTTAAGATTCTCTATCTGTTCAGGAGTGATTTCTTCTTTCTCAAAGGCACTTGAAATCAATGTAGCCAGGAGCTTACATTTTCCCCAAAGGGAATTCTTTGACCAAGCACGGCGAAGAGTGACCTGAATGGGACGGTCAACCATTACAGCAGGAATTGACAATTCCTCGGCCGCAGCTATCGCAGCTTTCATCTCATCGCCTGGCTTTACCCCCACATCGGCACCCATTCTTTTCTGATATGAAGAAAGAACAAGGTTTGCCATAAGAAGGAATCCACGACCTTCTTTCAGAACCTTAACTATATCAAGATTTTTCCACGAATCAGGATTCTTCATCGACTCGTATCTCTGATCATCAAGCTCAATCGCGACGCAATCGGGAAGCTCAGTTTTTACCGCCCCAACCACTTCATCGACACTCTCTTTCGAGACATGAGCGGTTCCTATAAGGATTATTTCTCTATCACCTAAAGTCAAACGTTTTTCTGTCCGTGTCATTTAATTAATTATTCTCCTTAGTATCCACAAGCTGAGTATCAATTCCCGGAATATTTCTCAACTGCCCATTCTGCAAGCCTATATTCAAAAAATGAAGGGCTTTCAAGTTCTGTCACAGAAATATAATACTTTTGTGCGATACTGTCATTACCACGGGACTGATAATAGGCAGCAAGATAAAAAAGATATTTTCCCCTCTTGTTCAGATTTCCCTCTGACTGAATCTTATTAGCCGCAGTCCCTGGCGCGACATTATCATAGAAGAGTCTCATTATAGTGTATTCTACAGAAGATCTGTCCATTGTCTTCAAGCAGTTTTTTGAAATATAATCCTTGCCTTCTTTCGTGAGGCCTTCCATAAAATAGGATGCACCGATTATCATCTTGTAGGACTCATTCGTAGGATAAATCTCCATGATCCTTTCGAACCAAAAACGGGATTCACTCCATTTCTCCAAGCCCCAATACAAGATTCCCAAAGCCTCGAAGGCATAATAATAGCTCGGATTGGAAGAGGCCGCCTTAAGATAATCGGCAACGGCTTCTTCTTTCTTATTCTGCTCATCATACAAACCGCCCCTGTATACATAGGAAAGGAAATAATCAGGCTTGAGCTCTATAGCTTTAGTCCAAGCAGCTTCGGCTTCTTCATTTTTACCCACATATTTGAGGCAGGTTCCATATTCTACCCAGTAATCATAATAATCAGGGCTGCACTCCACTGCTTTTTCCGCATAGGCAAGGGCTTCCTTATAATCCATGATCTCTATCTCGAGCTTTGATAAGTAGGACCAGGCAAAGGCATTTTCAGGATCAAGCTCCAACATACGATTGAAAGTTTTTTCTGCCTCACTGATTTTATTCAGGTAATAAGAGCTTTGCCCATATCCGGCAAGAGCATCAATATTATTGGAATCTCCAGAAAGCGCCTTCAGATAATACGCATTAGCAGTCTTGAAGTTCTTTTTGAGCATCTGCTCGTTTCCTAATTCTGTATTAGCATCCGAATTGAATGGTTCTATATCTATAATCTTCTTGAGAATTGCCTGTTTGTTTTTGGAATTTCCGTTAGCCTTCTCTATCATCGCTTGAAGCATAAGGATATCCGTATTGTCCGGCTCTTCCTCAGAAAGCTTCTCTGTGATCACGGATGCGGTTTCATAGTCGCCGGAGGAAAGGTTCAAGGCCGCCTGCAAATAATTTATTGAAAAATCGTCCGCATATTCCTCAGGGATTTCTTCAAAAAGTGCAAGAGACTCTTCTATCGAACCTGCAGCAAGGACCTCATTCAAATTCTCGACGAAGGATGAGACTGTAAACTGTTCTGGCTCCGGCTCGGGTTCAGGAGCTATAACAGGTTCAGGCTCGGGCTCTGGTTCAGGGATGACAACTGGTTCTGGTTCAGGCTCGGGAATGACAATAGGCTCAGGTTCGGGCTCTGGTTCAGGCTCAGGAACAATGACAGGCTCGGGCTCAGGGAGGACCTCTGGTTCGGGTTCAGGCTCTGGAACCTCAATCTCTTCCTCGACTTCTATCACAACTGGTTCAGACACTTCTTCCGCAAGAGAAGGAGAATCCTCTTCCTTAACTAACTCTTCAGTCAGAACTTCTTGTTCACTGATAACTTCATCTTCTGAATCTGTCGATTCACATGAAGAAAAGAGAAAAAAAAGACATCCACAAAGAAAAATTAATAAATTTTTTTTCAATAAGCTCATTTCATCCTCACAGAAAAAAAAATGCATCGCACAAAGCAGTTGATTTTGTCACTATCATTAGCTAAAATTGAAGCAAATGAATAAACGTCCTTTAAGAAAGCTGGCAGGACTTGTTGTCCTATATATTCTGATTTTTTTTGTTATTATAGCTATTCAATTCGAGAATGAGACTATAATAAACGAAACATTTGGTCCGTTCAACATAATATTATCTGAAACAAGGAATGAAGACAACATTCCTGTATTAAAAAATGATTTTCAGATAACAGCAGGTGATTTGACTTTCTTCTCAGATTCTCTCTCTCCAGCTAAAATCATTATCGGAGAAAATGAAGAGAATCTTACACTTAGGTTATGGCAAAAAAAATCAGACACTAACTTCGTCTTGTTTTTTGACCATGATGTATACATAGAATTCAATGCACCAGAGGGCTTGTCCATTCCTCTTTCCCTACAAGCCTCCCTTCCCAGCGATGCAGAAAAAATAATGATACCCTACAAGCTTTCAACCACGGCAGAGGTATCCACCAACGATGAGTCCTCGCTCCTGCTGACTGGAGCAGAGAAGCTTTTCAGAATAAGCGCAGCCCGAATTGATGACGCCACCATATCACTGTCAAACGAGATTCCCTATTTCTCACTGGCTGAATACGTTGAAGAAACACAGTTTACATTCGATACCATCAAAGACTACGAATTGGCGACCACACAATCATACAACGAGACTAAGAAAAGAATTCAGAAAGCTATAATAGACTTATTCCCTGAAAAGCCCGAAGAAGCGACCTTCTCGGAGAAGGCCGTAATCGCATGGCTTGCGGAAATGGCTCTTCAAAACAATTATGTACAAGCAATGAGTGACCTGGAATTCTATGCACAAAACTCAGGTCGCACTTATATATCCACTCCCTTCTTTAACACTCTAGTAGCTGCCAACAGAACATTGACATTAAATCTTTCAGCCCTTAACACAGAAATAAAGAATAATCAGAACAGGAATTCCATCACTATTTTCTCAAATGAGAATTTCATAGAAAAATGTGTGGTCATCCCCAGGGAAGTACTTAGGAATTTGCTCTCAACAGCAAAAAACATAATTGAGAATCAAACTGACATATTATCAGCCGGCAACGCCACTTCAATTCTGACAGTCTTCAACAGATTGAAAAAATACGGAATAAAAGAAGCTGATATACTGGATCCCTACATCGATACCCTGATTAAGCTTCTGGAATCATGCAGCAGCCTGGATGAGAACAATAATCTTGTGATAATGAACGGTTCAAAGCCCATGGAATTCACGGATAAGATAAACACAGGCTTCGCACTTATGGATGCAGGCGCATGGAAGGGAGATGAGACCTTACAGGCCACAGGAAGGCTTCTTATCGCAGAGACGATACAAAAAGCAGAGACTATTCCTCTGGAAACGATAGCTGATTTATACCCGCGGTTCGTTCCTGAAAACAAATTCTATCCCCATATAGAACTACTCCATGAGGAAAAAGGTGATGTTGTATGGGCATGGACAATTGCAGACCATATGACCTTTGAGCAACAAGAGGATAATTCTGTCCTCATAACAGCTTCTTTCCTTCAGAATGAGGTTCACCATATGATTGTAAGGGGTATAAAGAAATTCAATTCTATCGATATCTACGGAATTCCATACAGAACGGATCCTCGCTTTGAATCCTACAATTCTTCTGGTTATGTCTACGAGAACGACACAGAATCACTTCTCCTGAAATACAAACAGCGTTCACAGGAAGAGAATATAAAGCTTTATTACAAATAGAAGATCTGACGCTATCTGTAAAGATCAGCGTACTGCTCCATAAACTGCTCAAGCTCCTCCGGGGTATCAGCCGTAAGAGAGGCCGCAAAAAACAAAGCGGAAACGGATTCTGTAGTAAGCCGCCCCATAGGGACAGCGCCTTCCCTCCAAACCCGGCGGCTTGTGGTGTATTCCGAGAAGTTTATACAGCAATCCTGCTGGGAGGTACAGTAGAAATGGCAACCCCTCTTGCGGCCTCGACTAAGCAGGGGGGATAAAGAATAGTCGCTGCCTCTCATGCTTCCTGTACCAGTTCCGTAAAGCTCAAGAATAAAATTTGATACACCACCTTCGATAAGGGAAGCCACATATTCTGCCTTAAGACCAGGATAAACCCGACAAATCAGCATAGAGCCCGCCGCTTCCCGCAGCAACTGCTTAAGGACGAAAGTATCAAGCTCAGTAAAACCTGCGAAATGGAAGGCTATAGGACCAGAGGAGGAGAAAACCAGCTTTGGCAGGTTCCAGTTCACGAAACCGTCTTCTGCAGGTTTTACAAACTTCAGATTAAGGGGTGAAAGTATTTTTCCACCGAAAGCAACATAAACCCCCTTCTTTTCATTGCAAGCAGTTTTCATTGCAAGCGCCATATTTCTTTCAGCTTCATCTGAGACATCAGGTGTTTTTGAGGAGGCTGTAAGCACGAGAGGCACTCCTGCATCGGAGAAAAGCCAGAACAAAAGAGCAGCTGTATAAGGCAGGGTATCAGTTCCATGAACCACAACAATGCCATTGGCTGTTCCTGCGGCAATTCTCGCAGCAATCTCAGCGATGAGAACTGCCCAGTCATCCGGCTCCATCTCTTCACTCAGAAGATGCATAAGAGATACTATTTGACAGCGTATACCGCCGGAAGCTTTAGAAAGCAGATCTTCCAATACCTTTTCTCCATTGGCATCGATGGAGCCATCATCCCGACGACGCCCGCACATGGCACCACCCGTGGAAAGAACATACACGATATTTATATCAAGCTCGTTCTTCAAGAGCGTTTTTACAGAAACAGGATTCGCCATTCCTCCTGTTTTTTTCATGACAAGACCTGTCAGAAATTCAAGAGGAGCCATATCTCCTCCCCTGAGCTTCTCTGCTTCTTGGGGATTCTCCGACACAACAGCCTTTACGTATGGTAAAAGCTCTTTCTCAGAAGAAATTTGATACCAGCTGTTCTTTTTTATTATTGTTTCAGGTTCCCCTCCATTCTCCACCAGGGTCTGCAGCAGTTGTCTCACAATTCCTCTGTGTATTTTTCCCGCGGAGAACAAATTAAGCACAGTGGCGAAGGTCTCAGGCTTCAAGTTTCCGAACCCGCTTTTTATTCCTAGTTTCCGAAGAATCCTAAGAATCTCCGAAGACATGCTGTGCACCGTCGCCATAGGATCTGCCCCAGACTTAACGGCAGCCTCAAAAAAATCAGCCCGGCTCTTGTCGTCACATATAAAGTCCGCACGAAGCCTGGAAAGACCATACAAAGAACAAAATCTCCGGCGTCTTTCATCAGGTAACTCAACCTCATCCCCTGAATTGTACTCGACAGGAGCCGGAAAAGTGAGAAGCCCCTCATCTTTTGTCGGAACAAGAGCCTTACCTCCCTCACAAAGAGGTTTTACAGCGGGTTCAAAATGGCGGATGACACCAGAGCTCCTGTTTTTATAAGATTCCGTGCAGTTGTTCCTTTCATTCCAAAGGCGGCTTTCAGACAGGACTATTCCACCTGACATGAGGATTTCTTCCTGCCTGGTAAGCTCGGAATTAATAGCCTTGCGGACAAAATTAAAGGAATTCAGGTTCCTTAATTTCACGAAATAACCCGGAGTACAAGGATATTTTGCAAGTGCGACATAAGCATTGCACCTGACGAGACTCTCGACCGAGGCTTCAGGACATAGCTGGAGATACTGCAAAAGTCTTCGGAGCTCATCAAGGAAAAGATAGGCTTCTTCTCCCAGCTCAAAATCATCGCAGGTTTTTATACGGACACTGGGCATTCCCACGTGGGAATAATCCATGCGGGTCACACCGTCGGTACGGGTAAGTCTGCCGGCATCTTCTTCTATCCTTATCTCTTCTATCGCAATTTTTTTCTTGCGGCTATGGAACTCTATCCCCAGGCTTCCTTTCTCGGCTATTCTTAATGACAAGCCTGTCAAAGAACAATTTGCCGGAATTTGAAAATTTCCTGTAATACGTTCAAAAACTGCGTTTTCCTTCCATTCACTACCCAAGACCCGTACAAGAGTCGCTACTTTTGACAGAACGGCATCTTCTATCGAATAACCAGCAGGAGAAGAATCTGGAATAAATGCCTTTCGGTTACCAGACATAAGAATGCGGACTTCCAGATACACATGGGACTGATACACTTGGGAACACCTCCACGAAAACAACAGACGATAAGCAGATTTTCTGACGAAAAAAATCCAAAATCTGCACAAAAATAAATATTCTGAAAATATATATCACTTTTTATCAAAATATGATATACTGCAAAATGTCGCTTTTTCAATACAAAAGTATGTATCAAAAATGAAAAAGTGAATGTATCTCTGCTCAAAAGCGGACATTGTTATTGCAAGGCACAAGGGGCACACGTGAATAAACGCGACTTTCCTAAAATTCACTTCTACGATCAGGATTTTGTAGATATTTATGATAAAACATGGTCATGGTTGCATGATTTCTGGCTAGATTCAAATTTCAATGAGACATCCACCAACGGATATTTTATACATCCCGAAAATGAAGAGCTTATACTTGACCAGTTCGAATCCATTTTCTCTTCTTTTTTCCTTGTGTATTCTAACAGGAATTATCCGGCGAATCAGAACCTTGACTATTTCTACGCCAGACAGGAAAAAAACGGGGCCATCCGTTGGAAATACAATACAAAGGATTCTTCTCCCGTACTCTCTGAGAAAAACGTAGAAGGTATAGGAATTCCCCTTTTCGCATGGGCTGAATTCAACCTTTACCACAAATCGGGCAACAAGCGCCGGGTAAAAGAGGTAATGCCAGTCCTTCAAAGATATATGACATGGATTGACGAAAGGTTCAAGCAGCAGAATGGACTTTACAACGTACCTCCAGAAGCTTCTACCATGTATAATTCTCCAAGGAAAGACACCTTTTATCCCGTTGATTTCAACAGCGCGCTGGCAATAAACGCCCTCTATATGTCTGCTTTGGGAGATATCCTGAATGACAAAGAGCTCAGCTTCCAGTACAAAAGAATGTATTTCTCCCTCAAAACACGTATCAACTCCAAAATGTGGAATCCTGATACAGGTTTCTATCATGATCTGAACGAATTCGAGGAAAAACTGGAGCAAAAGACAATCGCCGGCTTCTGGCCACTTTTAGCGGAAATTCCAAACGAAGACAAAGCAGACATGCTGATTTCTCATCTTACGAATCCAGAGACCTTCGGCACAGACCATCCATTCCCGACACTTTCTGCCGACAACCCGGCTTTCGACAAGAACGGTAACGGTTTTTGCGGAAGCGTATATCCTGCTTTCAACTTCATGATTATCAAGGGGCTTGAGAAATACCAGCGTTGGGATCTTGCAAGGGAATGCTCCATCCGCCACTTATACTACCTGCTTGACGGTATGTTCCCAGGTGATGCCAAAATCAAAGGTGACCTGTGGGAAGCCTATCTGCCCTGCAAGGAAGGACATGCTATCTCTCCGGACAACGAGAACTGGCCTAAAAACCACTACGTTCACACAGCGGGTCTTTCAACGATCGCCCTGATGATAGAGAATGTCATCGGGCTTTCCATAAGCCTGCCCAGGAAGACAGTAGACTGGATTATTCCTAACCTGGAGGTTATGGGTATAGAGAACCTGTCTTTGAAGCGCAACATGATTACCATCCTGTCCAACAAGAGCCTCAGGGGCTGGGAAATCCAGATGGAGAGCGAGAAGCTTTACTACTTCACGATAAATATCCTGGGACAGAAAAAGAAGACCCTCCCCATACCATCTGGAAAGTGCTCGATGCTCATAGACAAGCTCTAGGCTTGATTCGGGCTGCATAAAACGACTTGCAGCCCTTCTCCACAATTTCCTCCGCAAAAGATTTGTATAAAAATACAGAAATCTCCCTATAATTGCATAAAGACTGCAATTCTGATAGACTCCAGCTATGATTATTTCATCCATTGACTTAAAAGACGGTAAAGTCGTACAGCTTAAAAACGGAAAAGACCTTGTTCTTGAAAGAGATGATGCGGATGCACTCATCTCAGAATTCGACCGCTATGGAGAGGTTGCTGTCATTGACCTGGACGCTGCTCTGGGAAATGTCATCACAGAAGGAAAGCTAAGAGGAAGCACAGCCAATACAGAGCTGCTGAAATCCTTGCTGCGTAAGGGCAGTGTAAGGGTCGGAGGCGGAATCAGGGATGTGAAGAAAGCAAAGGAGCTTATCTCCCTGGGAGCCGAGAAGGTTATCATCGGTTCGGCGGCCTGGGCCACTAAGGAACAAAGAGCGAAGGGGGAAATCCTTAACAAGGACTTCCTAGAGGAGCTTACCAAAGCCATTGGTCACCATAGAATAATCATATCAGTAGATGCAATAAATGGCGAAATCGCCGTCAAAGGCTGGACAGAAACAGCCGGAATACCTCTTCTTGAGGGTGCAAAGGCCGCTGAGCAATACTGCAGCGAGCTTCTTTTCACCTGTGTGGAGAAAGAGGGTTGCATGCAGGGAACAGACATGGCCCAGGCAGAGAAGCTGCGCAAGGCTGTGGGCTGCCGTATAGTCGTTGCCGGCGGGGTCTCGACCCTGGAAGAGGTTGCCGCCCTGGAGAAGATGGGCTGCGATGTACAGCTGGGAATGGCCCTTTACACCGGCAAGGTTTCCCTGAAAGAAGGCTTTATTGAATGCCTGAACTGGGAAAAGGCCAAGGAGACCACAGCAGGCCTTATTCCCGTCATAGCCCAGTCAGTAGCTGGCGAGGTGATGATGATGGGCTACGCTAACAAAGAGGCCTTCAATAAGACCTTCGATTCTGGAAAGCTCACCTTCTGGAGCCGTACCCGCAATGTGCTTTGGACAAAGGGAGAGCATTCTGGAAATTATCTGGAAGTGGTCAAGCTTCGGGCCGACTGTGACAGAGACACCGTTCTTGCCACTGTTATTCCCCATGGTCCTGCCTGCCATACCAACAGCTGGACCTGCTTCACCTCTGAAGCCATGGCTAAATCCACTATGGAACGTCTTTACGACACACTAGCCGACAGGCTGAAGAACCCGGCACCGGGAAGCTACACAGCCAGCCTTGATGACAAAAGGGTTCGTGAGAAGATTGAGGAAGAGGCTGAGGAAGTCACAGAGGCAGAGGGCAAGGATGAAATCATCTGGGAGTGCGCTGATCTGCTCTATTTCCTAAACGTTTTGATGTGCAAAGAAAAGGTCACATGGAAAGAGGTCATGGACGAGCTTGACCGCCGGCACAAGAAATAGGGGCTTGAGCCCAGACGAATTTTCGCCTTGACCAAGCGGTCTCTCACATAAACGGTGACAGTAATTAAAGGAACTTAAAATGATAAAGATTATTAAAGCAGAGGAGATTCCTGAATCATTCTACAGGCCAAGAGTAATAGAAGGCTCATCGGGAGAGAATGTTCACGAAAAGGTCCTGACTTATATTGAGCGTGTCAAAAAGGACGGAGACAAGGCTTTACACAAAATAGACGAGGAGCTTGTTTCACTGGGCTTCCAGCAGTCAAAGCCGGAAAGCTACCTGATTCCCCAGGAAACGCTGAAGGAAGCTGCGGATAAGCTGAAAAAAGAGAATGCTGCCCTCTACGAGGCAGTCTCTCACTCATACAAGCTTGCTTTTACCTTTGCGAAAAAACAGAGGGAATGCTTCACCGATTTTGAGGTGGAGCTTGAGGATGGCCTTATCACTGGCCAGAAGACCATTCCTGTGGAGACTGCAGGGCTTTACGTACCGGCAGGCCGCTTTCCCCTTTTCTCATCGCTGGTCATGTGCGCCGCCCCGGCAAAGGCCGCAGGCTGTGCCCAGACAGTGCTTTGCACCCCTTCCCAACCAGCTCCTGACGGCTCAAAGAAGCCCTATGCCAATGAAAGCATAATGGCTTCAGCTTATATATGCGGCATCGACAAGGTCTTCGCGTTGGGCGGCGCACAGGCGATAGCGGCAATGGCTTACGGAACACAGTCCGTACCCCGCTGCAATGTAATAGCAGGTCCAGGAAATAAATACGTGGCAGAAGCTAAACGTACAGTCTTCGGCGATGTGGGAATAGACATGGTGGCTGGTCCCACAGAAGCCTTCATCATAGCCGATGACACCGCGAAAGCCGATTGGGTTGCCGCCGATATGCTGGCCCAGGCAGAACATGATCCCGATGCCCAGGCAATACTGGTTACCTTCAACAGGGATTTCGCGGATAAAGTCAGCGGGGAAATAGAGAAGCAGCTCTCAAGGCTCCCCACAGAGAAAACTGCCCGGACAAGCATAGAAAGAAACGGACTCATCGTACTGGCTGATTCCTTGGAGCAGGCGGCATCAGTGGCCAACAACAAAGCCCCGGAACACCTGGAGCTTGCCCTGGATGACGGAGAGAAAAGGGACAAGCTTATGAAGCTTACCCATAACTACGGCACCCTTTTCGTAGGACATGCCGCCGCAGAAGTCCTGGGAGACTACGCGGCAGGGCTTAATCATATCCTGCCTACGAGCGGAGCCGCAAAATACACAGGAGGTCTTTCCGTAAGGCACTTCCTTAAGACAGTCACTACGCTTAGGACAGAAGAGGAGGATGACGGCTCCTACAAAAAAGGCGTTATTCATTCCATAGAGACAGCTGCAATCCTTGGGGACACAGAAGGTCTTGCAGGCCACGCTGCAGCCGCAAGGATAAGAAAAGTCTGATTTCTACTATGATTTATGCATAAATCACACTTTATAGGTGAAACTTATGCTTTTCTTTGATTGTTTATTTGACGAAAATTTATCGTAATGGTAAATTGTACATAGGAGAAAATAATAATGAAAAAAAGTAGTGCTGCATTTTTTTTATTTTTTTGCATTTTTATACATTCCTTCCCCTTGTTTGCTGTAAATGCGGCTACTGCTGAAAGATATATGACCTCTGCCAATGAGCAGTACGGTCTTGAGAATTTTTCCAAAGCCTACACCTATATAAACTATGTACTTGAGCAATATGATGAAAAAACCGTTACCCTCAATGTAAAGCTTCTGGCCGAGCTTATATACTACGACTACTTGGCTGAGATAGAAAAAAAAGGTGACATTTCAGCCTTCAGAGAATTCCAAGACAGTGTAAATGATTTTCCCTACATCGTAAGTGATCGTATTCAGAAAAAGCTGGATTCCCTTGTTCCTGTTTTCCAAAAGAAGGCCGCTGACGAAGAAGCTAAGAAAAAAGCTGCGGCTCAGGCTCAGGCAGCACAGCAGCAGGCAACGGCCCAGCAGAAGGTACAGACAGCAGCAGCCCAAAACAACACGGAGGCCATAGCAGCTATCCAAACCTCCAACGAAGAATTGGCAAAAAAGCTTCAGGAAATTTCAGATCAGCTTATTATCACCCAGGAGACCCAGAATCAAGTCCAGCAGATAAGGGAAGAGCTCTCAAGCTCAGCAAGGGAAATACAAAAAAATGCTGAGGACAATGCCAGCGGAACAAGACTTCTGGTTTTTATCCTTATAGGAGTGATAGTAGTACTTATAGTAATAATCGTGTCGGTAATAATAATAGTGCTCCGTATGTCCCAGCGTCAGAAAGAGCTTTTCACGACGACACTAAGGATTGTGAGCGAGATAAAGAAGCTTCCCCTTGAAATTTCCAACACGACTACTCTCCGTATAGAAGACACTTATAACGAGCTTAGAAAAATACAAAAAATGGAAGCAGAGGAAGAAGAAGAAAGCCAGGAAGAGGAGGAGGTCGCAGCTCCTTCAATTCCAAAGGTAGAAGATAAAGACATAACGGAAGATCTAAGAGCAGAGCTGAGGGAGCTTGCAAACGACTGCGAGTCTAATGGAATAAGCATAGATAAACACACTGGTCGGAAAAATAATTCTCGGAAAATAGCAGAGCTGGTGTTCAAGATCGCAAAAGAGATGGACTTGGGAGAATACTATTCCATGCTTTATTTCTGTGCCTCAATGGTCTACGACATAGGATTCCTGGATATAAAGCAGGAGCTTTTTGAAGCTGGGGTTTTCACAGAAGAAGAGAAAAATACGATTCATGAGCATATACATTCAGGAATTGAGAAGCTGGATTTTGTCCCCGAAAAATTCCGCCCTATCTTTGTAGATGCTGTCTGTATGCATCATGAGAATCCTGACGGAAGTGGATATCCGAACGGTATAAAAGGAAAAAAGATACCCGATGTGGCACGTATAATCCACGTAGTAGAAACATACACAGCCATGACCTCAAAGAGAAGCTATCACGATATCGTCGATTCAGAGACAGCCATAGAAACGATCAAGAAGGATCCAGGCAAGTATGATGGTGATATAGTGGATATACTGGAAGATTTGATTTAACTGTATCGAAGGCCATACCAGCTCATTTTTTTGAAGAATCCGTGAATACGCCCATTTCCTGAATTTTCTTGTTCCTGTATTTTACAAGCACCGCAGGATTTCTTTTCATCAGCTTAACCATGTCAGCTTTAATGCATTTTTTCAGCTCAGCGGCTGTGGCGGCAGTATTTTCTTGTGCCCCGGAATCTGGTTCTGGAATAACTCCGTTTATGACCCTCATGGAAAGAACATCCTTGCTGGTTATTTTCAACATAGCCGCTGCATCCTTTGCCCGGGCAGAATCCCGTAAAAGAATAGAGGCACAGCCCTCCGGTGAAATAACTGAATAGATGGCGTTCTCAAGCATGTAAATCTTATCGCCCACACCGATTCCAAGGGCACCTCCGGAACCGCCTTCACCGATGATTATGCAGATTACAGGAGTCTTGAGGCGGCTGAATTCCCTGAGATTCACAGCGATTGCCTCTCCAATTCCCCTCTCCTCTGAGCCTAATCCTGGATATGCGCCCTGAGTATCGATAAAAGTAATTACAGGTCTTGAGAATTTCTCAGCCTGCTTTGCAAGACGAAGGGCTTTTCTGTAGCCTTCCGGATTGGCCATCCCTCCGTTTCTCTCGATTGTTTCCTTAAGATTTCGTCCCTTCATATTTCCGATTACGGTAACTGGGATTCCGTCCAAAAAGCCTATACCACCGACCATGGCCGGATCATCACCATAAAAGCGGTCACCGTGAAGCTCCACGAAATCATCGATGATCATGTTTATATAATCAAGGGTACGGGGTCTGTCGGGATGTCGTGCAAGCTCAACCTTTTCCCATACCTTAGAGACAGAGCTCTCGCTGGCCTCAAGCTTCTCAGTGATTCCAGCAATTTCCTCACTGATATCAAGACCATGGCTCTTTGCCATCTGTTGAAGCTGTTCTATAATCTTTTTATTTTCCTGAATATTGTTTGCCATTATCGATTTTCCTTCCCTGTTATTTTATGGGCATCTATCATTTTTACCCAAAAAGCCCTTTGCTGAGAGCGGGGTACAATACAGTCCACAAAGCCTTTCTGCTGCTGGAACTCAGCCCTCTGGAAGCCTTCCGGCAGCTTCTGCTTTATTGTTCCCTCAATAACCCTGGGACCTGCGAAGCCTATAAGAGCGCCCGGTTCTGCACAGATTATGTCTCCCAGCATGGCGAAGCTTGCCGTCACACCGCCTGTGGTGGGATCGCAGAGCATTACGAAATAAGGAACTCCTTCCTCGTCAAGGCGGGCTGCCGCACTTGAAGTCTTGGCCATCTGCATAAGGGAGAAAAGTCCCTCCTGCATACGGGCACCGCCAGATGTGGTGTATATGATGACAGGTATCTTATCTTCAGCACCTTTGAGCATAAGGCGGCTTATTTTCTCGCCCACCACGGAGCCCATGGAACCACCCATAAAATCAAAGGACATTATTCCCAGAAGGACAGGCCTGCCCTCTATGGTACAGGAGCCGGTGACCACCGCCTCATCCAGGGATGTCTTTGCCTTGGCTGCCTCTATTTTTTCCTCATAGCCTTCCATATCTATGGGATTATTAGTCTTTATGCCCTTGAACAACTCCACGAAGGAATTCTCATCGGCTATATAAGATATGCGGTCCTGAGGACTGATGCGCAGATGCCAGCCGCAGTCAGGACACACCATAAGGCCTTGTCTGAGGACTTGGTCTTCATGATTTATTCTACAATGGGGACATTCCATATTATTCTCCTATTTTCACATATGGCAGCGCACAAAATATGCGGAATACCGCTGACTGCCGTAGTCTTACTGGGGATATAGCTCTTCATAAAGAGAAGTTCCGAATACTCCTGAAGAGAACTGCTTTGAGCTTATTATTTCTATCTGCTGTTTTTGATTCGTGGGGATTCCCTCTATGACAAGCTCATCAAGGCAGCGCAGAAGTCTTTTTATAGCAAGACTCCTTGTCCTGTCATGAACAATAAGCTTGGCCACCATGGAATCATAGAAGGGAAGCACGTCATAGCCCTGATAGAGGAAGGTATCGAACCTGACTCCAGGACCGGCGGGAATCTCAAGTCTTGTGACCTTTCCAGGCGCCATAGCGTTAATGCGGGCTTCGATTGACCAACCCGACAGGCTGACAGCCTCTGCTGGGAAGGAAAGCTTATTCTCCGTACAGGCAAGAATCTGCTCCCTTATGATATCAGTGTCACTGACAAACTCAGATACCGGATGCTCCACCTGAACCCTGGCATTTACTTCCATAAAGTAAAAGTCCTTTCCAGTGACAAGGAACTCTATTGTTCCAGCTCCCCTATACTTCAAGGCAGAGAACAAGGAAACAGCTCCTTTATACATACGGTCCCGCATTTCATCAGTGACCGCAGGAGAGGGGCTTTCCTCTATAAGCTTCTGGTGATTACGCTGAACAGAGCAGTCCCTTTCACCCAGAACTGCCACCTGTCCCTTTCCGTCAGCAAGAATCTGAAGCTCCACATGGCGCGGATTGACAATATATTTCTCTATGTAGACCCTTCCGTCGGCAAAGTTTGCCAAGGCCTCGGAAGAAGCTATTTTAAGATTTTCAGCAAGCTCCTCTTTTTTCCAGACTATGCGCATTCCTTTTCCACCACCACCGCTGGTAGCCTTTATGATGACGGGGTAACCGCATTTCTCAGCGATTTTCTCCCCTTCCTCTGGGCTGGAAACAGCCCCTTCAGAGCCTGGGGTCACAGGCAGGCCGTGCTTTATTGCAGTAGCCCTGGCCATGACCTTGTCACCAAGAAGCTCAATTGTCTCTGGAATAGGTCCGATCCATATAAGGCCTGCCTTTTCTGTCTCTCGGGCAAAGGATGCATTCTCAGAAAGGAAGCCTACTCCAGGATGGATGGCATCACATCCGGTTCTGAGAGCAACAGTTATAAGAGCATCTCCGTTCAAGTAGCTTTTTGAGGAGCTTGCAGGACCTATGCATACGGCTTGGTCAGCAAGTCTTACATGAAGACTTTTGCTGTCCGCGGAGGAATAAACCGCGACGGCCTCTATGCCTAATTCCTTGCAGGCTCGTATAATTCTGACTGCAATCTCACCTCGGTTCGCAATCAAAAGCTTTTTTATCATATAAAGTCCTATATTCTTTTAACAGAAAAAAGCGGCTGGCCATATTCTGCAAGAGCACCATTCTCGGCAAGAACATCGATAATTTCCATATCGTATTCTGCAGTCAGGGTGTTCATCATCTTCATGGCCTCAATAATACAGAGGGGGTCACCCTTTTTAATTCTCATTCCCTTCTCGGCATAGGCCGGGGAATCCGGGGAAGGAGAGCGGTAGAAGGTTCCGACGATGGGGCTTGTTACTTTCTCCGAGCCGTCTTTATTATCTGCAGTAAGAACCTCAACAGCTTCATGGTTTGCATTGTCCTCTTTTTTCTCAGGAAGAACAGCCTTAGGTGTGGCTGCCGTCCCGGAGTCTGTTCCCGAGGCTAACCCATAAGCTTCTTTCTTTTTCAAAAAAAGATGGGTATCTCCATAGGAATAATCCAGAGAAACAAGGGAACTGTCATTGAATTTCTCTATCAGGTCGAATACAAAGGATTCAGTCATTCTCACACCACCTTAGATTGTGTCATAGCGCTCAACATCGCTCTCGTAGTCCACTCCGGGAATATCGAAGCCGTTGGCGGCAAGAAAGTCATGTCTGTAGCCCGCCAGGTCTCCCAGCTCTGAAATATTCTCTGCAGTGACCATAGGCATAATTTTGGACACTTCGCTCTGAACAGCAGGGGCCATCTCCCAGTCATCGATACGGATCCTGTTCTCTTCATCCACGGGGACTGGGGCGTTTCCATCCTGATTCTTTATGTAAAGGCGGTCTGCGAACAATCTGTTTATCTGCTCTATACAGCCCTCATGACTGCCCTGTTTTTTCATAACCTTGAAGAGAACTGAAAGATAAAGGGGGATTATGGGGATTACGGCACTGGCTCTTGTTACCAGCCCCTTGTTGACGGAAACATAAGCACTGCCAGAAATACCAGAAAGCTTACTCCGGATGTCTCTGGCCTTTTTCTCAAGATCAGCCTTGGCCATACCGATGGTTCCCCTTCTGTAAATAGCCTGAGAGACTTCCGGTCCGATGTAGGAATAGGCCACTGTGGTGCAGCCCTTCTCCAGGACGTCAGATGCAAGGAGCTGGTCTATCCAGCGAATCCAGTCCTCACCACCCATGACCTTTATTGTCTGGGCAATCTCATCCTCCGTGGCAGCAGAGGCAGTGATTTCTTTCATCTCCCCGGTCATTGTGTCGAAGGTTTTTCCGCTGAAATCAGAGCCTACAGGCTTAATGACAGATTTATACATGACCTTTGTCACAGGGTCTGTCCTTACAGGGCTTGCAAGACTGTATACCACAAGGTCAAACTTAATGCCCTGCTCCTTTGCCTTTTCTATAACCTGGGTCTTAACCTCATCAGAGTATGCGTCCCCATTGATTGTATAAGAGAAAAGACCAGCCTTTCCCGCTTCCTGGTCAAAGGTCATATTGTTATACCAGCCTGGAGTACCGAACTTTTTCTCGCTTCCGGCCTTCTCGAAGGAGACCCCGATGGTAGCGGCATCATAAGCGAAGGCAGCTGTTATGCGGCTGGCAAGTCCGTATCCTGTAGAACACCCCAAAACAAGGACATTCTTCACAGAACGGTGAATACCTGCCTTTTTTGCTGTCTTTTCCTTCTGAGCTTTTGTATATGAAATCTGATCGAGAACAGCCTGTCTGCATCCTTCAGGGTGGGAATTAAGACAGATGTTACTTCTGACCATAGGCTTTACTGACATATTTATCTCCTTTTAATTTGCTGTACCCACAAGGCACATCCATTCGGCCTCTGCGGCGATCTCATCTCCGACGAAGGCGATTCCTGCCTGCTTTATCATTTTCTTTGAGACACGCAGATTACGGATCTCAAGTCTTACCTTATCTCCTGGTCTTACCTGATGACGGAATTTAACCTTGTCCACAGTGGCAAGGAAAAAGAGGCTGCCCTCATCAAAAATCTTTTGATAGCTTAAGGCGGCTCCTCCTGCCTGGGCCATGGTCTCTATAAGAATTACCCCGGGAACCACCGGATACTCAGGGAAGTGGCCCTTGAAGAAGAACTCATCCTCAGTGAAGATATGCTCGCTTATGGAGCCGTTCCCATCAGCAGACAATATCTCGTCCACGAACAGAAAGGGCTTTCTGTGGGGCAGAAGCTTATCTATATCTTTCGTTACGCTCATTACAATTCCTCCATTTGTCTTTGACTTAAGCTTTCTCGTGCATCTCAGCACTTCCTAGTCGATTTTCTTAAAAATCACCACACCATTGTGTCCGCCGAAGCCCAAGGAACCGGAGGCTACACAGGATATACCCTTCTCTGCCTTTACCGCTTTGTTAGGTACATAATCCAAATCACAGCCATGCTCCACATCAGCTTTGTCAAGGTTGATTGTGGGAGGATAAATACCGTCCTCCATAGCTTTGATAGAAATAAGAGCCTCAAGAGCACCTGCCGCGCCAAGGCAATGGCCTGTCATGCTCTTTGTGGAAGACACCTTTATTTTGTACGCGTGATTCCCCAAAGCCTTTTTCAGCATGGAGCTTTCCGCCGGGTCATTCACCGAAGTGGATGTCCCGTGGGCGTTGTAATACTGAATTTCTTCAGGCTTTATTCCCGCATCTTTTATGGCAAGGGTTACCGCAAGAGCACCACCATCTCCGCTGGGATCCGGGCTTGTTATGTGATAGGCGTCGGAGGAGCCGCCGTAACCGGCGAACTCACAGTAGATTTTTGCCCCGCGAGCCTTGGCATGCTCATATTCCTCCAGGACCAGCATTGCCGCTCCCTCACCCATGACGAAGCCTTCCCTGTCCTTGTCGAAGGGCCGGCTGGCTTTTTCAGGACAATCATTGTAAGAGGAGGCAAGAGTTTTAAGAACACTGAAGGAACCGATTCCGAAGCCGGTCACTGCAGCCTCAGCACCACCGGCCAGGCAGGTATCCACACGGCCGCTACGGATCTGGTCAAGGGCAAGTCCCAGAGCATCGGTGGAAGAAGCACAGGCTGTCTGAAGAGTCCAGGCAGTGCTTTTTATACCGAAAAGCATACTGATGTTTCCTGCCCCTTCGTTTCCGATCATCATAGGAACGGTGAGAGGAGGAACACGGGCAGGGCCTGCCTCGAAATATTTTTTCATGGAGTTTTCGGTAACTTCAAAACCACCGATTCCGTTTCCCAAAACGATGGATGTATTCTCTGCCTCAATATTCTCTTTTGAGAGTCCGGCATCCTTCAAGGCCTGAGCGGAAGCCACAGCGGCAAACTGACAGAAGCGGGCCATCTTACGGGCTTCCTTCCTGTCTATCCAAGCAGAAGCATCGAAGTCTTTTACCTCGCCAGCGATTTTCACCCCAAAATCAGTCGTATCAAAAAGAGAGATCCGACCAATGCCACTTTTTCCATTTATAATTCCCTCCCAGGTTTCCTCAACGGAATTTCCCAGGGGACTCACACATCCAAGTCCTGTAACAACAACTCTTCTTTTCATATAACCTCCGATACTCAGCAGCCCATGCCACCGTCTACGCCTATCACCTGACCCGATATATAGGAAGAAGCATCGCTGGCAAGGAAAAGGGCCGTGTTGGCGATATCCTCCGGCATTCCCATCCTTTTAAGGGGAACTGTCTCCAGAATGGAAGTCTTCACATTCTCAGGCAGAACGTCGGTCATGTCCGTTTTTATATAGCCGGGAGCAATGGCATTGACCCTGACCCCCCGGGACCCTGTTTCTTTGGCAAGGCTTTTCGTCAAGCCGATAAGCCCTGCCTTGCTGGCGGCATAGTTTGTCTGACCACCCTGACCATGAAGGCCTACGATGCTGGACATATTTATGATGGAGCCCTTCCTGCTCCTTATCATGGAGGCCGCCACAAGCTGGCAGGCTGCGAAGGCGGCAGTAAGGTTCACATTGATTACAGATGTCCATTCTTCCATTTTCATTCTGAAGGAAAGCCCGTCCCTGGTTATTCCTGCATTGTTCACAAGAATATCAAGGCCGCCTGACTCCTCCAGAACCTTTTTTATAGTCTCTGCCCATGATTCTGTATCAGAGGCATTCGCGTATACTTCGAAAAAGGAGGCACCATGAGCTTTCGCAATTTCCTCAAGCTCTTTTTTTGACTGGGACTCTTTTGTGCAGATACCCCAGACAGAAGCACCCTCCTCAAGAAATCTTGTAACTATTGCTTTTCCTATACCACGGGAGGATCCCGTCACCAAAGCTTTTTTTCCTACTAAAATCATATCTCCTCCATTACTCACAGAAAAGCTCTGCAAGGCTATCAACAGTATTCAGCGGGCCACAAGCTATATGGGTCGAATATGCAGAATCTCTCCACAAACCACTGAGAACAGACCCAGGACCGACCTCAAAAAGCCTCCACTCTCCGCTACAATTCTCATTCTTACAATCTATTATTCCGGCCATTTCCCCTTCCTCGCTCATCCACTGGACAGGATGGGTGAAATGCTTGATCGCAAGCTTTCTGGCTTCTTCCCCGCTGCTGATCTCTTTACCCGTGACATTAGAGAAAAGTCTCTTCTCCGGGTTACGGAAGGTCACAGAGGCAAGCACCTCCTGGAATCGGGCTGCCGCTTCTGCCATAAGTGGCGAATGGAAGGGTCCCGCAACCTTGAGCTTTATAAAACGGCGGCATCCCGCTTCCTTGCAAAGAGTCTCAGCCTTATCGAGACCGGCGGCCGTGCCAGAAATAACAGTCTGCTTGGGGCTGTTGAGGTTTGCAGGAAAAGCGATGCCCTCCAGCGCAAGAGGATTAATGGCCGCCTCCACCTGCTCCGGGGTAAGGCCTATAACCGCAGCCATACCGGGCTTGCTGCCGGCAGAAGCGGCAGAGAGAGCATCACAAGCCTTCTGCATTATGATTCCCCGCTCCTTTACTACACGGATCGTCTCCTCAAAGCTGAGGACACCAGACATACACAAGGCAGAAAACTCACCCAGAGAAAAGCCTGCGCACAAATCCGGCGAGATTCCCCTTGAAGCAAGCAGCTTAGCAAGAGCCAAGGAAGCCGTGGTTATTGCCAGCTGACTTCTGTCACTCCTGGCAAGCTCATCCTCCTCTCTTTCCCACATGAAAGCAGAAATCGCTTCCTCTGCTATCTCCTCCGCAAGCTTCACAGTCTTCATTGCCTCAGGATACTTCTGGCATATATCAAGGAACATTCCTTTTTTTTGAGCTCCCTGGCCGGGAAATAAAAATACATTTTTCATAATCACTAAAACCTTATTACTGTTCCTGCCCAGGTAAGACCTGCGCCAAAGGCTGCGGAAACGATGGTCGTTCCCTTTCTCAGCATCCCCTTCTTATCCATATCCGCAAGGGTAAGAGGAATAGAAGCCGAGGAAGTATTACCGTACTCGTCAAGAGTAATCACGAACTTGCTGAAATCAAGCTCAAGCCGCTTTGCCGCAGCACTGAGAATCCTCTCGTTTGCCTGATGACATACGAAATAATCCACATCCTCATCTTTGAGCTTTTCCCTTTCCATAAGCTCCCTGATTATTTCTGTCATTATTTTTACAGCGAAGGTATAAATGGCATGGCCGTCCATTCTCAGAAGACCGCTTTCATCCACATAAAGTGCCTTACCACCATTTCCGTCCGAGCCGGATATAAAGGTACCGATTCCCGCAGCTCCCACTTTGTCCGCACAAAGTCCGCCATCACCGGAAGCCTTAAGCTCCAGCAGGGCAGCCCCTGCACCATCACCGAATAGAATACAGGAGCTTCTGTCCTTCCAGTCGCAAATTCTGGAAAGGACTTCTGAACCTATTATCAGGGCATATTTATACTTATGACGTTCCATAAGAGAAACAGCAGTATCCATGGCATATAAAAAGCCGGAGCAGGCCGCTGTCACATCAAAGCAGGTCGCATTGACCGCACCTATAGCAGCCTGAATCACACAGGCCGTAGACGGAAACCCTACAAAATCAGAAGTTGTAGTGGCGCAGATAATCAAACCCACATCCTTCACATCGACGGATGCCACCTCAAGGGCATTTTTACAAGCACGGGCCCCTAAGGACGAGCATGTCTCCTCTTTATCCGATATGTATCGAGAGTGGATGCCCGTATGAGACACTATCCATTCGTCTGACGTATCCAATTCTTTTGGCAAATCATTGTTCGTAACACAATTCTTGGGGAGAGCTTTTCCCATTGCTCTGATTATTACTGACATTAAATCTCCTAAAACAAATCCAAAAATACATTATGACGAAATATGATATAATGTCAATATAAATGGGAATTTTAACCTTCACAAATCCTACAGCCTTGAGTCCACCTCAGCCTCCTCCATTCAAGAGGGCAAAACATGAAAAAACCCTACGCACCGATGCCCTATTTACATCAATCTGATTACATTTTATTATTTCCCTATGAAACTCAAGAAAAATGCCATTATACTTATCATAACTGTCATATTCCTAATCATTGCCACTATTACGGCTATACTTGTAATAAATCATATAAAGGCTGTCCGTCTGGAAAAAGAAATGCGGGAAAAACCTGTAAAAATCGCCTTTTATAATGTGGACAAAAAATGCCAGGAAGCAATAAAAAAAGTCATTTCTAAAGAATGGGACTCCTCTATAACAGGCATCTCCTATGAATTCGCCATTCTTGACAATTCAAAATCCGCCGAAGACCATCTTTTTGATGACTACACCATAGGCTTACTGTTCTCAGATTCCTACACGGCAGAAACAATAAGCAATCTGGCAATAAAACCAGATGATACAGTCTACTCCGGAATGCCATACTCGGTACGGGGCATAACAAAAACATCAGCCCCAATACTGCTGGATGATTTTGAGACCCTATACAATATATCGTTTATGAGCAAGAGTGGAATGTCCCCGGCTGCCACACTTGAAGAAATGCTTGATCTGGTGAAGGTAGCAGGCGGGAACAAACGCTTTTCTCTGGGTTGCCCTGGTAAAGACGACAAAACACTGGGAATGTTCGTGTCCTCTTTGCTGGAAGCCTCTTATTCCGATGAATCCCTGGAAATACTGAAAAAAACAATACAGAATGCTGAAAAAGCATCGGACACAGCTGATATCTTTGAAACTGTATTGGCGGCAGAAGGAAACGAAGCTTTCAAAAGCACTCTGGATTTGCTTTGTCAGTGGAAAAAAGATGGACTTCTTCATTCAGAATGGTATAACATGACCCAGGAAGAGACAGATTACCTTATGGAGACAGCGATTTTCTCCCTAGTTTTCATGCCCCTTTCCATGCATAGGAACGTACCCTATCGTACTATCGAAAAATATACGGAGTCCTATTTCCCTGTGGCTGAAATAAATCCACAAAAGGACAGCAGGAGTCTAGTATTCTCAATTCTTACAGGAACTGTAATAAAAAACAGATATGATGATAAGAACGCTGCCAGCATGACTATGCTGGAAAAGCTGCTTACCCTCGAGAATCAGGCCATTATTGCTGAAGCCACAGGACTTGCCCCCGTCAGCTCAACTGCAGAAAGCCCTGACAGACAAGCCTCCAACGCCCGGCTTTGGGCAGCCGCATCAGACAAGCCTCTTGCCGGACTGAATGATTTTTTCGCCAAGCCTGCCGCAAAAACAGCCTTTTTCAGCGGACTTCGCAATTACCTGAAAATGAACTAGGCTTAGCGTCAGCAAGCCGGGGCAGCCACCACTAATAAGTAAAAAGCGACACCTTCTCCTTGCGACCCCTGACATCGGCATAATCCACGAATTTCAGATAAGTCTTTGAAGTAGCATCCATAATCGCCGCAGCAGTATCATCGGAAAGCAACAAATCCGTATCGTAAACTTTGCAAAGGCCCTCCATACGGCTGGCGGTATTTACGGTGTCACCTATCACGGTATACTCCATACGGTTCTCAGCTCCGATATTTCCTGCAAGGACAGGACCCGAATGTATTCCTATTCCGAAGCTTAACTGTGGGTAGCCATTGAGAGAGAACTGCTTGTTCAGCTTTTTCAGCATGGCACGCATATCAAGAGCAGCCTCGAAGGCATCATGCTGATGCAACTTCAGGGGCATAGGAACCCCGAATAAGGCCATAATGGAATCACCCATATATTTGTTTATTACTCCATTATGGGCGGAAATGCATCTTTCCATAGCTGTAAAATAATAATTAAGCATTTTAACGATTTTCTGACTGGGCATATTCTCAGAAATGGCCGTGAAATTCCTTATATCGCAGAACATAATCGTAACATCATGAATAGTTCCACCCAGCTCAACATTGCCCTTCAATAGATAATCACGGATCTGGGGAGAGACATTCTTGCCGAAGACCTCATTCATCTGGCTTATTTTTGCCGTTTTTTCTTTTACCTCTGCCTTCAGGGTCTTGTTATAGTCTTCTATAAGCTTATGATATTTATACTCTTCTGTATCGTCCACAATCATAAGGTTATAGCCCTTTATCTTCTTTTTCCCTTTCTTTATGAAATCTACGACCACATGGAAATGCTTGTCCCCATTTTCATAGGCATCTCTGCACTCTCCGCCCCTTTCCTTCAAAATACCAATCCACATAGATATTTTCTTTATGAAATCATCATCAGAATTCATGGGATCATCTATTTTGAGAGTTTTCAGAACTGGGAAAAAATTCTTAGCCACATCGTTGCATCCCAAAAAGTTACCCTTTCTGTCCACAGATATAACAGCTATATCCTCCCTCTGAAGGGAAACATCAACCAGGGTAAGGTCTATGTCATAAAGCATCACCCTGTCCAGCATCAAAATCAGTACAAGCTGTCCCAAAAGATAAGTTATGGGAATCAACTCTATGGAGTCCACAAGCTTCCTGCCTAAAAAGAAAAAGAGAAAAGAAAAGCTTAGAACGACCAAAAAGATTATGGATGATTTTTTTGAGACTTCGTAGCGTTTCTTCATTCCCTGAATGACTCCTATGAAGCTCAGGACATAAAGAGCCAGTACGTAGATGTAGAAGACAGTGTGGACCGGACCGTAAGTCTTTACCAACTTACCGCGACCATCCTGAAAAATGAAGTCCATGGATTTGTAGAATAATTGATTCTGCCCTATAGTGATGACGAAAGCATATATGATGAAGCTGAAGGCGAACAAAGCCACCCTGGCGGGCTTAGGCATATTGAACTTGCACAAGGTCAGGATACTAAGCACATATACAAGGGTACCGAACAAACCACCCAGATAAGTCAGCTTAGTGCCTATCAAAGCCTGGCTAAGGCTGTCTGCTTTGGATATAAGTAAATAGCCGTAACATACTATCGGGAGAATAACAAAAAGAACTGTGGCATAAGCGGGATATCTGTGATTCCAGCGGCAGATGAAGACCAAAGAAAAGAGCAGAGAAAGCACAAATATTACGCCATAGTATATGGTCATATTTAGTAGTATATCATATTTAAATGAACTTTTCTAATTTCATCAGTATTTTCAGGATAATTTTTGTCTGCTGAAAGCCCTCTTCTCGAACTCGCCCACAGGAAGAGGCTTGGCGAAATAGAAGCCCTGAATCAAATCACAGCCGTTCTGCTTCAGGAAGTCTACCTGCTCTCTTGTCTCGATACCCTCTGCCACAATCTTCATATTGAGCTTTTTAGCAAGGGTTATGGTCTGCTTTCGTTTCAAATAATGGAAGATCTGATAACAAATTTTATTCACTTCTATAACAAAGACCGCATACAAAAAAAACTAGGCTGGAAATCACCGATGACTTTCAGCCTGAAATGTGCGTAATAACTGTCTAAAAAATGGCGTCAGTTCATTTTTAATTTAGAATGGTATGATAAAATGGCTGTTGTCGGTTACGATTTGAATCCATCATACATACTTGGAGGTTATATGAAAAAAATCTTCTTAAGAATTCTTTTCGCGACACTTTTTGTTTTAGGCGCATTCGCACAAGACTACGTACTCAGGGAATCTCCTAACATTTCCGCAAGAGTTCTGGCTGCCCAAAGCTCCGCGCGTACGGATGTAGTGTGGACTCCGCTCAACATAACTACAAACCTTGACAACCTGCAGGCGGAAAACGGAATTCCGCTTACTGAGTATGGTGAGGAAATCAATTTCGCATTCTACGACGGAATGCCGGAAATCCCGGACGGACCGCCGTGGACGCCGTATCCGTCAGACGGAAGATCTTTCGGTGTTTCTGCGCTCGTCGATGACCTTATAATCTGCGACATCCCCGGTACA
>JAILBN010000031.1 GCA_024680915.1 Treponemataceae bacterium | reverse complement strand
CGACAGTACCGGCAAGGGTTCTTCACAGCAGCCCTACGCCACTGTATCAAAGGCTTTGGAAGCAATAAAGAGCATTAATTCCGTTGATACCAATTATATCATCCATATTTCCGGAACGATAAATGACCAGATTCTTCTGACAACCGGAGCCACCGGTACTCTGGGTGCTTTCACAAATTCTACACTGACGATCAAGGGCTCAGACAAGGCAAGCGACAAGCTTGACGGATCAGACAAGGATTCTCTGCTCAGGATAAACTGCGCTAACACAGTGATTCTTGAGAACCTGACCATAACAGGTCTTTCCAGCGGCACCTATGCCGGCAGCCACATCGACAACAGCAGCGCGGACGTGACCATAAAGAATTGCGACGTCACAGGCAATACCTATACAGGCAGCAGCACGGCAGGAACAGCCGGAATCTATAACAATGGAAGACTTACGATAGAAGACAGCTCTATACAGAGCAACAGTATCCAAAGCCATACGGCCAGCACAAACGGTGCCGGTATATATAATGCCGGAACCCTCAATATAAAAGGTACTGTCAATGTGACAGGAAACACGAAGGGCACCGGAACAAACGAAAAGGCAAACAACCTTTATCTTCTAAGAAACAAAACAGTGACTCTTGCGGAAGGCTTCGATGGTTCAAGCCGTCTCGGTATAACCACGGAAGTAAAACCCAGAGCCGGAAGCTCTGTTGTATTTACAAGTGATTTCGATGAAAACTCCTCCAGCATTACGCCAAGCACGATATTCTCAAGTGATGAGGGATATGCTGTCATAAATGGCACTGGTGACAACGAAGGAGAGGCTGTCCTGGCGAATGGAGGCGGAACCTATGACCTTGACTTACCGACAGGAAACCTTTCCTTTACCTTAAAGGATGCCGTCACGAACGGAAACAACGTAACTACTTTTACGGTAGGACAGTCAAAGGATCTATATGTGACAGCTATATCAGGTACTGGGGATGAAGCCGATGTAATAGCTCCAGCTCAAATCACATACAGCTTCCAGTTTAAATGCGGAAGCCAGCTTGCTGAGACTCTTCAGTCCACGGTTCAGGGCAATACAGTGAAGGTTACTATACCCGACACAATATCATACCCTGATACATACAGGCTTTATATTACAGCCAGATACAATGCTGTGACATACAGTGCATCTTTCAACCTTGAAGGAGTCGACTGATAACATGCGGATTCACTTTTGCCTGGCCAAGGATGCTATATAAATCCTTGTTTCAGGCAAAAAGATGGACGGAGACATTTTCTTGTGCTATAATAAGAATGAATATTTGTTTATCAAAAGAAAAAATGGAGTGATGGCACTTTTTTTGTTCAGTGCTTTACTTGGAGATAGATATGACATTCAGACCCTATATAGAAAAGTTAAATCTCGTAGTAAATAAAAAACCCACTGGAAATGCTTCAAAACAAAGCTTCTTCTTTGGAAAGACAATAAAAGGCTTCTGCCTGCTATCTACCCTGCTCCTTCTGTTCACATCATGCCCAAATGCTTTTGTCCAGCCGGAAGAACCCAGCCCACATCCTGCCGAAGAAAGGGTGATAAGAATAAGAGGAACTTTTTCCGAGGACGAACAGAACTTGAACGGAGCTTATCCAGAAGCCTTCCTGTCCGGTGACATGACTGCCGGGTCCAACCGCCTCGCGAACCCAGCCCCCCTCACAGGGAACAAAGAATACTCTGTGAAAGCGACAGCCACAGGACAGCAAGAACTCTCAGGAAGTGTAAATCCTACAGCAAATACCTTTGAGATAAACCTTACATTAGGACATATCTGGACAATTGAGGTTGAGCTTAAAACACAGGAAGAGGGTGAGGATGCTTCCACTACAAAACTGAAAGGTTCATACACATACGGTGCTGCTCTTGCTGAAAGTAATATAAACACATCTATTCCTATAACCCTGCGACCGACCACAAATGGAAACGGGAAAATAGACTTGGAAATAAGTCAGAATCCAGATCTTTATGATTATATAGAAATTATCCCGGACACTATACCTGAGGGTGGAGAATGGACGGGAAATACCACAGTCACTGACGGTGTTATTGATGTAGACAGCATCCCAAGCGGAGTTTATGCAATCACCTTGCTTTTCAAAAAATCAAATCTTATCGTATACTCCTGCGAGCAGACAATAAATGTCTTCGACAATATGACGACCAACAAATGGATAAGTGATGGAAATCAGCATTCTCCTATAAATGATTCCAACGCTTTCGAACTGACCTCAGTGTTGATAAATCATTATGCCAGAACGAACCTTTATGTGGCATACGCTACGGTTGATAATACTGCTGGAAACGACAGCAGAGGAGACGGCTCTTCAAAAAAACCATTCTTAACAGTAAACAGAGCTCTTCAAGCAATAAAAGACTTGAACAATTCTGCAAACGAATACACAATCCGTATACTGTCAGATTTAAATCAAAACATAAATATGGATTCTGCCTCCGTGGGCACCAATACAGCCGCACGCATCACTATAAAGGGTTATGACGGAAACAAAACGATAGAAGCAACATCAGGTTCTATCCTTACCATAAACACTGCCATTTCTGTAACACTTGACAATCTGACCTTTAACCTTGGAAATTCCACAGAAACCAGCGGTGGCGGTATATATATAGGTTCTCCGGCAGATTCTCAACAAGATGTCCAAGCAAATGTAGAGCTCTACAACTGTACCATACAAAACTGTTCGTCAGGTCATTCTGGAGGAGGTATCTACGTAGCCCAGGGCTCAGCAGCCACTCTTACATACTGCAACATAGACGCCAATACAACAACTTCCTCTGAAGGTGGTGGCGGAATATATGCCGGAGGAAGCGTAACCCTTAACAACTGCCTGGTGACAAGAAATTCAGCTAATAACAATGGTAATGGCGGCGGAATATATCAAAGTCCTACGGGTAGTGTCACAGTGAACGGCGGAAACATCTCCGACAACAACGCTACAAAAGGCGGGGCAATTTATATAGAGTCAACAGATGGAAGCGGAAACGACATAACCCTTAAGGGAGCTCTTTCAATTCCGGCAGGGGAAATCAGGGCAAACTCAATATACATAGCTGACAAAAAAATAATTATAGGAGACGATTTCTCATGGACGGGAAGCAAGGCACTGCTCTACCCCAGCTCCTTTACAAACGGAACTACAGTACTTGCACCAAGCCAAGACTCTTCCTTACAACAAGGAGACATAGATTGCTTCACCCTGGAAAACAATAATTTCTCCATCGGCAGCAACGAAGCCGGCAACGGAATTCTTGTGCTTAATCGTGATGTCTACGTTTCTTCTGCTTCTACCGGAGAAGGTACAAGAGACGGCTCCCAGGCAAAGCCTTTCGCAAGCGTAAACGAAGCCTTGTCCGCAATAGGAAATCTGGCCCAAAACAACAGCGCAGACTATGTTATTCACGTGAACGGAGACGTAAACGGCTCAATCTTTATTGACACAACCAGCCTAGGAGCCTTCACCGGCTCCACCCTAAAAATCTGCGGAAGCAACAAAGACAGCGATAAACTTAATGGTTGCGACTGTTCCTATTTACTGATAATAGACAGAGAAATAAATCTTACGCTTGAAAATCTGACCATATATAATCTCAATAGCAATGCTAATGCCGCAATCCAGATAGAAAAGAGCGGTGCAAATGTCACAATAAAAAACTGTGACATAACAGGCAACAAGAACACCTCGACGACGAATCAGGGAGGAGGTATATACAACAAGGGAAGCCTTACACTAAGCGATTGCACTATAGCAGGTAATGCCGCAAAGTACTACGGTGGCGGTATATACAATAATGGAACACTGAATTTGAGTGGTGACAATCTTATACTTGACAACATGAAGGGAAGCGGTGTCAGTGTAAAAACAAGCAACGTCTACCTTCCTGAAGGAAAAGTCATCAACATCACGGAACACCTGACGACTGCAAGCGAAATAGGTATTACGACAGCAAAAGCCCCAAGTACCGGTACACCGGTTCCCCTTACAGCAGGCTTCTCCGCAAAATGCAGCGGGATGGAGCCAGCGACTATCTTCACAAGTGATGAAGAGTATGCGCTTATAACAGGAGAAGGGGAAGTAAAGCTTGCCATAAGCAACGGTTCTATCACTGAAAACTTTCCACTATCACAAACCGATCTTCAATTATCTATATCCTTGTCTGCCTCCAGTGAAAATCAAGTTCCGGCGACCAGCTTCACCATCGGAGAAGAAAACTATATATACGTTACGGCAAAGCTAGGCACAGGAGAGGCAGCCCCTGTAATAGCTCCAGCTCAAATCACATACAGCTTCCAGCTTAAATGCGGAAGTGAATTCGTTTCGGAACTTCCAGGCACGACCCAGGATAATAATACAGTGAAAATTACAATACCCCAAACAATATCATATCCTGACACCCAAACAATATTATTCCCTGACAAATATACCCTTTATGTAGTGGCAGAATACAAAAACATCAACCATGACGCAAGATTCTTTATAGAGGGAGTTTCTCCTGTTTCCTTGCCCTGACATAGGAAGGAGAATCTTGTCCGACAGGTAAAGATAAAGCTCTTGTTTGGCAAAAATATGGACGGAGACATTTTATCGTGCTATAATAAATACTGTATATTTGTTTATCGAATGAAAAATTGGAGTAAGTGCACATCATCTTTTTAAGTGCTTTACTTGGAGATAGTAATGACATTAAAATTTTATATAGAAAAGTTTAATCTCATAAAGGAAAAAAAGGACATAAAACATAGTCCCAAGCTTCCATTCACTCTCTTTCATCCCCTGAATGTGATTCGAAGCCTTTCCTTATCTATAGTCTGTCTCCTTCTTTTCCTGTCCTGCTCCAATTTATTCGAGCCTCCGAAAAAAGCCGAAGTATCTCCTGTCCAGGGGAGAAACGTAACTATAAGGGGAAGTTTTTCTGAATACCAACCTAGCATGAACGGAGCTTACCCTGATACTCTTGTATACAACGACAGAGAGTCAGATCAGCAGACTCATATGGCAAGTCCGGGTGCCTTGACAGGTCAATCTCAATACTTCATAAGAGCGACAGCAGTCGGACAAAGAGAACGGACAGGAACGGTAAACAGCGAAAATAAGACTTTTGAGATAAACCTTACTATAGGATATAGCTGGACAATTGAGGTTGAGCTTCAAACACAGGAAGAGGGTGAGGATGCTCCCACGACAAAACTTACGGGTACTTACACATATAGTCATGCACTTAGTGCCGCTGACATAAACCCTGCCACACCGGTTTCTATCACTTTGGAACCGACTACAACGGGAACAGGAAAGATAGACCTCAATATTCAAGCAAACGAGACCTTATATGATAACATAGAGATTACAGGAGCATGGGAAGGTGCCACTGTCGCCGACGGTTATATCAATGAAGACAATATCCAAAGCGGAGTATATGAGATACAATTAAATTTTATAAAAACGGATATCATTGTTTATTCCTGCGACCAACAGATAAACGTATTCGACAACATGACGACCAACAAATGGATAAATAACGGAAACGTGTCGGAAAGCCTCATATTGACGCAGGAAATGATTGAGGAATATGCCCGGACGAACCTCTATGTGGCATCTGCTACGAATAATCCTGCAGGAAACGACACTACAGGGGAAGGCACTTCACTGAGACCCTTCGCCACCATCGGAAAAGCTCTTCAAGTTCTGGAAATACAGAACCAAGTAATAGGACCGGATGATGGAAGTGAGCCGGAATACACTATCCACCTCTTGTCCGATATACTCTTGTCCGATATAAATGAAAACACAACGATTTCTTCAGACATACAAGCAGCAAGAATCACTATAAAGGGATATGACGGAAACAAAAAAATTGAAGCAGTAGCAGGACAAAACACTTCTGCTTCTATCCTTACCATAAACACTGCCATTCCTGTAACACTTGACAATCTGACCTTGAATAATAATCATAATCCCGCAGGAACCAGCGGTGGCGGTATATATATAGGTTCTCCGGCAGATTCTCAACAAGATACTCCGGTCCAAGCAGATGTAACTCTCTACAACTGTACCATACAAAGCTGCTCATCAGCCTATCCTGGCGGAGGTATCTACGTAGCCCAGGGCTCAGCAGCCACTCTTACATACTGCAACATAGAAGACAATGAAACAACTTCCTCTGAAGGTGGTGGCGGAATATATGCCGAAGGAAGCGTAACCCTTAATAACTGCCAGGTGACAGGGAATTCAGCTGATATCGGTGGTAATGGCGGCGGAATATATGCCGGAGGAGAGGTAACCCTTAATAACTGCTGGGTGACAGGAAATTCAGCTGATGACGGTAATGGTGCCGGTATATACAACAATGGAACGCTCAATATCCAAGGTACCATAAATGTGACAGGAAACACTAAAGGCACAGGCGACAATGCAAAGAGCAATAACCTTTATCTGCCTTCAGATAAAATTATAACAGTTACAGAAGCTCTTGACGCTGACAGCCGTATAGGTGTTACTACAAGTGCAGCCCCAAGTCTAGGAACGCCTCTTGTATTCACCAATAGCTTGACTGAGCTCAACCCAGATATAGATGTGGATACAGTTTTCACAAGCGATGAAGGTTATGCCGTCGCCCCAGGTACAGAAGATAATGCAGGAAAGGCAACTCTTGCCACAAGCGGAGGTGGTATTGGCACTTCATTTGATTATACTGTCACTCTCTCAAGTACAAATACTACAATTGCACCCTCTAGCGTATTGACAATAAGTGCAGATGTTACAAATAACACAAATAACGATGAAGTCGTCACAGTCAGTGCAGAGGACATCACATGGGCCTTCACCCTGCTTTGCTATGGAGACCCTGTTCCATTAACAGGAGAAGATGATGAAGTTGTAAATGGTATAATACCTGCTTCAAACATTGTGGCTGAAGCAGGTATCGCAAGAGTTATAATTCCTTCCACAGCCAGTGTCTATTCTGATATGGATTATACCCTGCATGTAAGCGCCAGCTTCCATGGTATAGCTTACGACACGAACATTTCACTTACAGGAGACGTAGCCCCAGAGCCA
Source organism: Treponemataceae bacterium (assembly GCA_024680915.1). Taxonomy (GTDB): domain Bacteria; phylum Spirochaetota; class Spirochaetia; order Treponematales; family Treponemataceae; genus Treponema_I. The sequence goes on along the minus strand of JAILBN010000031.1, from coordinate 28,472 downwards.
CCTAGCTCCAGCTATACTGTGGTTGATAATCCTCCGAACGCAGTTTCCGTATCTGGAGCAACATACGTTAAATTCGGTTTATGGCCCCAGACTATAAAATATGAAAATGTAACAGTAAATGAAAATATTGCTATCAGTGTGGGTGGCTTCATCTACTATAGGGGTGATGATAGCGAATGGTATGTAAAAGCAGCAGAGAATGGCAATACTTATTCAAGCTCAGATCATACATATTCAGATAGAACAACGGTTGGTCAGGGGGGAAGCAGCTACAAATATTTTATGGTTGAACCAATTTTATGGCGGGTTGTAAATGACAAACCAGAAACAGGAAAGAAAACCCTTATAGCAGAGAAGGCTCTTACTGCTATTCAGTATTATGATGATAAAGAAAACCGTGATGACATCAAGGCTTTCTCCTATGATCATAGCCGTATAAGAGCCTTTTTGAACGGAATAGAATACAATAAGCAGGGTACAACCAGTTATGAATTCGATGGAAAGGGCTTCTTGCAGACAGCCTTTACCAGCGACGAACAGGCATTAATCCAAGTAACTCCTGTTGATAATACTAATAATGTCGACGAAGCTTATCGAAGACCTGGCACAAATGATAAAGTATTCCTGCTTAGTAACTCTGAATTAGGATTCTCAGATGATTCCCCATCCCCATATGGTTTTACTTCTGGTACTTCTGATGCTTCTAATAAAAAAAGGATACGACCTCTTTCTGACTTAGCTATAGCTAATGGTACATTCGTAACAAAAGTTACAGAGAGCGGAATAGAAATAAGACGAGGAAACTGGTGGACCCGTACCCCTGGCCAAAATTCCAACGCAAATGCAAAGATAGTTGATGCTGGAGGAACTATCGGAAACGGAACTGTTAACGTTTTCTATGGTGTGGTTCCTGTCTTGGTATTGAATAACGAGTAATCAAAAAAAAGCTGCTTGCAGGGTTTGAATCAACTATCCCTCAAGCAGCCTGCTAACAGATACTAGAACAATAGTCTTTGTCCGCTGTCTCCTTCATTTGCTGAAGGTGAATCGCTTTTCTGCAGGGAGGTCTTATGGGGAAGGCCCAGATGCTCATAGGCTCTTTCCGTGACCACGCGGCCTCTGGGGGTCCTCTGTATAAGGCCTGACTGTATCAGGTAAGGCTCATAGTAATCCTCAAGGGTGTCCATGGACTCTCCTATGGATATGGCCAGGGTTTCGGCTCCCACAGGTCCTCCGCCATAATTCTGTATTATAGAAAGAAGAATCTCCCTGTCGTAACGCTCAAGTCCCAAAGAATCAATCTCAAGCCTTTTAAGACCATCGGCTACTATCTGCCGGGTAATAAGGCCGCTGCCTGAAACCTGGGCAAAGTCACGCATACGGCGGAGGATACGGTTGGCCACACGGGGAGTTCCTCTGGCACAGGAAGCCATAAGCAGGGCTGCATCCTCGTCAACTGCAATGTTTAATATCCCCGCACTCCTTTTGATTATAAGGGCCAGCTCCTCTTTCTCGTAGAAGCTGAAACGCTGCACTATACCAAAGCGGCTTATCAGCGGGCTTGATACCATACCGGCTTTTGTGGTGGCTCCCACCAGGGTAAACTTGGGTATGGGGATACGGACGGTACGGGCTGCAGCCCCCTGCCCTATTATCCAGTCAAGCTCATAATCCTCCATGGCTATATAAAGCATTTCTTCTATGGCAGGCTTAAGGCGGTGAATCTCGTCTATGAAAAAAACTGTGCGCTCAGTAATGGTGGAAAGTATTCCGGCCAAGTCCTTTGGTTTTTCCAGAGCCGGAGCGGAAGTTACCTTGAAATCCACGCCAAGCTCATGGGCGGTTATCTGGGCCAGGGTGGTTTTTCCAAGGCCGGGCGGACCTATCAAGAAAAGGTGATCCATGTTCTCGCCACGGCTTCGGGCAGCCTCAATAAAAACAGAAAGGTTATCCTTAACTTTGGACTGACCTAAAAAATCCGCGAGGAGCTGGGGACGAAGGCTGCCCTCCCGCTCATCATCGGTAAAATGGGCATCAGGTCTTACTATATTGCTGTCGGCAGCACCGAAAGCAAGCCCTGGCTCACCGAAAGGGCCGGAGGCAGCCTCATTGCTGAAGGGATTGTCATCTATCATATAAAACTCCAAAAGGCAGATTTCTGCAAAAGCATGGGAGCTGTAAAAGCCGTCCTGCTAAGGCAGCAAAACACCGCAAAAGGGCCGTCACGGGCAAAAAGGCCGTCACTGTCAAAAAGGCTGTCACGGGCAAAAGGGCCGTCACGGGCATAGAGCTTTTCACGGAAAAAAAGGCGCTCATGCCATCTCCACTATGGCCCGGCGGAAGATAAGCTCTTCCCTCTCTTTGTCCGTCTTTGACTGGAAGGAAGGGTCTTTGGAAAGAGATTCCACAATCAAAGAGACCTTCTGCTCCACCAGTGATTTGTCGTAGCCCATGCTGGCAAGGGAGATTATAAGGTCTGAATAGGGAGTATCGGGCTTGCCCCTGGGGCTTGCTGTGTTCTCGGAAAGGGTAAGCTTGCCTTTAAGGGCCAGCATCATTTTTTGGGCTGTCTTTTTACCCACTCCGGGGAATTTCTCAAGCTTACCCACGTCACCGCCGTCAAGGACGGAGACCAACTGCTCAGAAGAAACCGAGGAGAGTATCTTAAGGGCACCCTTGGGGCCAACTCCATCCACCTTCAGAAGATCCAGGAACAAAGAGCGGTCCTCTGCCGAGGCAAAGCCGAAAAGCTTCATGCTGTCATCCCTGTGGAGGAGCCAGGTATAAACCCGCCCCTGCTCGCCCACATGAGGCAGAGCATCAAGAGAGGTGTCAGGAACAGAAAGATCCCACTCTATTCCATTGGTCTCAATATAAAGGGTCTGGGGATATTTTGCAGTAATCGTACCAAAAAGACTATTGAACATATATTTTATTATATATGCCCTGACCGATTTATGCCAGATGCCTTTTCCTACTATTGCAGGACGATATTATCGTTGGTAAGGGACTGCTTTTTTATTTTACGGAATTGCTGGGCCAGATCATCCAGAGTAAGATGCTTCTTCTCTTCTCCGCTTATGTCCATAATGATCTCACCGCCGTCCATCATAAGGATACGGTTTCCGTAATCCAGGGCCTGCTGCATATTGTGGGTAATCATCATGACCGTCAGGTTATAATCTTTGGCAAAGCGTTTTGTAAGCTCCATAATCAAAGCCGCATTGGCAGGATCCAGGGCTGCGGTATGCTCGTCCAGAAGCAGCAGGGCAGGCTTTGAGAGCACGGCCATAAGCAGGGTAAGGGCCTGTCTCTGTCCGCCGGAAAGAAGCTCCACATTGTCGTTCAGGCGGTCCTCCAGTCCCATCTCCAGTACCTTCAGCTGATTCCTGAATTCCTCCCGCTTTTTTTTGTTGAGGCTTATCTTCAGGCCATGCCAGCCTTTCTTGCTGCATATTATCATATTGTCTTCCAGGGACATTTTTCCCGCTGTTCCCAGAAGGGGGTTCTGGAAGATGCGGCCTATATAGGCGGCTCTTTTGTATTCTGCATCGTTGGTTATTTCCCTTTGCAGGGAGCTTCCGTCCTCTTTTTTCTCATCCAGGTAGATATGTCCTGTGGTGGGAGTCAAGGTTCCGGCTATCAAATTATAAAGAGTGGATTTTCCAGCTCCGTTGGAGCCTATCACTGTGATAAAATCGCCCTGATTTATCTTAAGGTTTATGTTCTTTAAGGCTGTGTTCTCATCAGGGGTTCCCTCATGAAAGGTTATTCCTATATCCTTCAACTCGATCATCTTATCTACCTCCTTCCTTAGCAGGGCGTTTCAAATGCTTGGATAAATTCCCCTTACCCTTTGTCTTGGCCACTATAAGGCAGATTATAATCAAAAGACCTGTGATAAGCTTAAGATCGTTGGCTGTAAGATTGATAAGGTAACCGTAACGGCGGGCCAGGAACATGAGCCCACGGTAGACTATGGAACCGATCACCACCCTGAGAGTCTGAAGACCAATCCTGTTCGACCGGATAATGAACTCGCCCAGCATCAGGGAGGCAAGACCGCTGACTATGACTCCGGTACCACTGCCTACGTCGGCAAAGCCGTTGTACATGCTGGCAAAGGCTCCGGAAAGGGCTGCAAGACCGTCTCCCACACAAACTCCGATTCCTCTTACAATCTTAGTATTGACCCCCTGGGAGATAACCATCTGCTGGTTGGAGCCCAGGGCCCCCATGGTGAGTCCAAGATCAGTATGGAAGAAGAGATCCAGGATAAGCTTGAATATCACAATGAAAATGATAAGAAAGAAGAGGATTCCCATCTCACCAGGAATAGAAGGGAAATGAGTCTCTGTGAACTCTATGAGCTTTGAGAAGGTTGTGGGTATGCGCAAAAATGAGACGTTGGCCCGGTTGGACATTATCCTTAAATTGACGGAATAAAGCATGGTCATCATAAGGATACCAGCCAGCAGGTCAGGGACACGGAGCTTTGTGTAAAGCAGGGTGGTACAAAGACCGGCAAGACAGCCGCCTAAAAAAGCCAGGGTTATGCCGCATATAGGCGAAAGGCCGTGGGTAAGGCAGGCCGCAAGGATACAGCCTCCCATGGGGAAAGCTCCATCCACGGTCATATCGCAGAAGTTCAAGGTACGGTAGCTTATGAACAAGCCCAGAACCATTATGCTGTAAATAAGGCCTTCTATTAAAATTGTTTCTATCATAGTCTAATTCTCATCATGCGTCGAAAAATCCGCACAGTATTACGCAGTAGTATTGCTCTCGCTAAGCAATGTATTGCTCTCGCCGTCTAATATTAACACACGAAAAGGCTCTCGTGCAAAACGTAAATCCGAAGCACAGTATTGCGTAGCCGTCCGGTCCCCTGTGTGTAATGCCTTGACGAGCGAAGCGAGGAACCAGCATTAACACACAGGGTGACGGCGAAAGTAATGCTGTGCTTTCGTACTATACACACGAAAACGCTCTCGTGCAAAACGTAAATCCTCGCTGGTTGCTTCGCAAAGGCTTCGGATTTACTGTTTTTGCACTACGCGTTTTCGTGCGATACTTATGTTGCGCGATACTACTGCTGTGCGATACTGTGCTTATTTCTGGTTCAGTTTTCCATTCTCGATAATATATGTCGCTTGGTTAAGGTATTCTTCAGGGATTGTTATTCCACAGGCTGCCGCAACATCCAAATCGAAAAGCAGGTCTGAATCCTCAGGCTTTGTCATGAATCTTACAGGAATCTCTGAAGGCTTTTTGCCATTAAGGATATCCACCACCATCTCGCCTGTGGCATATCCTGCCTTGTAATAGTTGAAGCCAGATGCCATGAAGCAGCCGCCTTCCATAGCTCCTGTCACGTCACCGGAGAAAACCGGCTTGTTGGCCTTGTTGAATACTGAGACCAAGCTGGGCAAGGCTGAGAAGACTGTGTTGTCCGTGGTAAGATAAATACCATCGCAGCGGTCAACGATTGCCTCAGCAGCCTGCTTTACCTCAGATGATGTGGAGATAGCCTGAATAACAAGCTCAAGGCCCGCTTCCTCACAGCCTGCTTTTACAAGCTCCAGGGCAGAAAGGGAGTTGTCCTCATTGGAGGTATAAATATAACCAAGAGTTTTTATTCCTGTGATTTCCTTGAAAATCTTTATATGGTCCTTAGAAGGGAGCTCATCGGACATTCCCGTTACGTTGGCGTCTCCGTGAGCTACGGTCTTTACAAGACCAGCTCCTACAGGGTCAGTGACCGCACCAAATACAACAGGAGTATCCTTCATTGTGTTGGCAAGAGCTATAGCAATTGGAGTGGCGATTCCGACAGCCACCTCCACACCTTCGTCCCTGAACTGAGCCGCAATCTGATTGGCAGTATTGACGTCTCCGTTGGCATTCTGGCAGTCAAAGACAGCTTTTATACCAGCAGCCTCAACAGCATCCATAACTCCTTGCTCAACAGCATCCAGGGCTACGTGCTGTACGATCTTGGCGATTCCAATCCTGACAGTCCTATCTCCCTCTTTTTTTCCGCCAGCAAAAAGGCCTGAAAGGCAGATACCTAAAATCAATAAAACACTGATAATTTTTTTCATATCAAAAATCCTCCATAAATGCAGAATAAAAATGACATACAATGTCGTTTCTGTGTATAGAAACCTTATATCATAAAGTTTTGTTTCTGTAAATAGTATCACGCGATTTTTTTTCATTTTTTTTTATTTTAAAGTTGTCTCCGGCTTTTCACCCCTTCCCACTTGTTTTACTTTCTTCTGTATGATATCTATTTAGCTATGAAATATTCTCTTGACTGGAATAAATATATAGAAAAAGCGAGGGAAGTCGTATCCGAAGGATGCGTTCTTCTTGAGAACAAAAGAAAGATACTGCCTCTGAAAGAAGGGGCAGGAATCGCCATCTTCGGCCGGGCACAGCTCAATTACTATAAGAGCGGAACAGGCTCCGGCGGTATGGTAAATGTCTCCGGTGTCGTCGGTATACCTGAGGGGTTAAGGGCCTCCGGATCAGTAAATATCGACGCTGCAATTGAATCCCTATACAAAGAATGGGAAAAAGAAAACCCCTACGAGAAAGGTCTGGGATGGGGCGCAGAGCCCGACTCCCAAAAAGAGATGCACATCGATGATGAAACAATAAGGCTTGCCGCAGAAAGAAACGACACGGCACTGGTGATTTTCGGAAGAACAGCAGGGGAGGACCGGGACATAGCAGCAGAAGAAGGCTCCTGGAAGCTTACGGATGAAGAAAAAGACCTGCTTAAAAGGGTAAAATCCCAGTTCAAGGAAACGGTTGTTATCCTTAATGTGGGAAATATAATAGATATGAGCTTCGTAACTGAATACGACATAGACACACTGATCTATGTATGGCAGGGAGGTCAGGCAGGAGGTCTGGGAACTGCGGATATACTTACGGGAAAGGTCTCTCCTTCAGGAAAACTCACGGACACTGTGGCTCTTACCCTGGAGGACTATCCAGCCCACTCCAACTACGGAAATCCCGAGCATGTCTCCTATGAAGAGGATATCTACGTAGGTTACCGTTATTTTGAGACAGCAGCTAAAGATAAGGTTATGTACCCCTTTGGATATGGTCTTTCCTATACATCCTTCAGCATTATGACATCTGCCTCTACAAGCCGGGCTTCAAGTGATTCGGCTCTATGCCAGGCAGGAGCTCCAGTTCATTACAAAGAAGCTCCTGTCATAGATTTCTCTGTAAGGGTAAAAAACACAGGTGACAGGGCTGGTAAAGAAACGGTGCAGATATACGCAGGTCTTCCCCAAGGAAAGATGGGAAAAGCTGCAAGGAACCTTGTGGCTTTCAAAAAAACGAAGCTCCTTGAGCCCGGAGAAATCCAGGAGCTTTCCTTCACCATTGACACAAAGGAGCTTGCTTCTTTTGACGACACGGGTATAAGTGGTAATGAAAGCTGCTTCGTACTGGAGCCAGGTCTTTACACACTTTATGCGGGCACAGACGTGCGAGCTGAGCTGCAGGCAGCCTCCTTCTTCATTGACGGGACACTGGTAACCAGCAAAGCCACGAAAGCCTTCTCTCCAGTCAAGGTCCTGAACCGTCTAAAAGCCGTAGAGGACAAGGCTTCTAAGACCGGCATTTCTTTTGTCAGGGAGACTGTAGAGCCTGCTGAGCCATATCAGAATAAGCACAGGGAAGAAAACCTAGCCAAGGTTCGTGAGGATGTAAAAAAAATACTGGAGAAGGGAGACGAGCTTTCTTCTATTCTGAGGCAACTGACCGACGATGACCTGGCCTGCATAATCAGGGGAGAAGGTATGGGCAGTCCCAAAGTCACACCAGGTACTGCCGCCGCCTTCGGTGGCGTATCCCCTCACCTTGCGGAGCTAGGCATACCTTGCGGCTGTTGCTCGGACGGGCCTTCCGGCATGAGGCTGGATTCAGGGGCAGAAGCCTTCAGTCTGCCCTCAGGCACACTACAGGCTGCGACCTTCAACCCGGAGCTTATAACGGAGCTTTACTTTCTTACAGGGCAGGAAATGCTATACAACAAGGTAGACATTCTCCTGGGACCTGGAATGAACATAAGACGCTATCCGCTGAACGGACGGAATTTCGAGTATTTCTCGGAAGACCCCTACATCACAGGTCTTATGGCGGCGGCAACAGTAAAGGGGCTCCATAAGGCTGGGGTTTCCGGTGCCATGAAGCATTTCTGCTGCAACAACCAGGAGACAGGCCGCCTTGGACTGGATGTGACTGTAAGCGAAAGGGCCTTAAGGGAGATATACCTCAAAGGCTTTGAGATAGCCGTGAAATCAGGTGCAGATGTCATAATGACATCCTACGGAAGCACGAACTCTATGTGGGCGGCCGGCAACTTCGACCTAGTTACCCGCATTCTCCGTAACGAGTGGGGCTTCAAAGGCTTCGTAATGACTGACTGGTGGGCCAATATCAACAGCGAGTGCCAAGGCCCCTGCAAGACTGACTTCGCACAGATGGCCAGAGCCCAGAATGACGTATACATGACAACACCTGACGGGGCAGCCAATATACACGGAGACAATACGGCAGCATCACTGGCGGAGGGAAGTCTCACAAGGGAGGAGCTGCTTAGGAACGCGGCTAACATAATCTCCTTCCTGCAAGGCTCCCATGCTAAAAAACGTCTTTCAGGCATTGACGACAGTGTGGAGATTCTCAACAGAAAGAAGAATGAGTCTATAACAGATCCGGATGACATTGAGTGCTATGCCCTGGGAAAAGAGTTTACACTGGAGACGAAAGGCCTTGATACATCAAGAGGTTCGTCCTACGTCTTTACTCTTGACGCTACGGAAGGTCCGGGACAGTACGACTTCTTCTTTTACGGAAAAGCTTCGGAGCAAGCAGCAGCGGCAGCACAGATCCCCATAGCCCTAGGCATAAACGGACTTTCCATCACCAGCATCACCTGGAATGGCTCTGAGAAAGAAAGCTCTGTAAAGGAAAAGGAATTGCTTCTGGCGACCAAATATTCTGTTATAAAGCTTAATTTTGTGCAAAGCGGTCTTGAGCTTGAGAAAATCGTCGTGAAGAAGCTTTAATTCTCTTTGGTGGACGGGGGCAGAAGGCCTGTCAGACCCGTCTGATATTTATGTGGGTTATTGCGGCGGCAAGGGCGTCTGCCGCATGATCAGGCTTGGGTATATCCTCCAAGCCTAAAAGCAGCTTCACGAAGTTCTGGACAAGCTTCTTGTCGGCCGTGGCGCAACCAGAGACCGACTGCTTTATTACTATGGGAGTATATTCCCCCAGCAGCACGCAGTTCTGTGAAAGACAGAGGGTCACTACCCCTCTGGCTTCTGCAACAGCCATAGCACTGGATACATTTTTTGCGAAATAAAGGGTCTCCATCCCCGCTTCCTTAGGATGATATTCCATAAGGATATTTGTGATTCTGGAATAGATGGCGGAAAGCCTCTCGCCCCTGGGAGAATCTGGACTTGTCTCAATGACTCCGTAAGCCACCATTTTGAAACGGTTCTGGCAGAAATCAACAATTCCCCAGCCTGTGGAAGCAAGACCAGGGTCTATACCAAGCACACGAAGCACGCCATTTTTGCCTTGCTGCATAAATAAAATATACCTTAAAAAGAAAAAGTCCGCCACAAGACCGGGCGGACTTCTATGTGAGTGAGATTACTCAGATATCAGCAAGTTATAAGCATCAATTGGTGAAGCCGCATTTATAAGGGAATCACGAAGCTCTTTGTTCTTTATTTTTGAACTGAAGAAAGAAAGAGTCTGCAAATAATATGCATGCTGATTATAAGCGGCAGCGATCATAAAAAGAAGGCGTACCGGAGTATCATCGATAGTCTGGAAATCGATTATATCAACCTTGCTGATACCGACAGACATCACAAGGTCAGTTACAGAGGACAGACGGACATGAGGAATGGCGATTCCACGACCGATAGCTGTTGACATAAGCTCTTCCCTCTTAAGGATCTCAACAGCGAGCTCATCACTGTATTTTACCTGAGGGGCAGTGCTCAGATTGGCTGCAAGCTGAAGCAGCGCATCATGTTTAGTAGAATGATTAAGGAAAATTATCCGGTCCGGAGAAAGAATGTTCTTTACCTGTATCTGATTACCAGGTGCGGAAGTCTTTGTTCCAGCAGAAAGCCTTTCATTGACCCACTTTTCTATCTCTGACTTTTTGAACCGCCAGACGGTTCCAATCTTTCCAGAAGGAACCTCTCCCTTCTGTGCCCAATCATATACTGTACGCTCAGAAACTCTGAGATATTTAGCAACTTCTTCTATTGTAAGAATATCATCTTCCACAATAAACTCCTTATCTGCTTTTTATGCAAGGATTCTACTGTCCATAACAGATACCAGCCTCAAAAAAGCAGGTTCAAGGTAAGACCTAGCTGCTTCATATGCCGGGATTATAAAATCCACTACAAAAAAATTCTAATCGAATGATATTTTATGATACAACCTGTAATATTTTGCAATGTTTACGCTTTTTTGTCAAGTGTTGCGTTCGTCCTTATTATTTTGCAAGTTCATGGAGGGCATCATAGGGATAAAGTTCTCCTACAGTGGTCGTGACCTTATTCTCCCACTTGTTTCCAAAAACCACAGGAGTATCAGCAGGGGCAAACTCTGAGAGCACCTGACGGCATATACCACAAGGACTTACAGGATAATCGGAATCGGGGGTAGCTATAGCTATTGCCTTGAAGGTCCTATAACCTCTGGCAACAGCAGCAAATACAGCTGTACGTTCAGCACAGTTTGTCGCACCGAAGGATCTGTTCTCCACATTGACACCTGTCTGAATCTCTCCATCCGGCAGGAGTATTGCCGCTCCCACACGAAATTTTGAATAAGGAGCGTAAGCATTGGAAGCTGCTTTCATAGCCTCATTGTATAATTCTTCGATATTCATAGAACCTCCATGACATTTTACAGTCCGCAGATGCGGGGGATTTACAATAGCAAGGGACACGAAGTGTCGGATTGACTATCTTTTTTTTCCATTATATCATAACTTGGTATGAATTCTCGCAAAAAAAAAGCTTTATTAATAATTTCGTCTTTTTTATTTATCATATTGTATCTAATACTCGCAGCTGAACCTATAGACAGTTCATTAAAGATTACATACGAATGGACCATATCCCTGAAGGATGATCCAGTAATATATGAGGAAGGCGGGCTTCCCTTCAAAACCGGTCAATTCTTAGGCTATTTTTCCCGCGACGGAAAGCTTAACTCCCTTACGAGCTTTCCTTATATGGCATCAATCTCAACAGACTCATGGACGGTATTCGGGGCTGATGCGGAGGACACACCCTTTTATACCCCAGCTGGAACTCTTGTGGGACTTATAAAACAAGCAGGCTTTCCTTGGCTTACCGACAATGGAAATTATCTCTTTCTTCCGGGAGGCACAGGCTTCGACAAGCTCGACGAAAAAGGAAACTCCCTTTGGAGATATGAGGATATCTCTCCCATAACAGCATTTTCCAATTCTGCTGAAGGCTGCATAGCAGGGTACGCAGATGGAAAGCTCGTTTCCTTCAACAACGAGGGAAAGATAGATTATTCAATATATCCCTCCGGCAGTACCTACCAGGTTATACTGGGAGCGGACATCTCTGATCAGAACGGTCTTACGGCCTGCGTATGCGGCATAGATAAACAAAGGTTCATTCTTTTCAAGAACACTGACGGACAAAACAAAATTATTTATCATGAATACCTTGAGAACAATCTTAGAGAACAGACTTTCGTTAAATTCAGCAAAGACAGCAAGAAGGTTTTCCTGAACGATTATACAGGGCTCGGGATTATAGACTGCAATACGCTTACGACCAATCATATTCCTATAGAAGGAAAAATCATCGCTATAGAGGAAGAACCTGAGAACAATATGTTCTTCGTATTGTCAAAACACAGCTCTTCTTACTCCATATATATTTTCGAGAATCCTTCCTGCAAAATAGGAAAATTCAGCTTTGAAGCCGATAATGCTTTCATAATTACTGAGGGAACATCGCTTTTCATAGGAGCTGATTCTACTATCTCAAAATACAAGGTGATAAAATGACGCACAAAAGATTTTTCTCATTCTTGATTTTTACCTTTTTTATAACTCTTCCTGCTATCTGCGTTGACTGGCCTCAGATTCTTTTTGAGACTGACAGCATCTGCTCTTTCTTCGGCAGTCCAAAGGGAGACACCTATTCCAATTCATTACAGTTCCTAAAGCAGGATGCCGTAACAGCGGCAGACTCCGGCACCGTACTAATAAGGATGAACGCAGACACCGCAGATATGGGTTGGTTCCAGTCCACCCTGGGGAACACGATCATATTGAAGCATCAAAATGATATAATGACAGTCTACGGAAACATGGACTCAATTGTTCTTGATTCAAATACAACTGATGTCATTGAAGGAAACCTTATTGGAGAAAGCGGGGCTTCCGGCTGGCAAGACGGATTCTGCAGCCTGGAGTTCCAGGTTATAGACACGAAAGTAAAGACTATCATAAATCCCTTGATTTTAATGCCTCATACCATAACTACCACAGAGCTGCCAGTGATCGAGAATCTTACCGTAAGGGCAGAATCAGGCACAATCTCCAGTATTACACCCCAAGGAAGCAAGCTGAATGCCGGCATATACTCACTTTACATAGGCCGGCAACCCAAGGGTATGACATACAGGACATCGGTCGCAGTAAACGGAGCAGTAACAGAAACCATTACCTACAACATGCTTAAACAGGAAAACAACAGGCTCTGCTTCATGGGAAAAAGAAACTACACCTACGAGGAAATATTCACCGACGAAAACTTGCAGTTCATAGCTGAAGTGATACTCTCGAAGGGTAAAAACACCATATCCATCACAGTCTCAGATGTTTTCGGAAAAGAGAAGACTGCAACCTATTCTCTGGAAGTAAATTAAGCAGCAGCGCTTCTTCGTGAAGAATCCTTTATTACCCAAAAAGATGGCTGAACTCGTGCATTTTCTCCATAGCCCGCTCCTTACAGCTGCCGCAGGCTGAGCCTATCTTAGTACGGGACTGAAGGTCTTCCCAGCTTCTGGCACCATCCTTATAGGCTTCCTCCAGATCTTTGTCAGTCACATTAAGACAGGTACAGACTATCTCCACCTCCTCGGTCCCTTTCAGGGAAGGAAGATTATTCTTTTCCAAATAGTCATCTATGGCGGCTCTCAAAGCCTTGTCCCCCAAAACTGAACAATGGATTTTATTATCCGGGAGTCCCCCAAGCTTAGCAACAATGTCCTGTGGCTTAAGCCTGTATGCATCCTTTAAGGTCATTCCTTTTATAGCTTCGGACAGTATGGAGGTAGATGCTATAGCGCTTGCACAGCCGTAGGTTTTCCAACGGCAGTCACTTATCCTTCCTTCGCTCACCCTGATAAGAATAAGCATCTGGTCACCACACTGAAGGTTGCCGACTATACCTCTTCCGTCACAAGGCCAGGAAGATTCCTCCTCCATAAGAACATTTTTAGGATTCATAAAATGTTCTTTAACAACATCACTATATATCCATTCATTCATAAGATATTTCTCCTTATTATTTACCAGCACAATAGGCAGAGGACATTTTCCTCAATCTCTCGATAACACCAGGAAAATACTTCAGAAGATAATCAACCTCATCTTCTGTAGTGTACTTTCCAAGACTGAAACGTATTGAGCCGTGAGCAAGCTCTGGTCCCAATCCTATAGCAAGTAGAACATGAGAAGGCTCCAGGCTTCCTGAGGCACATGCAGACCCAGTGGACACGTCCACCCCAAGCAAGTCAAGATGAAGCAGGATGGATTCCCCCTCTGCCCCGGGGAAGGAGACATCAAGTGTATTGGGCAGGACCTTCGCGGGATGTCCGTTGATCTTTATATCCGGAATAGAAGCCAGCAGACCGTTCCGAAGCCTGTTGCGCAACTCTCTTGTCCGCTCACCGTAAGATTCAAGCTCCTCAAGGGCAAGCTCGGCAGCCTTGCCGAAGGCGGCTATGGCCGGTGCATTATAGGTTCCTGCCCTAAGACCCTTCTCCTGGTGACCGCCCCTTATCAAAGGTTCTATGGGAGAACCATGCTTTATATAGAGAGCCCCAACTCCTTTAGGTCCGTATATTTTATGGCAGGAGAAAGATGCATAGTCCACATTCCAATCAGCAAGATCCACTTTTATCTTGCCTGCCGCCTGTACCGCGTCCGTATGGAAAAGGGCTCCCGCATCATGGGCAAGGGCCGCAAGCTTCTTTATGTCCTGTATGGTCCCTATCTCGTTATTGGCTGTCATTATAGAAACAAGAAGAGGCTTTTTTTCCAGGGCTTTCATGTATTCTTCCGTCTTTACGCAGCCATATTCATCCACAGGAAGATAAATTACCTCCAGGCCGAAAGAGACAAGGCGCTTCGAAGCCTCCAGGATACAGGGGTGCTCTATCTGCGTAGTAATCACCAGATTCCGCCCACGTTTTTCCGACTCGGCTATCATAGAATTGAGTACTGTATTATTGGACTCTGAACCACCTGAGGTAAAAAGAATCTCATCCGGATTCACGTTCACAAGAGCCGCAACCTGAGCCCGGGCTTTCTCTATATCCTTACGGGCAGAGCGGCCATCCTCATGAAGACTGGATGCATTTGCATAGGAAGAGAGCTTTTCTTTATAGAATTCAAGGACCTCGTCAGAAAGAGGGGTCGTGGCATTGTAATCTAAATAGATACGGTCATTCATGTATGGCTCGGGAAATAATCCCACCTCCCAATATAAGGTTATCTGAATAAAGTACAGCAGACTGTCCAGGGGCTACAGCTCTCTGCGGCGTATCGAACAAGACCTCGTATTCACCCTGTATGATCTGGCCGGCTTCATCTTTCCGCAGTCTGACCGTGGAAGGAACAGGCTTGGAAGCAAGGCGAATCTTTACGTCAGCCTTGAATTCAGCTTCAGGAGCAAGGTCTCCGGGCCAGACGCAATTATTCATAACAAGACCGCCTTCAAGAAGACTGTCATTGTCTGAGAGGACGACCCTGTTCCTTACCGCATCAATGGATTTAACATACAGGGGCTTACTGGCACTGACTCCCAGTCCCCTCCTCTGCCCGATGGTATAGTATTCAATTCCTTTATGGCGGCCCAAAAGCCTTCCGTCCTGATCAACTATATCTCCCGGAATGGGTGGCTTGTCCGAGAAAATCAAATTAAAAAACTCAGGAGGCACAAAATCCTGGCTTTCCGCTTTCTCGGCAGCAGCAAGCCCCATGGAGCGGGCAATCTGGAAAACCTCTTTCTTTGTCATATTTCCCAAGGGAAAACGAACTTTCTCCAGAAAGGAAGAAGGTATCCTATATAAAAAATAGGACTGGTCTTTGGTCATATCAGCAGCCTGCATAATCATCACAGGGCCTTTCCCATCGGAAGTATCCGGGCGGACAAGTCTTGCATAATGGCCGGTACAAAAGTAATCGAAAGATATCCCCTGCTCCCGGGCAGCTGCCGGCATGGCTCCGAATTTCACCAGGGGGTTGCAGTTTATGCAGGGATTGGGAGTACGACCAGCCCTATACTCTGCCTTAAAATAATCAAGCACGTTTGTTTTATAGGCTTCCTTGACATCAATCACATGATATTCAATTCCGTGCTCCTTACAGAATTCCGTACAAGCCTGTATATCAAGGACTTCATCAGGGCCGTAGCAGGAATTTCTCAAGCCTTCGACGTTTTTCTCCAAGGCCAGGTCATCGTTCCAAAGAGACATGGTGGCACCGATCACCTTACAGCCTTTTTGCTGCAGGATCATTGCGGCCAAAGTGGAATCAACACCACCAGACATGCCCAGAAGGACAGTGGAGCCAGCCTCAGGCATATCTAGGAAATGAAAGGGGAAATGTCCCCCGCTACAGAATAGTTCCGAGTTGTACGACATAACGAATTTAATATAGACAAAAAAAACAAAAAAAGGAAGTAGTTTTACCTACTTTTTTTATAGGTTTATATATTTTTTTTCCTTTTCTCTCCATTATCTGCTTTTTTCCTATATTCCCTTTACTCTATCTTCTAAAAATTGTATAGTAATGTCAGTATTTTACAACAATTTCAAATCAATGTATTCGGATTTTTTCTGAACAGCAGTAAGGAAAGTCCGACAAGAACGGGTAGAAACGTTCAATCATTAAAAATCACACAGCTTCTTTTGGGAAGCGAAGCTCACTTTCAAAAGCATAGCTTTTGGAACAGTCGTTAGAGGACAGAATGGATTTTACAGAATTCAACTTACACGAATCCTTGATGAAGGGTATTGAGAAAGCCGGTTACAAAACCTGCACACCTGTTCAGGAACAGGTTCTCAAAGCGGGGCTCACGGGAGACGATTTATATGTACAGTCTCAGACCGGAACAGGAAAGACAGCTGCATATCTTACACTCATGCTGCAGCAGTTACTTACAGTAGAAGAACTGAAAGGTAAAAAAGCTTTAATCATGGTTCCTACCCGTGAACTTGCGGTTCAGGTGGAGGAAGAAGCAAAGATGCTGGCCCAGGATACAGAATTGAAAACAGGCAGCTTCTACGGCGGAGTGGGATATGAGAAACAAACCTCCCTGCTCAAGAAAAACGTGGATATTCTTGTGGGAACACCGGGACGCGTAATAGACCTGGAGGAATCAGGGACCATGAACCTGTCTCAGGTTGCTTTCCTGGTCGTGGATGAGGCTGACAGGATGTTCGACATGGGTTTCTATCCTGATCTAAGGAAGCTTATAAAAGTTCTCCCTGCAACGGACAGAAGACAGACTATGCTTTTCAGCGCCACCCTCAATACCTACGTGAAAAATCTGGCTTGGGAATACACAGAGGACGCGAAGGAAATAACCATAGAACCGGAGCATATCACTATAGAGGAGATCGACCAGGTTATCCTTCATGTCTCAAGTGATGACAAGATGAAGCTGCTCCTTGGAATACTGAAGAACGAGAAGCCAAAGAGCGTAATAATTTTCTGCAACACAAAACGCTCCTGCGAGGTAATAGCAAAACGCCTGAAAATGAATGAGATAGAGGCTGAATTCATAATCGGGGATCTTCCTCAGTCAAAGAGGCTGAAAGTGCTGGAATCTTTCAAGCAGGGCGAGCTCAACTGCCTTGTGGCCACCGATGTGGCAGCCCGGGGAATAGACGTCAACGACCTGGAGATGGTGGTAAACTATGATCTTCCCAACGAGGCTGAGAACTATGTCCACAGGATAGGTCGTACAGCCCGCGCCGGAAAATCAGGAAAAGCCTACACCTTATGCAGCGAACAGGACGTATACAACCTGCCTGCCATAGAGAGGTACGTGGGCAACGCTATTCCGGCCTCCATGGCAAGCGAGGAAATGTTCATAGATGATGTAAGCAGCGGTGTTTACATTAAAACAGAAAGATACGAAGAAGAATACTCCGACAGATACAAATCAAGAAGAGATGGCCGGCGCGGGTCTGACAAGCACAGAGGTGACGATTACAGGCGCTCTGGAAAAAGAGACTCACGCTACGATGACAGCAGGAAGAAAGACAGCAGGTCTTCCTACAAAAAGAATGATGGAAGAAGGAAGCCTTATAACAGAAGCTCCGAGCGGGAGGAGATATCGGAAGAATTGGCGGCTATGTCATTCGAGGACCGCATGAAGCTTTACAAAGAGAAATACGGTTCAGGTCCCTCTGTCAATGAAAACCAGACTGAAAGTGTCAAAAAAGAGGAAAAGAAGAAGGCCGCTGACAAAAAGAAGAACAACAAGAAAAAGCGGACTAACGACAAATATTCAAGCCAGGCTAAACATCCTTCTGCACCTAAGGGTACTTCTCTTTCTCAGAATGAGCTGTCTAAACAGAATTCTAAAGGCAGCAAAAAAGCTCAGGTCGCTGAAAAACCGGCTAAGAAAGGAAGTGCTGGTATCCTGGGGCTTATCCAGAGATTCTTCGGCAATAAAAAGGAAAAGAAATGATTACAGTATCAGATGTAAGTCTTAAATTTGGGGAGCGCCCCTTATTCAAGGATGTAAACCTTAAGTTCACAGCAGGAAACTGCTATGGTATAATAGGAGCAAACGGAGCCGGAAAATCCACCTTCCTGAAGGTCCTTGACGGTGAGCTTGAGCATGACTCAGGTCAGATTATAATAACTCCCGGAGAGCGCATGGCTGTCCTCAAGCAGGACCACTTCGCCTACGATTCCTATTCCGTCAAAGACACTGTAATGATGGGCTATCCTAAACTGTATGAATGCAACAAAGCCCGGGATGAGATTTATGCTAAAGAAGACTTCACGGAAGAAGACGGCATGAAATCCGCCGAGTTGGAGGCAGAATTCTCCGAGCTGGGTGGCTGGGAGGCAGAAAACCAGATAGAGCAGATGCTGTCTGGTCTGGGTCTGGAAGAGGAATACCATGACAGGATGATGAACGAGCTTGATGAAAGCCGAAAAGTCCGCGTACTTCTTGCTCAGGCCCTTTTTGGAACTCCTGATATTCTTCTCCTTGACGAGCCTACAAACGGTCTTGATCTGGAATCAATCAACTGGCTGGAGGATTTTCTTCTTGAATTCCCCAACACTGTGATCGTGGTCAGCCATGACCGACACTTTCTCAATACGGTCTGCACCTATATCTGCGATATAGACTACGGAAAGATAAGCCTTTTCAGCGGTAACTATGATTTCTGGTACCAGATGAGCCAGATCATGCAGAGACAGGCTAAGGACCAGCAGAAAAAACGGGAAGAAAAGATGAAGGACCTCAGGGAGTTTATCCTTAGGTTCGCATCCAACGCCGCAAAAAGCCGGCAGGCGACCAGCCGCAAAAAGATTTACGACAAGCTGGCCCTGGAGGAGCTTCCTGTAACAAGCAGAAAGTTCCCCTATGTGAATTTCAAGCCCAACAGAGAAATAGGAAACAATGTTCTTAAAATCGAAAAGCTCAATTATTCCAGAGAAGGAATCCAGCTGCTTAAAGATTTCAGCATAACCATAAACAGGACGGATAAAATTGCCTTCGTAGGTTTGGAGCACAAGTCAAAATCAGCTTTATTCGATATCATCACAGGTAACCTGAAACAAGATTCCGGTGATGTATACTGGGGACAGACTGTAACCCACACTTATATGGGAATCGATAACTCCAAGTATTTCGATAATGACATGAACATTACGGAATGGTTGAAGCAGTACTCCCCGGATCAGGATGATGCCTATGTAAGGGGCTTTCTCGGCCGTATGCTTTTTTCAGGCGATGAATCATTGAAGCCTGTGAAGGTCCTTTCAGGAGGAGAGAAGGTCCGCTGTATGCTCAGCAAGCTTATGCTTTCCGGAGCTAACGTGGTAATTCTGGATGAGCCGACCAACCACCTTGACCTTGAAGCTATAACCAGCCTTAACGAAGGTCTCGTGGATTTCCCCGGAGTCATCCTCTTCAACAGTCACGACCACGAATTCATAACATCGATCGCAAACCGCATAATTGAGATTACGCCCGGAGGAGTCATTGACAGAATGATGAACTTCGAGGATTACCTCAAGGACGAGCAGGTAAAAGAACTCCGCATGGAATACTACAAAGACTGCGGAAAGAAAATTAAATTCAATATATAGTCACGCATAAAAAAAGACGGAGACTTGCAAAACTGCAATGCATCAGCATTATTGCTTTACAACGTCTCCGTCCATTAATAATTCTCTATCTTACATCAGACTTTGAACAGATCGATTTCTGAACCTATCTGATGTACTGAATCATTAACTTTTCTTGAAATATCAGCAAGAACTGCTCCACACTGGTTAATCTCTTTGGCGCCGGAAGTCATTTCAGACATACTTTCCTTAATGACTTCCGTAGCATCCTGGAGCTTACGAACCTCACTGATAATGGATTTATTGCCCTCTGTCATTTCCACTGCCGCGCTTCTTACCTCTGAAGTATTATCATTCAGGGACTGAAGGGCCTCGAAAATCTGTTTGGAACCTTCATTCTGCTCGTCCATAGCACTCTTAATCTGACGAACAAGAACATCCGTATTTTTAATGCGGGTTCCAACAGCAGAGAAAGCTTCCTCCGACTCATTAGAAGAATTAACCATAACCTCAATGGACTGGACAATCTTTCTAAGCTCATCACCGATTGTATGGGACTGTTCTGTAGAAGTCTCAGAAAGCTTCCTGATCTCATCAGCAACGACAGAGAAGCCTTTACCAGCATCACCTGCATGTGCAGCCTCAATAGCAGCGTTCATAGCAAGCATGTTGGTCTGAGAAGCGATACTCTCTATCGCTGTGTTGGCTTCTATAAGCATAGCGGACTGCTCAGCTATCTCATCTATACGCTCTTTGACAGAATTCTGTTTCTCGATACCGGTCTGGGTATCCTTCTCAAGGGCAGAGAACTCCGAGGCCATTTTCTCAACAGAGGTATTCACAGAACTGATATTACCCATCATCTCTTCAACAGCGGCAGAAGCTTCCGTAACACTGGAGGACTGGTTCTCAATCATTTTTTCCAAAGAATCAATGTTCTGGGAAATCTGAGTTACAGCACCGGCAGTCTCTGAAACAGAGGAAGACTGATTCAGGACCTGCTTGCCGATTCCTTCTATATTCGCAAGAATCTCCGTTATGGCAGACGCTGTATCCTCAATACTATGCTGAAGGTCTTCATCGGCATTCTCAAGAGTATTCTTTGAATTCTTAATAGAGCTGATTATATCCTGAAGTTTTTTTACGAAGCTATTAAAGGTGTTGATAAGATGACCTATTTCATCTTTCTTTTGTATCTCTATACGTCTAGTAAGATCCGCGTCACCTGTCGCAATATCCTTTACAGTAGAGGTAACGACTTTAATCATTTTAACCGTTCTGGAAAGAATAATATAAGCGATAATCATCAAGACAAGACCTACAAAAACTCCCAGAATAGTTATAAATTTTCTGACGGAATCAGGAACCACGTTAATCTCCTCTCCAGTGATAGCCATCATATATATCCAGCCGGGAGTTTCCGGAACAGTGGTTATTGCCATAAGGTTCTCACCGACAGGGGTTTTTTGCATAGAGACATTAATACCACCTCTTTTCGCGCCCTGGGATATACCCTCCCATCCTTCCATAGTCGTTTTCACAAGCTCAGGATTCGGATGAGAAAGAATTACACCTTTACTATCAAGGAGAATGGCATAACCTTCTGTTCCGAGGGTAGACTCTTTTACGATTTTATTGATTTTATCAATATTCACCATGGCATTGAAAATACCAAAGGTTTTTCCGCTGGAATCAACAGCAGCAGTAGCTACAGGCACAACGAATTTTCCGGAAGTACGGGATACGATAGGGTCTCCAATATAATCCGTCTTTCCCCCATTTACTATCGAACTGTAATAAACACGGTCTGAAATATCAGCGCCTATCTCACCAGTGACACGATGGGTAATAGCATTTCTACCGGCAAAGAATTCATAGTCATAATCGGAATGCTGAAATTGAGGATTGGCCTGCATCCATTCGATAATCGCAGCCTCATCTCCCGTCCTCACAATCTCAGACTTTGCATAAGAACGGATATTCTCCTGATAAAGACGAAGTGCTTCTGCAATATGATTTACAGAACCCATAGCAAGATTCCTGACATTCTGTGAATAAATCTCTGTTATGGAGGAACGAACATCTCTTACTATCGCAAAATTCATTCCCACTATCAATATAATTATCACCAGTGAAAACAAAGAAGCCATCTTTATTGCAAGACCAAATTTTTTCTTGGTCTCTTCAGAACTTGTTTTTTCAGCCATTATCGAATTCTCCTTCTCAACCGTAAATCGATATAGTCCAATTATTATGATACCTTATTTTTCGTTATTAGAAAAGAAAAAAAAAAAGAAATATGTAGTTTTTTTAATTTTTTGATGTTTTAGTAAAAAAAACGCCCCTTTGCAGGAGCGTTTTCATGACTTAATCTAAAAAAACTATAAAAGTTATTTAGCGATTACACGAGCCATTTCAAGTACTTTGTTTGAATAACCCCATTCGTTGTCGTACCATGAACATACTTTTACGAATGTAGAATCAAGCTGGATACCTGCTTTTGCATCAAAGATTGATGTGCGTGGATCATTGCGGAAATCTGTAGAAACTACAGAATCCTCTGTGTAGCCAAGAACACCCTTGAGCTCACCCTCAGAAGCTTTCTTCATAGCTGCGCAAATGTCTTCATATTTGCACTCTTTGTTCAGCTCACATGTAAGGTCTACGAATGAAACATCAGAAGTAGGAACACGTACAGACATACCTGTAAGCTTTCCGTTGAGATCAGGAAGAACCTTTCCTACAGCCTTTGCAGCACCTGTTGAAGAAGGGATCATGTTCTCAAGGATTCCACGTCCACCGCGCCAGTCTTTCTTTGAAGGACCATCTACAGTCTTCTGTGTTGCTGTAGCAGCGTGGATTGTAGTCATAAGACCGCGTTTGATTCCGAATGTATCGTTAAGAACCTTAGAAATAGGTGCGAGACAGTTTGTAGTACAAGAAGCATTAGAAATAATGTCCTGTCCAGCATATGTCTTGTCGTTAACACCATATACGAACATAGGTGTCGCATCCTTTGAAGGAGCTGACATAATAACTTTCTTTGCACCAGCTGTGATATGAGCACGTGCAAGCTCGTCTGTAAGGAAGAAACCTGTTGACTCTACAACAACGTCTGCTCCTACTTCGTTCCACTTAAGATTGGCAGGATCTTTCTCTGCAGTGAGGCGGATTTTGTTTCCGTTGACAATCATGAAGTTGCCTTCAACTTTGACATCACCTGTGAAAGGACCATGAACTGAATCATATTTCAGCATGTATGCAAGGTAATCTGGATCGAGAAGGTCGTTGATTCCTACAATCTGAATGTCCTTGTTGAAGTTTTCTACAGCTGCACGGAAAACCATGCGGCCGATGCGGCCAAAGCCGTTAATACCTACTTTAACCATGAGGTTTCTCCTATCTATAAAAAGTTATCTTAATTTTATGTTTTTACAGTTTTTGTGTCAATATCATAGAAACATTTCACAAAAAGTTGTTTCATCATATCTTCCAGAATTTTTCAAATACAGAACCTGATGATGATTTGTTGCACGCTTTACAAAACTTTTCAATAATTTTTTCTCCATTTTCAAATATAATCCCTTGTTTTTGCCCTCATTCTATGATATTTTATCTACAAGGATTTTTCCTTTACGGGATTTTCTCTGAGGAGTTTACCCGAAATAATCATAAAGAGGTATTTGATATGGCTTACAAGATTTCAGATGCATGCGTAAACTGCGGCGCTTGCGAAGGTGAATGCCCAGTTGGAGCAATCAGCGAGAACAACGGAAAGCGCGAAGTCAACCCAGACGTATGCGTTAGCTGTGGAACATGCGCTTCTGCATGTCCTACAGGAGCTATCGTAGAGGCATAACTTTGAAAGGCTGTCCCGGAGCTATTCTCTAGGACAGCTTTTTTATATCTTTCTATATATAGACATCATGATAAAGCAGATTTTTTCAGGTTTTACAGGTATCATCAAATCTTCGATCATTGTGATTGTTTGCATTGCAGTCTGCACCGCGCTCTGTTTTGCATTCGTCTGGCCGGTATGGTTCGTGTCTCAGAATCATCCTGACGGATTCACAACTTTTGTGCTGATTCTTTTCTCTGCTTTAATCCTTTATGCAATTGTCCGGAAAGTTTACTCAAGCATTAAAAAAGCACCGGATAAAAAAGCAAAAAAAACATTAATCTTCAAGCTTGTTTTCAAGACACTGCGTGCAGTGCTTTCAATTGGCCTTATAATTGCGGCAGTAAACAGCGTAATGGGAGGTCACCGCGCCGCCGGAGCAGTCTGGCTTGTGGTATCGATCGTCTCATTCGGTCTTACAGGTTCTCTTTCAAATTACATCAGCAGCAGAATAAAGCTATGAAACATGCGCCGTTCAATGCAAAAAAGCTGATTTTTCTATTAATATCTATTTATTTGCTTACTATTCTTTCTGCTGCGTTTTGCGAAGACCAGACAATTCCAGCTCTTTCATCACGCAACGAGCTTTTCCGCCAGTTCATGGACAACTTGGAAAAATCTTACATGGACGAAGTTCGCGGTGTGAAAATAATTCCACACATTTACACATACACGGCGGTGGAAAAAGACACGCTGATAACAGTGGCGGCGCGGTGCAACATACCGATTGAAACGCTCGTCCTTCTAAATAACTTTTCTTCACCAGATGCGGAAATCACCGGCAAAAAGCTGTACGTTCCGGCAGCGGCGGGTTTATTCGTCAAAGACGAACCAGCATCCATTCTCGAAAAGCTCATACAAATACGTTTTCCAGACTATAAAGAAGCTCCTGTAGTCCAGCTGGACGGCAAAAACTATTATTTTATCCAGTCAGAAAGGCTTACGCCGACTGAGCGCGCATTTTTCTATGACGCACGCATGAGTTCGCCGCTGCCAGAGGGTGTGCTTACATCAGCTTACGGCATGAGAATAAGCCCAATTTCAGGACAAGAGCTTTTCCATAAGGGAATAGACCTTGCGGCACCAGAAGGAACTCCCGTGTATGCCTGCAAGTCCGGTGAAGTGCTTTCCGCCAGCAATGACAGCACTTATGGAAACTTTATAATTCTTCAGCACGAGAATAACATGCAGAGCGTCTATGCCCACCTTTCAAAGTTTGCCGTATCAGAAGGTTATGTCCGCTCTGGCACCGTTATCGGCTACGTCGGAACGACAGGCCTTTCAACAGGTCCTCACCTTCACTTTGAGATACGGACGAACGGAAAAAATCGCAATCCGCAAGATTACCTGCCGTAAAACACATCAAAAAACAGAAAACATGCGTAAAATATGCAAAAAACAAGCATAGACAATACGTAAAAGCTAAAGATATCTAATGTTGCATCCGATATATAAAATGTCGGCCAGACAAATCCCCTCCCACCCATTGTATGGCCGACTGCCTGATGGGCATGGCCGGCTGCATAGTCGGCCTTTTTTTTATTTCGAAGCTCCAATTTTTGACATAATCCCATTTTGGACTTGACAGCAGACATAGTTTTTCTTAAGCTAACAGAATGGAAAAAATCCGAAAGAGTACCTATTTTTTGTTTTTTCTTGCAGTTCCTTTTGCCTTGATTTTTGGAGCTGCGTTAGGTGCACTAGTAGCGCAAACTATAAACACTAAAAACACCGAAAATTTCACTGAATTCAACCCATCTCTGCCGACAAAGCTTTTGGACATAAACGGCGAGCTTATTACGGAATTCTCCGCAGATGAAAAGCGCGAGATGATTGACCTTATCGACATTCCGCAGCATTTTATAGATGCTCTTATAACTCGTGAGGACAGGGTTTTCTATCAGCACAGAGGTTTCACACTCAAATCAATAATGCGTGCCGTTGTTGGAAAGCTCACCGGAAAATCACTCGGTGGTGGTAGTACCCTTACACAACAGATTGCGGGAACTTTGTACTGCGACAGAACGGATATTTCCTACACCAGAAAGATAAAAGAGCTTTGGTGGGCTATTCAGATGGAACGCCGTTTCTCAAAGAACGAGATTCTGGAACTGTATCTGAACAAAGTTTATCTTGGTGGCGGTACATACGGAATAAACGCCGCATCAAAGTATTATTTCGGACATGATGCGTCAAAGCTTACCCCGGCAGAATCGGCAATTCTCGTAATTCAGCTTTCAAACCCGGCATATTACAACCCCTTCGACTATCCGAACAGAGCGCAGGAAAGACAGCGTGACGTTCTTAATCAGATGGTAGTGTCCGGCTATCTTACAGCAGAAGCAGCCGATGAATCATTTGAAGATTTCTGGACAAACTTCGACTATATCCGCACAAATTCTTCCGCATACTCTTTGCGAGAAGATGCCGCGCCTTGGTTCAGCGAATACGTGCTTCGCGAGCTTAACACAATGCTTTACGGTACGATGAACGTTTACACAGACGGATTTACCGTCAATACGACGCTCAATTTGCGCCATCAGGAAGCCGCGCAGCAGATAATGACGAAGTACATAAACTACGCGAATGAGACGTATCAGACGAACTACGAGAAAAAACGTCAGAACGCCATAAATATTTACATCCCGATGACGGAGCTTATCTCTTTGATTTTCAACATTCCAGAGATAAAGACATCCGAGCAGCGACGCGAGACAGAAGCAAAAGCAGAATATAAAACGAAGATTAATCCTGTTCTTGATGTTATGGCTCTTATGACTGGTATGGAAAGCCTTAAAATCAACATCACGAATAAGGCTAACGCCGTTCAGAACGAAACGAAGAGCAAAGACACCATCGAAGGAACAATGATTTCCTTGGAGAACAGCACGGGTTACATCAATGCACTCGTTGGCGGAAGCGTCTTTGAGCGAAATACAAACGAGTTCATAAGAGCGACACAGGCGACATTGCAGCCAGGCAGTAGCTTCAAACCACTTTATTACTCGGCGGCCATCGACTCGCGTAAATTCACTCCGGCTACTCAGATATACGACATGCCTGTAATGTTCTATACAGAAGATGGCTCTGAATACTATATCGAAAACTTCAAGGGAACTTGGGAAGGCTCCGTACAGCTTTGGTACGCGCTCGCAACGTCTATGAACGTGCCTTCGATGAAAGTACTGAACGGAGTCGGTTTCGATGCGGCAATAAAGCGCGCTCAGGCACTTCTTGGAATACCGGACAGCGAGCTTGAAGAAAGAAAGCTTATCCCTGTTTACCCGATTGGTCTTGGTGTTTGTACTGTTCAGCCGATTCAGATGGCACGCGCGTTTGCAATTTTCGCTAACCAAGGAAAAGAAGTCACTCCGATGGCGATCAGAACTGTTGAAAACAGAAAAGGCTCTATCGTAATCAATCCTGAGCGCGAGATACGCGAGGAACAGCAGAAAAAAGGCGACGCAATTCAGATTATCACGCCACAGACTGCTTTCATAATGACAAGCCTTCTGCAGAACACCGTTACCGTGGGTACGCTGGCAAAAGGTTCTGGATATTATTACAATACATACAAATTCAAGTATAAAGACTCAAACGGAAACTATTACAGCTTGCCAGCTGGCGGAAAGACAGGAACGACACAGAACTGGGCAGACGCATGGACTGTTGGTTTTACTCCTTATTATACGTCGGCTTTCTGGTTCGGTTTCGACCAAAAAGGAAAGACCCTTGGTCTTGAAATGACAGGTTCAACGCTTGCCGGTCATGCATGGGGTGACTTTATGAAAGTCGCCAACGAGAACTTGCCGTACAAGACATTCTTCAAACCGCAGACAGGCATTGTTGAAGCTCAGGTTTGTTCTGTTTCTGGTATGCTTCCAACAGCGGCGTGCGGTTCTCATGTACGCACATTCTATTTCTTGGAAGGAACCGAACCTACAACGCTTTGTGAGCTTCATACACACATGGCAGAAGCAAAACAGGCAAGCGTAGCTCGTCTTAAGGATGAGCGTTTGCAAGTTGGAAACAAAGGTTACAATTCAGTAAGTTCACCATATCTTACACTTGATCTTTCGTTCCTTGACGGATATGAAAACTACTCTGATCTTTCACGTCTTGGCGTATATAATCCAGATACGTTCGATTCGTCACCGTCTTCTGAGAACGCAAATTATTATGCAGATCCAAGTCTTGTTCCAGATATTGAAAACGAGCGTGAACTGAAATATAATTATTTATTGGATTAGCGGTTTTGAATCATTCCGCACGATTCAAGGAGAAAGAAATTGCTTATAAGTATCGAAGATATAAAAATTAGGAAACGAGTTCGCAAAGATTTAGGAAATCTTGAAGCCTTGAAAGACAGCCTAAGACGTTACGGTCTTATGAATCCAATAACTCTTAACAGCAAATACGAACTTGTTGCCGGACAGCGCAGGCTTGAAGCTGCCAAACAGCTCGGTTGGACGACAATCGCTGTAAATATCATCGACGGAGCAAACGACAAAATTTCTCAGCTTGAGATGGAGCTTGAAGAGAACACACAGCGCTATGATTTTTCTGACGAAGAACTTCTTGCTGGCTATGCTGCTCTTGAAAAGCTTCGTAACCCAGGTTTCTTCCGCAGACTTATCAGAAAGATAGTTTCGTTTTTCACATCTGATGACGAGGCAAATCTTGATAAAATCAGCCGCAAAAAAAGCAAGTCGCTTGGTATGTCATTTTTCCTTCTTGGCGGAATAATCATAGCTGTTTTAAGTGCGATTTTTTACAAGAACGAGCTTATCGGTTCTCCAGTTCATTTCTTTATGGATTGCGTCGCATGCGTCATGATGTTCTTAGGAACTATTTTCCTTGTACGCTTTTTCTTCATCAGACGAAAATATATAAGCTCCAAGCAGATCC
>JAILBN010000069.1 GCA_024680915.1 Treponemataceae bacterium | reverse complement strand
ATCACAGAGATTATGGAAGAGCTTTTCCAAAGAAGCTCGCTCAGGATGGGAAGCTTTGAGGGAATAACCCCCGACGGCATAGAGCTGGGCAAGGAATGGCAGAGGAACGACGGCCTTGTGAACACGATTTCGGCCCGCGCCCCCTCTTTCGCCCCGGCAGAGGACTTCCCTGACCCGGCATCCGTCCAGAGCACTTATCCCTGGAAAACACTGTCAACAGAGACAGGGACAAATTACATTTCGATGACAGAGGCAGAAGAAAGCCAGACATCAGACCTGGCAGAAAGCATAGTGATGACTGACATACCACCTCTAAAAAAGGGAGTATGGTACATAATGCCAGAGCTGACAGGAGACCATATGTCCCTGCAGGGTGGTCTGACAATAAAGACAGATATCACAGGCCTATATATAAAGCATCTTGATATGATAAACAGATTGTAGAAAGCGCAGTGAGGAAAGAGTCCCGCACAGGAAAGCAGCCCAAAGCCTGCACAGTCAGATTGGTCGCGCCACCGCAGACTTTGAGCCCATGCAGGGCAGGAGCTTTCACACAAGCCCCCAGGCTTCTCGCCCACGTCGGAAGCCCTTCCCGTCCTGCCTATTTCCCTGCGCTTGATTTCTTGTAAAGAGATGCGTTTCCTGTTTTCTCGTCCGCGCGGCGGGGAATGCCCCTGACGAACTCCCGGCGTGAGGATCGGCGGGATCCTTCTTTACCATCGAAAAAATCACGGCTGTTTTTTCCACCAAAACCACGGGCTCCGGACTCGCCCCTGGCGTAATCATCCCGTCTGCCGCGGCCACTGAAGCCGTCTCTACCCAAGTCCCCGCGTCTGTCACGGTCCCCACCGTAACCCCCACGGCCGCCGAACTCACCTTTACCACGGGAACCACCCCGGAAGGAAGCTCTTCCGCCAAAGCCGCCATCACGACGACCACGCCCCTCACGTTTTCCACCGCCTTCTTTTGAATCAACGTGCACATGAGGAAGGGACCTGTCCCTGGAAGCCATCTCCAAAAGCCTTTTTCCCTGTGGAACAGGAAGGCTGATAAGAGAGAAATTCTCAGTGACTTCTATGCGGTCCACAAGATGCTCCGGTATGCGGAGCAGGTTTCCCATATATGAAGAAACTTCCCTTGCGTTAAAGCCGTCGCGTCTGCCCAGCTGCACATAAAGCCTCATCTGATTGTCAGCCTTACCGGCCTTGTTTACAGTAATAGTACCGTAGCGGGCAGGGTCAAGGCGGCTGCCGAAATGAAGCTGCACAAGGCGGGCCACCAGCTCTTCAGGAGCCACATCCCCACACAATTCACCGGCAAAATCACGGAATTCTGCAGGAATATGACTTTCTGCAGTCATTTTCTCCTTGAGCTCACCGAAAAGACGGGTGCGCTTCACATTGAGCACCTCCTCCACAGAAGGAACAGGATCCTCCTGAAGAAGGCCCTTAGTGGCTTTCTTAGTTACCTGCTTGATATACTCAACCTTACGGCGCTCCTCAGGCCTTACGAACGAATAGGCAAGCCCCTTGGCACCGGCACGTCCAGTACGACCGATACGGTGGATATATGTCGCGCCGTCATAAGGCAGCGCATAATTTACAACGTGTGAAAGCCCCTCAATGTCGATACCGCGCGCGGCGACATCAGTTGCAACAAGAATTCTCGTCTTTCCGGTGCGGAACCGGGCAAGGATTTTCTCTCTCTGGGTCTGAGGAATGTCACCATGCAGGGCGGCAACCTCGTATCCACGCTCGTCAAGCTGCTTGGACACAGCGTCCGCATCTATCTTTGTCTGGGTAAAAACAAGTCCGTAAAAATCAGGCGAAATATCGATAAGGCGGACAAGAGCCTCTATTTTCTCGTTCTCACGGACAACCCAATAGTGCTGCTCGGTAAGAAGAGGCTCCTCGGGCTTGGCTTCTTCCTCCACCACCTCATACTCGCCCATAAACTTTGAGGCGATTTTTAGGATTTCCGGCGGCATAGTGGCAGAAAATAGGAGAATGCGGCTATCCGGGTTGGCCTCGCCAAAAATCTTCTCGATATCCTCAACAAAGCCCATGTCGAGCATCTCGTCCGCCTCGTCAAGGATGAAATAGCTGATTTTGTCCAGCTTAAGGGCACCTCTGTCCAAGAGGTCCATGACACGGCCCGGAGTACCGACAACAATCTCGACACCACGCTTCAAATCGCGGAGCTGGCTCGTAATCGACGCACCGCCGTATACTGTGGTAAGCCGAGGATATTTTCCTGTAGTGAAAGATTCTATCTCACGGCAGACCTGCATGGCCAGCTCTCTGGTGGGAGTAAGAATCAGGGCCTGGGGGTAACCTGAGTTGGAACGGATTTTTTGTACAAGGGGGAGCCCGAAGGCAGCGGTTTTTCCAGTGCCTGTGCGGGCTTTCGCGATAATGTTGGCGTCTCCGTCCAAAAGACGGGGTATAGCAAGAATCTGGATGGGCGACGGAGTCTCGAAGCCCTTAGCCTTAACAGCTTTAAGAGTTACCTCGTCCAACCCTAAATCCTGAAAGGAAATCTCTTCGCTTGTTGATATTTCCTCGTTTGCTGTAATTTCTTCAGTTTCTGAAAGCTCAGTGTTTCCAGCGATTTCTTCGCTCACCGAGATTTTCTCATCCGAAATTTCTCCCGAAATTTCGTTCGGAATTCCTTCCGAAACTTCATTCATATCCATAAAATAAAACCTCCGTACGTGCACTGACCACACCCGGAGTAATTTCCAAACCGCAACCCTCAACCGATTTCGCGGATTCCTCTATTTCATGGTAACTGACACGCTTTTCGCAATTTTGCGATATTTTCAAAAATATAACAAAATACCGCAATTATTGCAAGAGAAAAGAAGATATTATGCCACAAAGTTTTGTCGAGTGTCGACGCTCATGGATTGCGCGTCCGCGTGAGCGGACATCAAAAATAAATTTCCATACGCAACCGGTCACGAAGTGGACGGTTGAGCGCAAAAACTGTGAGTTTGTAAGCAACGAAGTTGCGTCAAACTCGGAAAGTATGGATGCATGGATGCATGGATGCATGGATGCATGGATGCAGCCATACGTCTGGCGCGGGGCAGACGGTCGGCTTCTTGCAGGCGCCGACCTTATCAGTTTTCCGGGCTTCCGGGGTTTGCTAACGCGCATTCTCCTCGCTAGCACAAAACCTGCGGCTTTGTGCCAGTTCCGGTGAACAGCCCGACGTTCGGGTGCAAGCACCGAACTAACGGGCTGCCCCTCCACCCCGGCGCGTACATTTTCGTGAATTTTCAGGAGCCCCTTTTTGGGGATGGTACGGCTAAAATGAACGAAATGCGACTTTTTAGCCGTACTCACTACGGCAGAATTGTCCAAAAGACAGCTTTTTATTGCTTATCATACGGCTAAAAAGCTCAAAAGCTGTCTTTTTAGCCGTACCTGGCAGGGCAGAACTGCCGAAAAAACAGCATTTCCAGGCTTTTCGTACGGCTAAAATGTTCAAAACACGACTTTTTAGCCGTACCTGGCAGGGCAGAACTGCCGAAAAAACAGCTTTTTTTTGCTTTTCGTACGGCTAAAAAGCTCAAAAGCTGTCTTTTTAGCCGTACCTCATGAATTCGTGCTTAGAAAGCTGAAGCTACAGTTGTCCGGCCGTTTGGAATACCGCTCTTCCGGACTCCCGTTTTTCCATTGAAGCAGCTTTTCTGAAAGTACCAGACACCCCACTCAACCAATCACTTGTACTGTCAGTTCCCAGCCTTGTAGATAGACAAGTTACAGAATTCAATTCGCTACAATCTCTGAACATGCTAGAATAGCAACTTTCTGCAAGAGTCGTTGCTGGCAGTTCCGGCGCTTCCGTCAAACCAGAACAGTCTCGGAACATACCCAGATAGCATCTTTCTGTCAGAGTCGCACCGGCAGTACAGGGGCACTCGTCAAATTACTACATCCGTTGAACATATTACTATAACACCAAGAAACCAGAATCGTCGCTGGTAACTCCGACACTTTAGTCCAGCTGGTACAGCTGTCGAACATATGAGAATAGCACTCGTTTGCCAGAGTCGTCGCAGGCAGTACAGGCGCCCTTGTCTAACAGTTTATCCGGATCAGTCAGAAAACTCGATTTTTCCTTGCCAGGGGCTTGTTCACCGGGCTGTATTCCCTCTTCCTGCCCCACATAAAAAATTCTGCAAAAACATATTGACACTTTTTCTCCATTCAGTTATATTCTCTATGTCCAAGGGCGAGAGTGGTGAAATTGGCAGACACGCTAGACTTAGGATCTAGTGCCCAAGGCGTAAGGGTTCAAGTCCCTTCTCTCGCATAGCTTTCATGCCATGCGATGAAGCATTTTTGCTGACAAGTATACGGATTGTCATTCGTATCAATTCTTGCGGGAATAGCTCAGTGGTAGAGCGCCACCTTGCCAAGGTGGATGTCGCGGGTCCGACTCCCGTTTCCCGCTCTAGGCGAAAGCGATTCGGAGAAATCTGAATCGCTTTTTTTTTACATTTTTTACACGAAAGGAA